>CAIPBT010000171.1 GCA_903863375.1 uncultured Ferrovum sp.
ACCGCCGACAAATCGGCAGGCGGGGGCGCTTCAGTCGAAAACGGTACCGCCAGGCTGAACCGGCTGCCCGCATGGTGATAGGGCTGCGGCGCCGCCGGGGCGATCAGCCCCTTCTGTTCCGGGAAAAACACCAGCCGCGGCGGGGCCGCCTGCCCGTCCGGCAAGGCACCATCCAGCCGCAACCAGTGTCCGTCGCGGGTAGCCCGTATCGTCCACCCGGTCGCTGCCTGCGGCAGCAGCGCTGCTGCCTGGTCCAGCGCCGCAGCATCGGCGGAAGGGTGGCTCTCGGCCGGGCTGCCCGCGCGTACCGGCAGGTCGAGCGACAAGTCCGCCGATTCCGGAATGCACTGTTCGGCACACACCAGCCAGCGCACCTTGGCACGCAGCACCAGCGGCCCCTGCAACGTGACCGACGTGCGCATCGGCACCAGTAGCGGAGTCTGTCCCTCGTAGCCAAAGCTCATCAACGGCGGCGTCGGCAGGCGCGCCGGCAGGGGCCAGTCGATGGCACCGGCTTCCACGCCTGCCGGCAGGGTCCAGGTGATCCGCGTGGGCAAGCCGGTGTCACCGGGGTTCTTCCAGTAGGTATGCCAATGCGGAATGCTGACCAGCGTGACGGCAGCCCGAAACGCCTCGCCGGGCGCGACACTGGCACGGTCGGTACTGAGCCGGACCCGGACATGCCCGCTGTCGAATGAATCAGCTGCGCGCGCCGGCAGCCCGACCAGGGTCAGCACGATCAGGCACAGCAGGGCAGACCAGGGCAGACGGCGGAGACGCAGCAGGTTCACAGGCGGGGATCCGATCGGAGGCATGGGCGGGCGGGAAGCAGAACAGTAAGCCATGCTTCTCCGACCGTCACCCCATTCCGGCGTTCCCGGCGGCCTCGCTGAGCCGGTCCAGCAGCCCCGAGCGTCGCTCCGTCGGGCGGTCTATCGCCTCCCGCACCCGTTCGGCACTGGCCTGCAGCAGCACATGGGTGCGCGCCCGGGTGATGCCGGTGTAGAGCAGTTCGCGGGTCAGTACCGGGCTGCTCTCGGCGGGCAGCAGCACCGCCACGCGCGCAAATTCCGAGCCCTGCGACTTGTGGATGGTCATCGCGTAGGCGCTGTCGTGCTCAGGCAGCCGCACCGGGGCAATCCAGCGCATGCTGCCATCGGCCTGCTGGAAACAGACCTGCAGCTCACCCGCGCCGTCGGGCAGCACGATACCGACATCCCCGTTGAACAGGCCCAGTACGGCATCGTTGCGCAGGATCAGCACCGGGCGGCCTTTGAACCAGGGGCTGTCCACGGCCTGCTGACTGGGTCCCTGCACCTGGTCGCGTGCCCAGCTGGCCAGCGCCGCATTCAGGGCGGCAGTGCCCCAGGGCCCGCCACGGCGGGCGCAGAGCACCCGGAACTGCTCAAAGGCCTCGAACACGGCAGCCGGGTCGGCACGGCCGCTGACCGCCTGCAGAAACCCGTCGAAGCCCATCGCCATCCCAGCCAGCCAGATGCGGTCCGGCGTGGCCGGCGGATGGGGCTGCCAGGTCAGCTCGGGCGACGGCTGCCCGAGCAGCGCGAGGGCCCGTTCCGTGGCGCCCGTACGGACCGCCTGCGCAAGACCGGAAATCGCCGAATCGGCGGCAAACCGGTACTGGCGGGTGAACCAGACCACAGCATCGGTGAGACCGGAGCCAGCCCTGCTGCTTGCGGTGGTCGGCTCCGTCATCACTGCGGCAGGCGCCAGCAGTTGCGGGGTGGCGGTCAGCTCAGCCAGCGCCCGCCGGGTATCCGCACTGAACTGCTGAGACCGACTCAGCTCGGCAAACACCGCCCCCGACTGCACCGCCGCCAGCTGATCGCGGTCGCCCAGCAGAATGATGCGCGCACCCAGCGGCACAGCCTCGAAGACATGGGTGGCCAGCGCCAGGTCGAGCATGGACGCCTCGTCAATCACCAGCACATCCAGCGGCAGCGGAGCGCCGGCGTGATGGCGGAAGCCCGCCACGCCATCACCCCGACCCAGCAGCCGATGCAGCGTCGTAGCGGTGGTTGGCAGCGCCGCCCGGATCTCCTCCGGCAATCCGCCGGCCTGCACCAGCAGGGCCTGCTGCATACGCGCTGCCGCCTTGCCAGTGGGCGCGGCCAGCACTACCCGGGTGTCGGGTTCCAGCGTCAACAGGCACGCCAGCAGACGAACCACAGCGCTGGTCTTGCCAGTGCCTGGCCCGCCACTGATCAGCACAAACCGACGCAGCAAGGCAAGGGCAGCCGCCTGCCGCTGCCAGTCGATCTCATCCGCCTGCCCGGCTGCTGCCAACACCGGGCTGCCAGTTGCCGGGCTGCCAGTCGCCGGGCTGCCACTCGCTGCATCCAGCGGCTCGCTGCTGGGGCCAGGCATTGCGTCCGCCGGCCGCTGTAACCACGACGCCAGCAAGGCGCGCTGCGCCGCATCCGGCGGTCCGTCTCCTGCCGGGATACAGGCCGCGTGCAGTCGACGCGCCAGCCGCTGCTCATAGTCGAAGTAGCGATGCAGGTACAGGCGCCCCTGAACATCCTGCACCAGCGGGTGACTGCCCGGTGCCGCAGCCGGTCCGACAATGGCAGTGGCCGCCAGCTCCGCGCCGCCGCTGGCGAGCAGATGCACAGGCAGGCAGGTATGGCCCTCGGCAAGCGCCATCGCCACCCGCCGGCCGGCTTCGGCGGCCAGCGGCAGAGTGCCGGCAGCGGCGCCTGCCTGGATGGCCCACTGACGGGCCTGATGGGCCAAGGCTTCGGCCAGCTGTTCTGGCGTCATGGTGGGGCATCCTGCCGCATGGCCTGACCCGAGGCGCCGGCACCTGCCAAGGCCGCCGACAGATCGTCGAGCATGGCCGTTACGGCCGGCTGAAACCAGACTCCGGTGGGCTGGCCGTCGGCCTCCCGCCAGCCGGGCCGCACCCCACGCACAAACAGATACAGCGCCCCCCCAAGATGCGTCGCACGCTGATAGCCACGCAGGCGCCGCGCCAGAAAGCGGTCCAGCGCCAGCAGGTACAGCGCGGCCTGCAGGCCGTAGTCGTGGGTGGCCACCGCCGCCCGTAGCGCCGATGACGCATAGGCTGCCGGCGTGTTGCCAAGATGGTTGGATTTCCAGTCGATCACATACCAACGGCCTGCATGCTCGAACACCAGATCAATGAAACCCTTCAGATGGCCCTGCAGGACCGGGAAGTGCAGATCGGGACTGGGATGACCGTGTCGGGCCAATACCATTCGCAGGCTGGATGCCAACAGATGCGGTGCCGGCAGATGAAACTCGAGTTCTGCCCGACAGCGCCGACGCGCCACGTCGGCCAGGCGAAAGCCGGGGGGCAGGAGAGTGGTCACCACATCCTGCAACATGCCCAACACCTGCGCAGCATGGGTCGCTGGCAACCCGGCGCGTGCCAGTACCCGGGCCGTCACGGCCGGCCAATCTGCCGGCTGCTGGAAATCGACCTGCTCCAGCACGCCATGCAGTACCGTACCGGCGTCGGCACCACGGGGAAACTGCAGGATGTCGTCCGGATGCCGGGGCGGCTGACCCTCGTCCGGCGGCGGCATCCCGTCCTGCAAGGCAGCGTCATGATCCCGGCCAAGACGATCGCGCAGCCCGGCATGCTCGATGGTGTCGGACAAAGTCGGCAGGCCAGCTGCGGCAACTTCGCCAGGCCCAGAAACATCGTCACCGGGAGCAAACAGCGCTTCCGCCGGCAAGGCGGCGGTGGCATGCGCACCAGCGCCGCTGGCCGGCACGGCCGCGAGGATCGTGGCCGCGTGTCGGGCACCCGCTGCCGTCGCGACCAACCCGCTGTAGCTTCCCACCCGCCGCCGTTCCGGCAGGGTGGCAGGTGCCACCGCAGCCTGTAAGGCAGCCGGGTCCGGTCCGGCGACGTGCAAGGTCTGCGCATTTTCTGGCGGCAGAGGTACCACGGCAAGCACGGCCGGATCCCCTACCCGCTCGGCAAGACGGTGCCAGGCGGCATCGATGGCATCGGCATCCAGTCCGGCGGCGTTACGCCAGGCGGCATGATCCTGCCCTGCTCCGGTGAGCAGCCAGCACAGGGCACCGGTGGCAGCGGCTTTCACGGGCATCACACCGTCCTTCGGCCGTCCGGAGCCATAAGCGCCGGCCACCACGTGACAGCGCTGCGCCGCGCGTGTCAGCCCGACATACAGCAGGCGCAGGCGTTCCGCGTCATGGGACTGGCGGCGCTGCGCCTTGATCCAGGATTGTTCGTCCGTCTCGCGCTCCACGCGGACCCGGAAATCCCGCACCAGCCCGCCCCCTGGCTGATCCGAAGCGTATTCCAGATAGTCACCGGCCTCCGGTCGTTCGGCGGCATTGACCCAGAAAAACGGGCAGAACACCACCGCGTATTCCAGCCCCTTGGCAGCGTGCACGGTGACGATCTGTACCAGTTGGGCATCGCTCTCCAGCCGCAACTGCGCCTCATCGTCCTGTCCAGGCGTCGCAATGCGGCTGCGCAGCCACGCCAGCAGGGCCTCCGGTCCCGCCAGCAGACGCGCTTCGGCCTGCAGAAGTTCGAGCAGATGCCGCAGGTTGGTCAGGCGGCGCATCCCGTCTTCGCGCTGCAGCAGGCGCGCCTGCACATCGTGGCGCGCCAGCAGGCCCTGCATCATTCCGGCGAATCCACGCGTGAGCCAGCGCTGACGGGCGTCGGCGAAAGTCTCCATGACCGGGGCCAGCCCCTGTTCCCGAGCCCGCAGGTCGTCGATCTGGGCCGCCGTCAGACCGAGCCAGGTGGTGCCCAGCGCCGCAGCGGCAAGCGCCGCATTGCCCGGTTCGACAATCGCCGAGAGCAGACACAGCAGATCACGCGCGTCGCTGCCCGCAAAAATGCTCGCCTGCGACCGCTCGACACAACCCACCCCACGTCGCTCTAGGGTTTCGCGCACCAGCCGTCCCTGCTGATGGGTCTGCACCAACACGGCAATCTGCTGCGCCGGCAACGCCGCCGTGCCCAGGCGAACCTGACCGGCCTCGGCGCCCTGCAGCAGACGTACGATCTCGTCAGCACACGCGGCAACCGCCAATCGTTCCGCAGCATCGCGCCGGAAGGGCTGGCCGTCGGCATCGCGCGGCAACAGCCACACCTGCAGCGCCGCGCGCGCCAGCACCGACGGATCATCGTCGTGCAGCGGCACGCGGGGCTTGCTGCCCGGCAGCACGTGCACATACTCGAGCCCGGCTTCGATGAACGCGCGTGAATTACAGGTGAACAGGGCATTGCAGGCGGCAATCAGCGCGGCGCTGGAACGCTGGTTATGCATCAGGGTGTGGCGCTGCCCAGGTGGCACCGCATCACGCGCTGCGAGATACGTGGGCAGGTCGGCATTCCGGAACCGGTAGATCGCCTGCTTCGGATCGCCCACCAGAAACAGTGGCAGGTCGGTGTTCTGGTAGATGCGCTGCAGGATCTGCCATTGCAGCGGGTCGGTATCCTGGAATTCGTCCACCAGCGCGACCGGAAACCGGGTACGCAGGTTTTCGGCGAGGGCCGCGCCCTGATCCGCGTCAGCCGTCAGCGCGGCATACAGGCCGAACAGCAGGTCATCGAAGGCCTGCACGCGCAGCTCGCGCTTGCGGGCACGCAGGGCCGGCCCACAGGTTTCGAGCAGTTGCCGCAACCAGACCCTGCGCTCGGCATCGCCCAACGCAACACAGGTGTCGCGCGCATCGAGGAAGGCTGCCACGATATCCAGCAGGGGATGATCGGGCAAGGGGGGGGTGCCCGCTTTGCCCTTCTTGCTGCCCACCTTGTCCCGCCGCAACAGGTGCAGCTTGAACTCGGCCGGCTTCGCCATCGCCCACGGGTCACCACCGGCGAGCAGGCGCTGCCAGTGGGCGAAGGCGGCATCAACCGCCGCGGGCTTGAACATGGTCTTGTTGAGACTGGCCCCGGCAGCCGCAAACTGGGAAGGCAGGGTCGCCGCTGCATCCGGCCACAGCGCCTGCAACTGCGCCCAAAGGGTCTGCACCGCCGCCAGGGCACTGGCAGCATCCCCGGTCGGAGCAGCACTCCAGCGCTCCTGCGCCAGGGGCTTGGCCTGCACACGCTGCAACAGGTCGGCCACCCGCTCGGGGGTATCGCCGCACCGCACCAGCTCCTGCAGCAGCAAGGCGGACACGGCCCCCCCGGTCAGCGACCGCCGCCAGCCATCCTGCACCACTGCCAGACGGAGGTCATCGTCCTGCTGCAACAGCTCGGTCTGCAGGGGCACCCCGGCCACAAAGGGGGCATCTGCCAGGGCGCGCTGGCAGAACCCATGGATGGTGAAGATCGCCGCCTGATCGAAACACTGCAGCGCTGTGCGGATCCGGCGGCCCTGCCGCAGGCGGTCTTCACCCGTGCGATCGGCTGCACGGGTGATCAGCGTGGAAAGCATTGGGTCGACACCATCGCTTGGCTGTTCCAGATACGCGAGCGCCTCGACCAGGCGGCTGCGTATCCGCTCCCGCAGCTCGGCCGCCGCCGCCTTGGTAAAGGTCACCACCAGCAGCGACTCGACACCATGGCCCGCCTCGAGCACCAGCCGCAGGTAGAGCAGGCAGATGGTGTAGGTCTTGCCGGTACCCGCCGAGGCCTCGATCAGCTGCAGACCACGCAGAGGCAGATCGATAGGCTGCAAGGCCGCGGACGGCGTGGTGGTTGGGGATATGTCCATTGGCCGCACGGCGGTTGGCGGTAGTTCAATTGGGGACACGGCAGTTGGCGGCATGGCCGGTGGTTGTAAGGCTTTGCTCATGGGGCCAGGCCTTGCACGGTATCGAGGTAAGGGCGCCAGACCGCTTCCGCCAGCTGCCCAAACGCGGCATCCAGCGGCTCGTCCACGCCGCGCAGGGCCAGCTGCCACCAAGGGTCGTGACCCTCGCCGGTGCCGTCGCCGCGCACGCCCTTCCAGCACGCCAGGGCCTTGACGGGTTTGCCGCTATCCACCAGCACCCGGGCCGTCCTGGGATAGAAATGCGCTGGCGCACACAGCCCGGCACGATACGCAGCGAGCAGGAACGCCAGCTGTTGCCGCGCCCAGGCACCATCGACCGGTGGCAGATAGAGCGTCTCGTCCCGACATAGCAGCCGGCTGGGCAAGGCAGCTTGTCCCGCCTCAGCGCTCCAGGCAGCCAGCCAGAGGTGACGCACCCACAAGTCCAGTTCGTCGCCTGCCCAGGCGGCATGGAAGCGCCAGGCCAGCTGGGCATCCCGCAGGTTGGTGCAGGTGGCGTGCAGGGTCCAGGGTTGATCGGCCAGCACGAAGGCGAGGCTGCCCACCCGCCCCGGCTGCTCCGGCACTGCCTGCTCGGCACGGATGCGGGCGGCAAAACGGTCAAGCTGACGCAGCATGCCAGTGCGCGCCGCGTCGCCCAGCGGCCCCGCCGGAAATTCCTGCCCGGCTGCGGCAACCGCTGTCAGGTCGGCCAGCGGCACCTCGGCCAGCAGGGCGGGCAACAGGCGTCGCGCCAGCCGGTCGCCCGCATCGAAGGCCGGCAGGAAATCCTCGGCATCAGACCATGCCGCCTGCCGGGGCGGCAGTTGCACACCCAGCCGTTGCTGCAACAGATAGCGCGCCGGATGGCGCAGCCAGCGGATCAGCTGGTCCAGGCTGACGCGATACCAGGCGGCATCGGGTGCTGGCAGTGGCTGGTCAAAGAACCGGGGCAGCGCCCCACCATCGGCGGCATCCTCTGGCAAGGTGTCGGCCCCCTCCGCGCTGCCAGCATCGCTGTCCTCGTCCCCCGTGGCTGCGGGAGACAGCCCATCGGCAAGAACCACGGCCACGACGGGCAGCACCGAACCCGCGGAAATGGGGGATGGCAGCAGGGCATCGACGGTAGGCAAAGCCGGCACCCCGCTGGCCGGCGCACCCGTCAGCTGGCGCTGCGCGACGCGCTGGCGCATCGCCCGCGCATGACCGGCCTGAAAACTCGTCGGCAGGGCGCCGGGCTGGCCGGCTGACAGGAAATAACGCACATCGAAGGGCTGCAGGGCATGGGCCGTGACCAGCCGGCGGCGCATGGTGGCAAGCATGGCCGCATCCGCCTCGGGCGGACACAGGGCCGGCACCACGGCATCGAGCAATTCCGCCAGCAGCACCGATGGCGGCCGCTCGCTGCCATCGCGCGCGCTGCAGCCCGTGTAACTCAGATACAGGCCATCGCGTGCCGCCAGCATCAGGTCGAGGAACAGGTTGCGCTGATCCTCGCTGCGCTGGCGGTCGCCAAGACGGGGGGCTGCAGCCATCAGGTCAAACTCGACGGGGCGGCGCACGCCCGGAAAGACCCCATCGTCGAGACCCAGCACACCAATGTGCCGGAACGGTACGGCGCGCAGGCTGGGCAGTGCGGCAAACGTCACCGCCCCGGTCGGTACTCCCCCGCTGGCATGGCCCTGCAAGCGCTCCTGCAAGGCCACCAGTACCACCTCGGCCGACAGCGCCGCCTCCTGCCCGGCTGCCATCCATTCGGCCTGCAGTGCCTGCAGTTCAGCGCGCAGCGCGAGGTGTTCGGCGGCCTGCTCTCGGCGCACCGGCAGCCATTGCTGCAACACGCCCTCGAAGATGCCGATCCAGTCGGCAGGCCGCCCCGGCGTGGTCAGCCGTGCCCGCAGCACGGTGAGCCGCTGTACGCAGGCATGCAGCACCCCGAGCAGCAGTGCCGACGAGCCCTCCACCAGTCCGGCCCCGGCAGGCAGACGGCCCTGCCAGAGTCCCGCATGGCCATCCGGCAGGGCAAACCCCAGCATCAGGCGGGCGAGCCCCTCCTCGAGGGTATGCGCGCCATCACTGGGCAGCTGCAGCGCCTCGACGTGGGCGGCATCGAGCCCCCAGTGCACGTCGGCGGCCTGCAGTTGCGTGATCAGCAGGGGCAGCGCGGCCGGCGTCAGGCCAAAGCCATCCGCCACCAGGGGCTGCTGCAGCAGCGCGCAGAGGTCGGAGAACAGCAGGCGCGAGCGCGCGAACTGCAGGATCGCCAGCAAGGCCTGGGCAAGTGGACTGCTGGCGGCCGGGGCGAGACCGGTGATCACGAACGGGATGGCCGGGATGCCACGTTCCGGCCGCCCGCCCGACCCGGCACCGAACACCGACTCGATCAGCGGCGCTGCCGTTTCCAGGTCGGGCAGCACCACCAGGATCTGATCCGGGCGCAACGAAGCGTCTGCCGCAAAGCTGCGCAGCAAATGGTCGTGCAGCACCTCCAGCTGGCGCACCAGGGAATGACAGCGATGCACCTGCAGGCTGCCATCGGGCGCACAAGGGGGCAGGGCCCTGCCGTCTTCGGCCGTCCGGCGGATCAGGCTGCCGGGCACCAGGTCCTGCAGCGCCACCATGCCGGCCTGCAGTGCCTGCAGCAGGGTGGTCGCACCAGCCTGAGCGTCCGGTCCGTCTTCCTCCAGCGCCACGTCGTGGCGCGGCGCGGCATGCTCCACCAGCAGCTGCATCAACGCCTGGGTCTGGCCGCCCCAGGCGGTCAGCAGCCGATGCCCCACCTCGTGATAACCCACCTCGCCCCGGCCTTCCAGCCGGGCGAGATGCTTCATCGAAACCAGGTCGTACCAATAGGCGCGCGACGGATCAAGCACGTACAGGCGCACGTCGGTGTGTGCCGACAGCCCCGCCAGGGCATCAAGATAAAGTGGCGCCAGGGTCGGCAGCGCGAACACATGCACCACGGCAGGCACGCCCGCCAGCGCCTGCAGGTCGCCACCGGTGGCGGCCAGTTCCGTCAGGCGCTGGCCAAAACGCTCCAGTGGATGGCCGCTGCTGGTGCCGGTCGCTGGCAGCCGTCGTCCGGGCGGGGATGCCGCCGCAATTTCCGCCAGCAGCGCCCGCCACAGGGCGGCCTGCCAGGCTTCATCGGCCCGTGCGGTGCGGTCGGCGGCCCGGCTTGCGATCAACCGCCCGGCACCCCAGGCCGCCAGCCAGTCGCCACGGTAGGTGATGTACTGATCGAACAGCCTGGCCAGCTGACCGGCCAACGCAAAGGTGACAACTGCGTCGGCCCCGGCCAGGTAGCGCGCCAGCCGGGCATGCTCCCGCGGCAGGTCGGTGCCCTGCAGCTGGCGCAGGATGCGCCAGCGCAGCCGGTCGGGATCAAACGGCGACTCGACCGGGATTTCCGGCAGGACCATCGCCATGCGCGCCCACAGCCACTGGGCGAGAAACGAGAATTCGACCTGTGCGCAGATGCCACAGTGATCGGCAATGGCGAGGCTGAGCGTCCGCCGGAGGGCGGCGCTGGGTACCAGCACGAGATCGGACCGCAGCGGGTCGGCGGCTGGCTGCATCAGTTCGGCAACCAGGCAGGCCTGCAGGCGCTCGAAGTGCTGGGCGGTGATCAGGGTCAGCATGATGATCCGATATCCAGCCAGACAAGCCGCCCCTGACCGGCCTCGTTCAGCAGCGCCACCAGCGGCGCGACGTCGGGCAGGGCCAGTTCGAACTGCAGCGTCACGTCGCCTGCATGCTGCACGTCCAGCAGGCTGGCACCCACACGCAGCACCTCCCGTCGCACCATGCCCTCGAGGGCATACGGCACCATCACCGCCAGGGTACGGCGCGGCACGATCGCCACCTTGGTGGCCTGCAGCAGGGCCTGTGCCACGCTGTCGGTGTAGGCCCGTACCAGCCCGCCGGCACCCAGCTGGATGCCACCGTAGTAGCGCACGACGGTGGCCAGCACCCCTTCCAGATCCTGGTGGCGCAACACCTCCAGCATCGGCCGTCCTGCCGTGCCGCTGGGCTCGCCGTCGTCCACCGCCGCCGACTGTCCGCCCGCCATCAGCGCCCAGCACACGTGCGTCGCCTGCGGATGAGCCTGCCACGCCGCGCGCACGCGCTGCTGCGCGGTCGCCCGGTCAGGCACCGGCTCAACGCAGCCGAGGAAGCGGCTTTTGCGGATCAGCAGTTCGCTATGGCAGGCGGTGGCAAGGGTGACGGGCATGCAGGAGATCAGACGCACGAGGTGGGGCAAGCACCCGGGTTGCCGCAGTCGCAGAAAACGCGGCGCCGACAACGCAAGCTGGCATCATCCTACCCTATCCCTTGACGGCTGCCGTCGCCCTGCCCTGCCCTGCCCCCGATGCATCTGATCACCACCCCCTCGTTCTACGCCATCGCCATTCCAGCCGTCCTGCTCACCGGCCTATCGAAAGCCGGCTTCGGCGGTGCCCTCGGCGGCTTCGCCGTGCCGCTGCTCGCGCTGGTGCTGAGTCCGGGCGATGCCGCCGGCATCATGCTGCCCCTGCTGTGCCTGACCGACATCACCGGCTTGCGGCCTTATTGGCGCAAATGGCACGCCCAGGTCTGGCAGGTGCTGATTCCGTCAGGCCTGGCCGGCGTTGCGCTCGGCGCGGTGCTCTATCCCTGGCTGAGCGAGGCGTGGATGCGCCTGCTGATCGGTCTGATCAGCGTGCTGTTCGTGGCCCATGGCTGGTGGACGGCCAGCCGCGCCGGGTCGTCGGCAGCGGCAGCGGCGGGCGCTGCGGCACCGCGCACGGTCACGGGTACGGCTGCGGCGATGGCGGCAGCGACGGGGACAGACGCGGGCACAGGTACCGGCAGGCGCACGGGCGCGGACGCGACGGGCGGCAGCGGCATCCTGTTCGGCACGCTGGGCGGCTTCACCAGCTTCCTCGCCCATGCCGGCGGCCCGCCGCTGCTGATGCATCTGCTGCCGCAAAAGCTCGACCGGGTCTGCTTTGTCGCCACCATGAATGCCTATTTCCTGGTCATCAACCTGACCAAGCTGGTGCCCTATGCGCTGGAAGGGCAGCTTTCCTATCGTAATCTTGGCACCAGCCTGCTGCTGGCACCGCTGGTACCGGTCGGCGTGTGGCTGGGATTGTGGCTGCAACGACGGGTGAACGAGCGCTGGTTTTACCGGCTGGCACGCACGGCACTGCTGCTCACCGGACTGCAGCTGATCGTGCAGGCCGCACCGGGGCTGGCGGCAGACGCGCCAGACCAGCCACTGCGCATTGGTTCGAAGCGCTTCACCGAGTCGTACCTGCTGGGGGAGGTGCTGCGCCAGCAGGCCCAGCTGGCGGGGCCGGCCGAGCATCGTGCCGGCCTTGGCAACACCGGCATCGTGCTGGCCGCGCTGCGCTCCGGCGCGATTGACCTGTATCCGGAGTACACCGGCACGATCGCCCGCGAAATCCTGCATCGTCCTGATCTGTCGCGCCTGCCCGAGCTGCTGGGCCCCTTGCAGGCCCTTGGCCTCGGTGTGGCGGTGCCGCTTGGTTTCTCCGACACCTATGTGGTGGCCGTGGGACGCGACTTTGCGGTCCGCAATCATCTGCAAACCCTGGCCGACCTGCGCCAGACGCCCACCATCCGGCTCGCCCTGAGCCAGGAATTCCTGCACCGCAGCGATGGCTGGCCAGCCCTCACGACCGCCTATGGCCTGCAGGCCCTGCAACCGCAGGGCATGGACCATGGTCTGGCCTATGCAGCGCTGGCACAGGGGGCCACCGATGGCATCGATGCCTACAGCACCGATGCCCGGCTGGCGCGCGATCCGATCCTGCTGCTGCAGGACCCGCAGGGCGTGATCCCACCCTATGAAGCGGTGCTGCTCTATCGGCTGGGCGTGCCGGAGCAGCATCCGGCGCAATGGCGGCAACTGCTGCAATTGCAGGGACAGATCTCGGCCCGCACCATGCAA
This sequence comes from uncultured Ferrovum sp., assembly GCA_903863375.1. GTDB lineage: Bacteria > Pseudomonadota > Gammaproteobacteria > Burkholderiales > Ferrovaceae > CAIVHB01. The sequence goes on from CAIPBT010000171.1 coordinate 12,694, forward strand.
GACGCCAATGCCCGGGTCGATCTCGACCATCAGGACTTCCAGACAGCAGGCCAGACTCTGTGGCAGTCGCTTGCGGTCCACCGCCAGCGCCCGGCTACTGCGACGGCTGCACCGACTGCGACAGCTGCTGCGCCTGCTGCTACAGCTGCTAAAGCTGCTGCTGCGCCGACTGCGACCACCGCCGATGCGGCCGCACTGGTCGGCGACCAGCCGCCGACGCGCACCCTGCTGGCGCGCAGCCTGCAGGCGCTGTTCGCGCCGGATTTCGTCACCCTGACCGGGCAGCATCTGGCCCTGGTGTTCGGCCCCGTCGCGCTGGCCACCCTGCTCGGCATTCCGCTCGGCATCCTGGCCAGCCGACCAAGCCGGCTGGGCGGCGTGCTGCTCGGGTTGGTGGCGGTGCTGCAGACCATTCCGGCACTTGCCCTGCTGGCGCTGCTGATCGCCTGGACCGGCCAGATCGGTATGCTGCCGGCCCTGATCGCGCTGCTGGTCTATGCGCTGTTGCCAATCCTGTCGGCCACCCAGGCGGCGCTGCAGGGGCTCGACCGCAACCTGCGCGAAGCGGCGATTGCCCTCGGCGCTTCCTGGGGCGTGCGGCTGTGGCACGTTGAACTGCCGGCAGTCCGGCCCGCCCTGCTGGCCGGCATCCGTACCGCCACCATCATCAATATCGGTGGTGCCACCCTGGCCGCCTTTGTCGGGGCGGGCGGCTATGGCGAGCGGATTGTCAGCGGACTGGCTGTCAACGACCCAGCCCTGCTGTTGGCCGGGGCGGTGCCAACGGCGGCGCTGGCGCTGCTGGCGCAGGGCCTGTTCACATGGCTGGAGCACCGCCTGCGTTGAGACGATCGGTACCGGGGGCAGCGCTGCCCACCCGGAGATCGGCACCCCCGGCAGCGGGATGGTCCGCCCGGACCCTCTCGGCCCCGTCGGCGCCACCACCAATGGCAAAGCTGTCGGCATAGCGGGCGGCGTCGCTGCCGTCCCACACGCGGCCATCCGCAAATACCGACCGGCGCATCTCCGCGTTGGGCACGGCAACCTGCACGGCGGCGGCGGCCTCACGATACAGGTCGAGCTGATGGACCTTGCGCGCCAGGCCCTCGTAATCCGGCGCATCCCGCAATAGACCCCAGCGTCGCTGCTGGGTGAGAAACCACATGCCGTCGGACAGCCAGGGAAAATTGACCGCCCCCTCGCCGTGGAAGCGTACCCGGTGCGGATCCTGCCAGATGCGGCCGGCGCCGTCGTCGTACTGACCCTCCAGCCGTTGTGCGAGCAGGCTGGGAGCACAGTCGACATAGGCGGGGCCGGCCAGCAAGGCCGCCACACTGGCGCGGCTTGCCTGGGCGTCGATGAAGCGGCAGGCCTCCAGCAGGGCCGCCACCATGGCACGTGCCGTATTCGGATGCCGCTGCACAAACGCGCGCGTGCTGCCCAGCACCTTCTCCGGATGGTCAGGCCAGATGCCTTGGGTGGTTTCCACCGTAAACCCGCAGCCAGCGGCAATCGCCTGCGCATGCCACGGCTCGCCAGCGCAGTAGCCATCCAGGCGGCCAGCCTGCAGGCCGGCAACCATCTGGGGCGGTGGCACTGTCAGGCTGCGCACCGCCGTACGCGGATCGATGCCGTGCGATGCCAGCCAGTAATTCAGCCACAGGGCATGGGTGCCGGTGGGATAGGTATGGGCCAACGCGGGCTTGCGCGACGTTGCGGCAAGATGCGCCTGCAGGGTGGCACCATCCCGCACACCTGCTGCGCGCAAGGCATTCGACAGCGTGATCGCCTGGCCATTCTGGTTCAGGTTCATCAGCACCGCCATCTCCTTGCGCGGCCCGCCGATGCCAAGTTCAAGGCCATACAGCAGGCCATAGAGCAGGTGCGAGGCGTCAAGATCACCGCACACCAGCTTGTCGCGCACGGCAGCCCAGCTGGCCTCACGGGTGGGAATGATCTGCAGCCCGTGCTTGCGGTCAAAGCCTTGGGCCGCTGCCACGACCACCGGCGCGCAGTCGGTCAGGGGAATGAAGCCGATGCGCACCACCGTCTTCTCGGGTGCATCCGAGCCACCGGCCCATGCGCCGGAGCGTTGAGCGACGGTGGCCGTTGCCGGTGGCGGCACTGGATTCGACAAGGACATGCACGATTCCCCAGGGTGAGTGCCGGCGGCGTCGCCGGGCCGAGGGCCGCCCGCGCAATCAGTCGATCGCCACCGGCAAGGCCAGCGCCGCACACAGGGCCGGCAACACGGCACGAGCACTGTGCCATGCTGCCTCCACGCCCGCCAGTCCGGCCGATACCGCTGGCGCTGACGCTGACGTGGACGACGCCGGGATCGCCAGCGGAATCAGCCCGTCGCCGCACAGGGCCAGCCGCAGGTCCGGCCACCACAGGTCGGTCGGCGATACCGTCAGGCCGCCTTGCGCATAACGCCAGCGATGCACCGTGGTCGCGACCGGGACAGGCGCGCCCATGCTGGCAAACGCGGTCAGCAGACTGGCCGTGATCCAGGCTGGATCGGCCTCCAGATGGGTCCGGCTCCAGTCGGCCTGCGCATGCAGCACCCAGGCATCGTCGGCACGCCCGGCCCGTCCGGCCTGCGGAACCACCTTTGCCAGGGGCGGTACCACCGCCAGTGGCACCGGCGGCATCCAGGGCGAAGCATGCCGCACCAGCAGGGTCCAGCAGGGATCGATGGCAGCATTGCCCGGTTGCAGCAGCGCGAGCAGGCGGTCGGTGCCCGGCACCGTGCGCAGCAGTGCCTGGGCCTGGGGCAATGGGATGGCAAGGACCAGGGCATCGAAGGGACCGTAAACCTGCGGGCCGGCCTGCGCCTCGGCATGCAGGTGCCAGCCCGCCGGGCTGCGCTGCAGCGCCCGGACCGTGATAGCGGTGGTCAGCGCCAGGCCGGCCGCCAGCCCGCGCACCGGAGCATGCATGGTCGGCACGCCGATCCAGCCCGTCCCGTGCGCGGCCACCCAGCCGGTCGCCTGCCAACGGGCAACTTCCGCCGCGAAGGCGGCCGTGTGCGCAGCGAAGGCTGGTACGCCATGGTCGGCGTTCCAGCCATCGCGCCGACGGGTGGCCATGCGACCACCAACGCCGGCGCTCTTTTCCAGCACCGCGACGTTGGCACCGGCCTGAACCAGCCAGCGCGCCGCGCTGACGCCAGCCAGACCGGCACCGATTACGGCCACCCGGGGAGCGGTGCCGCCGGTCATCTGAAAGACAGACTCTGGATCATTCCACCTTGATCTTCATTTTCATTTTTGGATGGATCGAGCAGCGCACATCGTACACGCCTGCCTTGGCCGGCTGGTATTTGACGCTGGCGCCGGGGGCTTCCATGCCGAGATCGCGCGACTCTTCATCCGGCGTCACCACGGTGAGGTTGTGCTTGACCGGATCGTTATTGGTGAAATTGACGGTATCGCCCACCTTCAGGGCCAGTCCATCCTGGTCGAATTTTTCCTTCACCTGATTGACGGTAAGTTCGGCTGCAGCGGCCGACGCGGACGACAGCAGGCCAAGCCCGGGCAACAGCGCGATGCTGACTGCCAGCAGGACAAGCCCGGTGCGCCGCGGCAACAGGCGGCTCGGGGAAAAGACCGAGGGTCGGGAAAACCCCGAGGACACGGAAAAGACCGAGGGCAACGAAACACTAGACAGCAAGCACATGACAGCACTCCAGAACGTTGAAAAGACGGCTCAGCGGTCAGAACGGCAGGCCACCGGGTCGGCCGGAGCGGGCGCCGGATCGGGCAACACGATCAGTGCCCGGCCGGACCCGCCGCGCGGGCCTCCAGGGCATAAGTGGGTGAAAAGGCAAACCAGAAGCTCAGATAGGCGGTGTTGTGCTGTGCGGCGAGGCTGTGGTCGCCATCGAACTGGTCGTAACGCACAAACTGCAGGGCCGCCCGCAGGTTGAGCCAGGCCGGCAGCGATTCTGGCTTGCCCAGCGGCGACCACGCGATTTCGAAGACCTGACCACGGCTGTCGGGCACCTGCCCCGCCGTTCCCCAGTACACCGGGTCGGCACTGCCGGTGGTGCGGAACCACTGCACGGTCGGCGTCCAGGTATTGCGCCAGCTGTAGGACAGATCGGCGCGCAAGGTGTCGAGACGGTCATGCGGCAGGCTGCCGGTCAGCAACTGACTCGCCGCCAGATCCAGGTTTTCGCGCAGCCACAGGGCATGCGCCGACACGTAGTGCACATCGCTGCCCTTCCAGGCGTAGTTGGCATCGATGCCGCGATCCTGCACCCGGTCGGCCAGGCCGGTGGTGCGGTCACCGCCGGGCAGGCGGGCCGCATCGAGCGCCAGGAAACCTGCCTGCAGGTAGTGCTCGTCGGTTTCATGCATCAGCGCCAGACGCAGATAGGGAATGGCCCCGCTGTAGATATCGGTGCTGCCGGTGCGGTTGGGGCCCGTGCCCAGATGGTTCAGGAAGGCACCATTCAGGGCGCGGTAGCTGGCAAATTCGGCGTACACCAGATCATTCCAGACCGCGTAGGCACCCAGGCCCAGCACCTGCTCGCCCAGCCCGCCATCCAGCAGCGCGCTGCTGGCCGGGGTGGCGGCCACCGAGGACGCGTTATAGGGAAAACCCCAGACCGGGGTCGAATTCCACAGGTCCTGCACCGTCGGTGAGTTGTTCAGGGTGAGGCCGAACACGGCATCCCGGCCAAACAGCGAAGTGGCATGGGCATAACGCACATCGGTGTTGTCCCACTGCCAGGCTGCTGCTGTTCCATCATAGGTCACCTGCACAAAAGCGCCGACATCGTGGCCCAGCCGGCCGCCAAAATAGCCGGAAATCTGCTGATCGAGGATCAGGTTGTTGTTCGGCTTCAGGCCCTGGTCGGCGTTGCCGGGCTGCGTATCGGCGGTGTGCGTGAAGCCGGATTGCAGGGTCAGGGCGAGACCCGGGAGATGCGACTCGCCATCGCTGGCGGTATAGCCATACAGCTTGAAATCACGACCATAGGGCTTGAGCTGCGGCCCGAAGGCGCCGACATGGCACTGCGAGCAGGGTTGTCCGGTCTGCTCGGCAAAGGCCGGAATCGCCTGGGCCGGCAGGGCCACCCAGGCCAGCAGCAGGCCGATGGCCTGCAAAAGGGCGCGGGCGCTCATCGTGCCACCTGGAACCAGGCCACCGACTGGGTCAGCTCGGCCGCCAGGGCGCGCAGCGAGCCGGCAGCGCCCGAGGCCTGCTGGGTTGCGATGTGGTTTTCACCCGCCATGGCGGCGATGTTCTCCACACTGCGTGCCACACTGCTGCTGGCCTGGGCCTGTTCCTCCGCCGACTGGGCAATCTGCTCGACACTGTCGGTGGTTTTCGCCACCACCGTACTCGCCATCTGCAAGGCCTCGGTCACGCTGCTCATGTAACGGCTGCTGGATGACAGCGACTCGTGTCCTTTCTGGATGGCCCGGCGCACCCCCGCCGACTGCGCGCTGGCACGCGCCGTGACCACATCGATGGCGGCCGCCGAGCTGCTCGACTTCTCGGCCAGCTTGCGCACCTCGTCGGCCACCACGGCAAAGCCGCGACCATGCTCACCTGCGCGGGCCGCCTCAATGGCAGCGTTCAGGGCGAGCAGATTGGTCTGCTCAGCAATTTCCTTCACCTGCTTGGTCATCTCGGTGATGGTCTGGGCACTGGCCGTGAACTGCTCGACGGTGCCCGCAATCTCGTCCATCGAGCCCACCATCTTGCGCATCTCGCCCTCCAGGGCGACCAGGGTCTCGTGCCCCTGCGCGGTGACCGCGAGGCTCTCCCGCGAGAGCTTCATCACCTCACCGGCGTTGCGCGCCACCGTGCCGATCGAGACCGTCAGGGCGTCGACATCTTCATGGGATCCTTGCGACGCGTGGCTTTGCGCTTCCGAGGCCCGGGCAATCGCCTGCGACGACAGGGCCAGTTCGTCGGCGGCCTGCGCTACCCGCACCGTGCCATCGCGCACCCCGGCGACGGTACCGATCAGGCCATCGCGCATCTGCGACAGGGCCGCCATCAGGCTGTGCCGATCGCCAGCGCGCACCCGCACATTGGTGCGCAAATCGCCAGCAGCGATGGCCTTGGCCACGCCGATCGCGTAAGCCGGTTCACCGCCGAGCAGACGCAGCAGCGAACGGCTGATCACCATCGCCACCCCTACCCCCACCACCACTGCCAGCGCGCCCAGCGCCAGGATCATCTTCAGGGCGACCTGATAGGCGGCGGCACTGGTGCTGGCATCGACTGCCGAGCGGCGCACCGTGGCGTCCATCAGGGCCTGCAGGGCGTTGATGTAGGCGGTCTGCTCCGGACCGGCCCGTTCGAGCAAGACGACCTTGGCTTCGGCAATCCGCCCGGCCGCCGCGAGCTCGAGAAACTGGTCTTCGTCAATCACATACGCCGCCCGGGCGTCGTGCACCACCGCCATGGCCTGCTGCTCCTCCGGCGAGGTGAGCCGGTTTTCAAGGGCATTGAGGTAGGTTTTGCGCTTGGCTTTCTCGTCCTTCACGGCGGCGATCTCTTCGGCCACCTTGTCGCGGCCGTCCATTACCACGATGTTGCGCATGTGGCGCGAGATCTGCAGCACCGCCACCTGCCATTTGTTCAGGGTGATCAGGTCGGGCACCAGCCCCTGGTTGATTTCACTGACCTGGGCATTAAAGTTACCCAGCCGGTTCACGGCTACCCCGGCCAACAGTACCAGCAGCAGGAGCACGGCACCGAAACCGGTCGCCAGCTGTTCACTGATACGCATACGTTCAAGAATCATGGTGGGCCTCATG
>CAIPBT010000172.1 GCA_903863375.1 uncultured Ferrovum sp.
ACCACCACGGCGACGGTGAAGTGGACGGCGGCGACGGTGCCGACGAACGCGCCGGCGATCACGGGCTACAACGTGTACAACGGCACCAACCTGCTGACGGCCACGCCGCTGGCAGCCACGGCCACCTCGTACACGGCGACCACGGCGGTTGGCACCAGCTACGCCTTCAACGTGGTGGCAGTCAGTGCCGAGGGCAGCAGCACGCCGTCGACCAGCGTGACCTACTCGGATACGGCGCCGACGGCTGGCACCGCACCGGCGTTCAGTTCGGCCGCCCTGACGGTGGGCAGCCTGACCAACGACACGGTGACGATCACCTGGACGCCGGTGGCCAACGCCACGGGTGCCCCGGCGATCACCAGCTACGTGGTGCAGTACTCGACCAGTGCGACGTTTGCCACCATCACCAGCAGCACCACGGTGACGGCGCCGGCGACCGGCACGCAGACCACCCGGTTCACCAACGTGGCACGGGGCACCACCAGCCCGACCGCCCCGTCGAACTCGGCGTACTTCCGCGTGCAGGCAGTCAACCCGGTCGGTACCACCAACAGTGCCACGCTGACCCTGGCACCCACCCAGCTGAAGTAAGCGGGCAGGCAAAGGGCAGGGCAGGGGACTACGGTGCCCTGCCCACCCTAGCTGTTAACACGTGGTCTGCCCTCCGGGCAGACACTGACGGTCCGGTCGGGCCGATGTGGTTCCCGACCAGGCCGACAGCGTACGATCACTCCGTCAGGGTGATGTTTTCCTCGGGAAGCATCACCCTGTTTTTTTGTTCCGGTTTTCCCTTCGGTTGCGCTGAAGTACTGAATGATTCCTGGATATCCCTTGATCTGAGCGACAGCCCTTCATACTCTGTGCGCGCTACCGATTCATTTTCCCCTTCACGAGTGCCAATGCCATGCGCAAGCTTTCCCTGTTGACCCTTGCCCTGCTGTTTCCCCTGCTGGGCGTGGCTGCCGAACCCACCGATGCCTCGCTGAAGGCCCTGCTCGAGGCCAGCGGTCTGCCGGCGGCGATCGGCACGCTGTCCACCAGCTCGAGCCAGTACGCTCATCAGGTGATCGACCAGGCCATCAAGGGCCGCGACCTGACCGAACAGCAAAAGAAAAACCTGGATGGCCTGGGTGACAAGTTCAGCGCCGCCGTCCAGCAGGACATGTCCTACGACAAGATGTCGCCGCTCTACATGAAGATCTATCGTGAGAATTTCACCCAGGAAGAAGTCGATGGCCTGGTGGCGTTCTTCAAGACCCCTGCCGGCGTGGCCTACCTGAAGAAAATGCCACAGGTGATGCAGAAGACATCGGAAGCCAGCCGCAATGTGATGGTGCCGCTGATGCAGAAGCTGCAGGCCGACATCTCGGGTGTGCTCGAGCCGAAAAAGTAATTTCCGTATTCTGAGGAGTTGTTCATGAAGGCACGTTTCCTTTGCCTCGCGCTGCTGTCGGCGCTGGGTCTGAGCTTTGCCGCATCGGCGCTGGCCGACGGCACCGCCACTGCGCCGGGCGCCCCCGCCCCGGGCACAGTTCCCACCACGCCAGGCTCGCCGACCGGCATCTCTGGCTCGGCCGCCTTCGCCGCCGAGAAGGGGGTGAACAGCTACGCCATCGGTATCGAGATGGCGCGCAATTTCCGCAAGAACCAGGTTGATGTCGATCTCGATCAGGTGCTGAAGGGCATGAAGGACGGTCTGGCCGGGAACCGGCCGCCGATGGGCGAGAAGGAGTTGCGGCGCATCCTGAACAACTTCCAGAACGTCATGCGTGCGCACACCATGGCCAACCAGCGCGCGCTGGGGCTGGCCAACCGTCAGAAAGGCGAAGCCTTCCTGGCCAGCAACAAGACCCAGCCGGGCGTGCGCACCCTGGTGAACGGGGTGCAGGTGAAGGAGCTGAAGGCTGGCAATGGCATCCGCCCGACCGAGCGCGACACCGTGGTGATGAACTGGCGCGGCACCACCCTGGACGGCACCGAGTATGACAGCAGTGAACCCGGCCATCCGATGACGATTGCCGTGGCCGACCTGTTCAATGGCTGGCGCTCGGCGGTGGTGCAGATGCAGGAGGGGTCGCACTGGCAGATCTGGGTTCCTTCGGCCATGGCGTATGGCGAACGTGGCGTTGGTGCTGACGTGGGGCCGAACGAGACCCTGGTGCTGGACGTGGAGCTGCTGCACGTGCAGACCCGTGACCTGAACGGTCGCTGAGCGGCGAGGGACAATCCGTGCGAGAGACAGGGTTGGTTCAGGCCGCGCGCCGGGGCTGGAGCATGGCGGCCTTGCTGCTGATCTGTGCCGCAGCACCCGTGGCGACGGCGGCACCGGCAGCCGTTGCGCTGCCGGTCGCTGCGGTAACGGCGCCGGCCACTCCGGCGGACCGCGCTCTGGAGTCTGGTGCCCTGGAGCTTGGCCGGCGCATCTACCGGGAGGGCCTAGGTGCCGACGGCAACCCGCTGACGGCAGTCCAGAATACCCTGACCATCCGGGGCAAGGAGGCAGCGTGCATGCGCTGTCACCGCGCCAGCGGGATGGGCTCGGTCGAGGGGGAGCAGCGCGTCGCGCCGATCAGTGGCCGTTATCTGTTTCCACGCGACGACGACATGCCGATGGCCGAGCAGGACGGTCACGTCGGCAAGACCGTGAGCCTGCGTCATGTGCCTTACACCCTGGAGGCGATCGAGCGGGTGATGCGGCAGGGCGTGAACAATCAGAACCGCGCCCTGGGTACCCTGATGCCACGCTACCAGTTCAGCCAGGCGGAGCTGCAGGGCCTGCAGGCATATCTGGCCACCCTGTCGGTGTCGTACTCCCCGGGCGCCGAGGCGAAGTTGATCCATCTTGCCACCGTGATCACGCCGGACGTGTCGGCCGAGCGCCGGCAGGTGTTCCGCGACATGCTGCAGGCGGCCGTGCGTAGCAAGAACGCCAGCACGGCACCGCAGCGGCGCTATATGGCCGGCGCTGCCATGATGATGACGCATAGCGACCGGCGCTGGGCGCTCGACATCTGGGAGCTGAAAGGGGCCCCGGCCACCTGGGCGGCCCAGCTGGATGCGCTGTATGCCCAGAATCCCCCCTTCGCCATGCTGTCCGGGCTGGCCGAGGGTACCTGGCAGCCGGTGCATGATTTCTGTGACCGCAAAAGCCTGCCTTGCTGGTTTCCCAGTGTCGCCGATGCGCCCGAAGCCGACGCGCAGGGTTATAACCTGTACTTTCAGCGCGGCGTGACGCTGGAAGCCGACGTGCTGGCAGCGATCCTGGCCGAAGACGCCAAGCCGGGGCAAGCACCGGCGCCGCGCGTGGTGCATCAGATCCGCGACAACAGCCCGCTCGCCATCCGGGGGGCACAGGCCCTGCGTCAGGCCCTGGCTGCCAACGGTCTCGACCTGACGGAACAGGTGCTGGCCAAATCCGATCCGGAGGCCGTGCGGCGGGCCCTGCAAGCGGCGCCAAAGCATCAGCCGGTGATGCTGTGGGTGGGCGAGCACGCCCTGCAGGGACTGCAGGCAGCGGGCGATCAGCCCCTCTATCTGTCGAATGCCCTGCTGGGTGCACAACTGACGTCGATCCCGCCTGGGCTGCGGTCGCGGGCGCGCGTGATTTACCCCTATGCGATGCCGGAAGAGCGCAAGGCCAATCTGGCTTACCTGCAGACCTGGCTCAAGTTGCAGCAGATTCCGATGGTGGACGAGGTCATGCAGTCCGAGGTGTTCTTCTCGGTGAACTTCATGACCGACATGATCGGCGACATGCTGGACAACCTGTACCGTGACTACCTGATCGAGCGCGCCGAGGACATGCTCAGCAAGCGCGAGAGCGGCAAGGCCGAGCAGGAAACGCGCGACCGGCAAAGCCTGGGTCGCAATGCCCGCACGGCGGTGGAGCGCACTGCCCGGGCGCAGACCACGATGCGCGAGGCGGGAGACATGACCACCGCCAGCCAGCTGGTGTACGCCTACAAGGACAGCAAGGGCACCACGGTCTATCCCCGGCTCAGCCTGGGACTGATGCAGCGGTATGCGTCCAAGGGCGCGGCCGTGGTTGCCTTTGCCCCGGATGGCAGCGGACAGCTGGTGCTGCAGCACGACTGGGTGATTCCGTAAGGCAGGACGATGCGCTGGCCCGCGGGGGGTTCTCACCCTGGCTGGTTCATGGGGTGGATTTGTGGGGGCAGGGGACGGGCTGTTGTGCGGATGGCGCACAACGGCTGGTATTCCGCGCCCTGTTCGATGGATGGTGAATTGAAGGAGTCTGTGTCATGACATTCCGTATTGATGCTTCCGTGCTGGGTGCCGTGCTGTTTGCCACGGCGGTCGGCGTGATGGCCGCCCCGCCGGCAACCCCTGCCGGAGCCGCGCCTTCGGGCAAGGACCTCAGCAAGCAGCTGTATACCCGCCAGAGCGACACCGGCTCGACCGTGCTGGGTAATGGCGAGGTGGAGGCGGGTGACACCGCCCTGCGTCTGCAGGCGCCGCCGGTAGTGGGTGGCACCAGCGTTTCGGTACCGACGGCAGGCCGTCTGGTCAGCCCGGCGGCAACGGCCGCTGTCAGCGGTGTGGCACCCTCGGTGGAATACACCAGCAATGCGTCCCGTCCGGACCTGAAGGATCGCGAGACCAAGCTCGCCACCCGGGTGGCGCAGATGTACCACCGCCGCAGCGCCTTCAACACCGGCACGGTCACCCCCGGCACCCCGGGCAACTGATCGGCTGTTTGCGCTGACCAGGGGCCCCTGCGCCCCTGGTGTGTTCTGCTGTCTTCGGCTGTCTTCGGCCACCGCTGCCTTCCTCAGGCGGCTGAACTCCCCTCGACTGCCCTCGTCGCCGTGCCGGCCGACCGGCGGTTTTGCCCGTCCTGATTCTCGTCCGGAATACGCAAATCGCGTGTCCCCACCGTAAAGGAATTCAGATGGGTGAAATTCTGTTTCCCGCAAAAGAAAGTTCGGAAAAATACTTTTTCCGAATCTTTGCACATGATCTTATGCAATCCGTTCTAGCGGTTAGCCGCGATCGTTTGAGCGGAAGTTAAAGATTTACGCGCTCAACGCCGCTATCTGCAGATGGAATTCCTTCGTCGCGGAAACGCCAGCGATGCCTTGCAGCCTGACCAGAACACCGGTCGGAGGGGCGGGCAGGACTTGCGGCGACGTCCGGCTGCTTACACCCTCAAAAGGCCCTGCACACCGATGCCAACACGCAATCAGTTCCCCATCAACCGTACGACGCAGGCCGTTCTTTTGGCCCTTGCCCTGGCGTCGCAGTCCTCGCTCACGTTTGCCGGTGCCGGCTGGGCCGATAATACCGACAAGGCCGGGCGGCCGTTCAAGCAGCCCACCTTCTACGCGAACAGCCCGATGGGCGTGCTGCCGGGCCACGGGCCAGTCGGCACCCCGGCGCCGGAGGGCACCACGCGCGATACGGGAACCCCGCTGCGCAAGTTTGTCGACAGTTTGCCGCTGGTGGATGGCTTCGTGACCAACGCCAACCTGCTGGCTGCCAACGTCTCGACGCTGGGCCGGCACATTCCGTCGGCGATCAAGGAAGACCTGACCAGCGCGGCTGGCCAGGCGCTGCTGGCGACCACGCCGGGCGCCCACTCGATCAGCTACCCAGACGCCGACTACTACGAAATCGCCGTGGTGGAATACCGCGAGCAGCTGCACAGCGACCTGCCGGCCCTGGTTCCGGATACGACCACGGTGCCGGGCTCGGCCCTCAACACCGGCCTGGTGACCGGTGGCACCACCCTGCGCGGCTATGTGCAGATCTGGACGCCGAACCTGCCGGCCTCGACGCCGAAGACCCAGCTGTTCTACCTGACCGGCAAGCCGATCCTGGACAACAAGGGCAACCCGGTCTA
>CAIPBT010000173.1 GCA_903863375.1 uncultured Ferrovum sp.
CCCGTGGGCGAAGTGGTCGCCATCGACCTGGAAATTGATCCAAGAAGCGGCACCGTGCGCATTCCAGTGCACATCCTGCTGCTGGAACAGCACGTCACCCTGATCCATGGCACCCGCACGGTTTCCCCACTCAGCGACCTGAAGCGCGCGGTACGCGACGGCCTGCGCGCCACCCTGGTATTGCAGAGCGTGGTGACGGGACAGAAGGCCATCGACCTCAACATCCTGCCCCAGGCAGCCGCGGTCACACCGGCATCCGGGGCGACGGCATCGAGGTTGAGCGCGACGGAGTCGAATGAGTCGGGCATGCCAACCGAAATTCCGGTCGTGGCGGGGAATTTCGCCGCGTTGGAAGACCAATTGGCCGACCTGCCGCTGCGCCAGCTGGCGCAGGAACTTCTGGGCACCATGGCAGCAGCAAGGGTCACCCTGGCCAGCGCGAATTCGGCTCTTGGCGCAGCCAGCATCACCATCACGCAGGCTGGACGGCAACTCAACACCGCCGGCCAGCAGGCAGGCGCCACGCTGGCCGATGCCGACCAGGCGCTGGTCCGGATCGAGGGCACGACCGATCGCGCCTTGGCCGCCCTGACCCGACTGGCTGACCACGCCGACCAAACCGCCAGTGCCCTGCAGCCGGATTTGCTGAGTGCCATGCGCGCCAGTCGCGAGGCCACCGAATCCGCACGTCTGGCACTGGCACGCCTGGCCGAGCTGACGGAACCCGAGGGTCCGCTCGGCAATGATCTGCGCAGTGCAGTCGCCGATCTCGCATTGACTGCCCGCAGTCTGCGTGACTGGAGCGACCTGCTCGATGAACAGCCCAATGCCCTGGTGATTGGCCGTCACCAGACCGATCCGGGGCCACCCAGATGACCGCGCAGACGCACTGGTACCCGTTCGGGCCAACGGTGTGGCTGCGCCTGCTGGTGCCGACGGCGGGCTGGCGCTTGCACAGACGCGCGCCCTGCTGGCGCTTGCATAGACGCGGGACGTGTTGGTGCTGCGTTGCTCTGATGGTGTTGGGGATGACCGCCTGCAGCACTGCCCCGACACCTCGACTGATCGCCTTGCCGCCCCTTTCCAAGGCGATGCGAGCGGCATCGCCCGATCCGGTGCCTGGCCCGTTGTCTGACGCGTCGTCAGGGCGGTTGCCAGGCGCTTTATCACGGCCGTTGCCCGGTGCGTTACCAGGTCCGTTGCCGGGGCCGTGGGGCACGCAGGTGCCGGAGCAGCGCACCTGGCCGCCACCGGAGGCAGTCCCCCAGGTGCTTCAGGTACGCCGGCTGACGATTCCCGAGTACATGATGACGCGACGGGTACGCTTCTGGTCCGGGGCAGCCACCCTCGCCGAATGGCCAGACAGTTACTGGGCGGAACGTATCGAAGTCGGCATGGCCCGCGAATTCGTCGCTGCCTTGCGTGCACGCTTGCCAGACTGGTCGGTCTGCGATGGCAGTTGCGGCGCCGTGGTGCCCCAACTGGTGCTCACCGTCGACCTGCTGCGGCTGGACCCCATGCGCCAGTCTGGCAAGTTGATGGCGCAGGCGCGCAGCCAACTCATGACCGGTGCCGGCGATGGTCGGCCACAACGGGTCTTTCCTGCGCTGGACGCCGCGTTCACGGTACCGCTGTCCGACGACTCGGCAGCGGGAGAGGCCGCTGGGCTCAGCCATTTGCTCACCGTCATGGCGAACACCGTCGCCAGCGATCTGCAGCGGGTGCAAGCGACAACTGAGTGTGTGCTACCCACCCGACAGGCCCCCTGCCGTGGACCAGAGTGACACTTCCTTTTGCCGGAGCACGAAACATGAACGCTACCCTTTGCCACACTCTTGCTGTTCTGGTGTTGCTCGTCCCGTTGGCGGGCTGCGGCAGCATGTCCCATCGTGGTGAAGACACGGCCATCGGGGCCGGTGCCGGGGCCGTGGCCGGCGCCGTGCTGACCGGTGGCAGTGGCATCGGAACGGTGGGCGGTGCCGTCGTTGGCGGTGTGATCGGCAATTCTGTCGAGAAGAAATAATCATGGACGCAGGCAAGGCCTGACCTGCACCTGCCCCTCTACCCGCACCTGCATCTGCATCTGCACCTGTCGCCGCAATGGTACCGGCAGCAGCCCGATCCTGCCGCCCCGCAGTGGCACAGCGAACAGAGCGCCGCTCTTGGTCCGCCTAGGGTGAGTCCAACGGAGCGAGTGCTGGTGGCATCGCCGGTGCTGCTCCAGCGCCCGGGCGAACCGCATTCGGTCAGTGATCTGCACCGCTTCCCGCGCGGTGTGGGCCGCGGATTCCAGCGCGCGCCTCGGGTGGCTGCTTGGCGAAGCCCCCTTCGAGCCAACCCCATCACTTGCCTCCAACGATTACCAGCACCTGCGCGAACACGCCCTGAGTGGCCAGGTGGTTACAGAATTGCCGCCCTTCCTGGCAAGCGCCGACATTGACCAAGGCCGGCTGTGCCCCCTCCTTCGGAATCATCCCATGCCCGAGCAGGTGATCAATTTGCTCTATCCCTCGCGCCGGCATCCATCGAGCATCGTTCGTGCCTACTTGGACTTTTGCCAGCAGCACGCCGTGGGCTATCTGCGGCTGTGGCCACATGGGGCTATTGCAACGGTTTCGCCTCAACATAATTAGCGGATGGGAGGCGGTGTCGCGCTGGACGCTCTTCAGCCGGATCACAATGACCTCTCACGCAGTCGCCCACATTGCGATGGTGGCGGCGTGAATACTAGCGCAATCATCGATGAGCGGGATGTCGGCGTCGTATTCATTATTGAAGATCAACGCGAGATCAGTACCTCCCAGCAGGATTGCCTCGCCACCCTTTTTGCCACCGAGGAAATCGCCTAAAAATTGCCGATCAGTCGCTGCAACTTTTTCATTTAACTGGAGGCGGGGGTCGGAATCGAACCGGCGTAGACGGCTTTGCAGGCCGCTGCACTCATATATAAATCAATGGCTTGGTGAATTTGACACCTTTTTTTCCACCCGGAGCCACCGCCCTCCCTTCCGGAATTCGCATACCATCAGAAGCGCTGCAGGACAGGCAGATATTGAGCGTGATTACGCTCCCTTTGCTCCCGCGCTGCCACGCGGAGTTGGATCGGGTCCCATCAGGGAGCCAATTCGACCGGAAGGACCCAGATGTCGCCATGCGGGCATGTAGCCAGCAGATTCAAATTGCCCGCCAACTGTCCGCGCCTGCCCCAATGATGGCCAGGATCAGGCCGTGGCGCGGGGCTCCGGCTCCACCGAAAGGCGCATCCCAACCGTCTTCAGTACGGCAAGCAATGTCTTCAAGGTCGGATTTCCCTTGGCCGAGAGGGCCCGATACAGCGACTCGCGACTGATGCCGGCTTCAGCGGCGACGGCACCGAGTCCACCGTAGGCTTCCGCGATCGAACGCAGCGCCAGCAGACCTCCGGCGCGGTCGTCCGGATTGTCGAGGGACTCCATCGCCACCTTGAGGTAAGCCACGGCGAGATCACGATCCGCGCGCAGTTCCTCGACTTCACGGTCGTGGTGTGAAACCCCAGCCTTCCACTTGCTCATCCTTGCCTCCGTTTCCAGTCGGCCCAAAATTCGTGGGCACGCTTGATATCCGCTGCCTGCGAGCTCTTGTCGCCGCCGCAAAGCAGGACCACCAGTACCTTCCCATGCCGACCGAGATATGCACGGTAACCCGCACCAATGTGGACCCGCAGTTCCACGATACCGGCGCCGACGGGCTCGCAGTCGCCGAAATTTCCCGCCTCTAACTGGCGCAGTCGAACCCGGATCCGCGCTTGGGCAATCTTGTCCCGCAAACCCGAGAGCCAAACGCTGAAGGGCTCGGAACCATCCTTCCGGACGTACCGAATGACTTCAATCATGGACTTTATTGTAGCTTTAAAGCTACCGACGAGCTAGCAATCCGCGGTCACTGACCCTGCGATTGGCGCAAGACCTCGACGACGAGGGCCAAGGCGGGAGATGCACTCCGGCTGGCATAGTAGAGATGGTAGCCAGGAAAACTCTGCATCCAGTCATCCAATACTGCGACCAGACGCCCGGCGGCAATATGCTCGGAAACAGAATCGTCGGGTACCCAGGCCAGCCCATGCCCTGCCAACGCTGCAGCGACGATCATGTCGGTGGAATTGAATACCAGCCGCCCAGTCACGCGGACGTTGATGTTCTTTCCGCGCCGCTTGAACTCCCAGGGCAGCAGCCCACCATGGGATGGAAGGCGCAGGCACAGGCAATCGTGGTTGGTGAGATCCTGAGGCGTTCGTGGTCGCGAGTGGCGTTCGAAGTACTTCGGACTGCCTACGACGACCAGACGCATATCTGGTGCGATCCGAACGGCGATCATGTCTTTCGCCACATCGCCGCCCAGACGCACTCCGATGTCAAAGCGCTCGGCGACGATGTCGATGAAGCAGTTGCTGCTGCTGATCTCGACCTTGATGTCGGGATATTTGGGCAGCCACGGCTCCAGCCTGGGCCAGAGCAGCGTCCGCACCGCATGTTCGGTGGCGGTAATGCGCACAGTGCCGGCTGGCCTGCCGCGCAATTCACCGAGCATCGCCAGTTCGGCCTCGATGTCGGCGAAGCGCGGCCCCACCGTCAAGTAGAGCCGTTCTCCCGCCTCGGTGGGCGAGACGCTGCGCGTCGTTCGGTTAAGCAACTTCAGGTCGAGCTTGCGCTCCAGCGTACGCACCGTCTGGCTGAGTGCGGACTGCGTCACACCGATCTGCGCGGCCGCCCGAGTGAAGCTGCCTGCCCGCACCACAGCCGCGAACGCAGCCAGATCGTCGAATAGCGCCATTGATTAGCCTGACTTATACCCTTATCGGCATTTTTCAGTCTATTCATTCAATACCCCTCTGTCTAGAGTGGCAGCCATAGACTCGCGACAAGGAAACTCCCCCATGAAGACACGTCAACTGGCCCGCGTCGGACTCAACTCATGACGCGCATCCTCATCCTTGGCGCCAACGGTCAATTGGCGCGTCACACGGCACAGCGCCTTCTCGACGTCACCGACGCACAGCTCACCCTCTACCTGCGCCGGGCGAGCCGACTGACGAATCCGGACGCCCAGCGCGTGACGATCGTCGAAGGTGATGTACTGGACCGCGCGACGCTCAGGGCTGCCATGCGCGGTCAGGATGTGGTGTATGCCAACCTGTCCGGCGCGATGGCCGAACAGGCACGCGCCATCATCGATGCCATGCACACCACGGAGCTGAGACGCCTGATCTTCATCAGCTCTATGGGCATCTACGGCGAAGTGCCGGGAGAAATCTACCGCAGCGTTCTGAATCCCTATCGCGATTCCGCGGCGGTGATCGAAACATCCGACCTGGACTACACGATCCTCTGAATTGCACCGCCTGGAGGAAAACCTTGGCGCAGCTGAACTCACATTGAGTCCCGAGGATCTTGCCCACATTGAGCAGGCCGCAGCGCACATCACCGTGCAGGGCGCGCGCTATCCCGAACAGCTCGAGAAGCTGACTGGACTTTGAGGGTGGCGGCAGTGATCGAACACTTGAACTGGTCACCAACCAAACCCTGAGGACTAGAAGTTATGCAAAAACGTCAGCTCGGCAACAGCGCCCTGGAAGTCTCAGCCCTCGGCCTCGGATGCATGGGCATGAGCGCCGTCTATGGTCCGGCTGCAGACAAGCAGGCCATGATTGGGCTGATCCACGCAGCGGTCGATCGTGGTGTCACCTTCTTCGATACCGCCGAGGCTTACGGCCCGTTCATCAATGAGACGCTGGTGGGCGAAGCACTGGCTACCTTCAAGGGCAAGGTGGTCGTCGCCACCAAATTCGGGTTTGAGATCGACCTGGAGACAGGCAAGCGAGGCAGCGGTCTGAACAGCCGCCCGGAGCATATCAGGGCGGTCGCTGACGCTGCTCTCAAGCGCCTGCGAGTGGAGGCCATTGATCTCTTCTACCAGCATCGGGTCGATCCCGCAGTGCCTATTGAGGATGTCGCTGGCGCCGTGAAGGAGTTGATCGCCCAAGGCACGGTTAGACACGTCGGCGTGTCGGAGGCCTCTGCCGCCACGGTGCGTCGCGCCCATGCCGTTCAGCGTGTCACGGCGGTCCAGAGCGAATATTCGCTGTTCTATCGCGGCCCTGAACTGGAACTGCTGCCGACGCTCGAGGAACTCGGCATTGGCTTCGTACCCTTCAGTCCCCTGGTTGCGGGATTCCTGACTGGCACGATGGACATGGACACCCGTTTCGAAAGTTCCGATTTCCGCTCCCAGGTTCCGCGCCTGGCACCCGAGGCCCTCAAGGCCAACATGGTCTTGGTGGATCTGCTACGGGCTGTGGCGCAACGCAAGGGAGCGACTCCCGCACAAATCGCACTGGCATGGCTGCTGGCCCAGAAGCCCTGGGTCGTGCCGATCCCGGGTACGACGAAACTTCACCGACTCGAGGAAAACATCGGCGCAGCGGCGGTGGAATTGACGAGCGAAGATCTGGGGCACATTCACGCCGTGGCGTCGCAAGTCACCGTGCAGGGTGCACGGTTGCCTGAGGCCGTGTTGAAGATGACCGGTCACTGACGCCAAACGCCACTGCTGCGTTAGGCCTCTCTGCAGTTCTCCGCGACTTTGCCGGGCGGCAAACTCTCGAATTCACATAAGGTATCAATTGTAAGTTAACTGATTCGGTGATCGGAATCGAACCGGCGTAGACGGCTTTGCAGGTCTCCGACAATTCGCGCTGCTGTGGGGTTTTATTGGATTTTTGGCTTCCCAATAGCAGCCGGATACCTTCGTCAAAAGGCCTGTCGGGTCTGGATCGTCGCGATCGTAGCGAAACCGCCACCGGCATCCGGTCGAGCCTTCCAGCACAGTAGCGCCTCGCTGTCCCCTCCAAGGTCCTCGGGCCTGGACGCATGACAGCGATAGGACCTGGTGCTACACTTTTTCGTATAGTGCCGACACTCCCTGCCCGTACTTTCAAGACCGCCTGGTTCGCGAAAGCCGCCAGCAAAGCCAAGATCAATGACGCAGCGCTGTGCCGAGCCATTCGCGAGGTCATGAAGGGCCAGGCTGACGACCTCGGCGGCGGGGTATTCAAGAAGCGGCTGAACGACAACAGGCATCGATCGATCATCCTCGCCAAGGGAGGCCAGCATTGGGTTTATGCCTACCTGTTTGCAAAGAGCGACAAGGCCAACATCTCGCCCGATGAACTCCATGAGTTCAGGAAGCTAGTCGGCGCCTACGCGCGCATGACCGCCACAGAACTGGACACCGCAACACGCAACAAGGACCTTCTGGAGATCTGCCATGACGAGTAAGCGCAAGTTCAAGAGCGAGGCGTTCGCTGCCATCCATAGCGCGGCAGAAGGCCTGCATCGCGCAGGGACCCTGGACAAGGCCACCATGCGCGAATTCGACACCTCATGCCTTGCTGCGCCGCCCGCGATCGATGCGGAGCACATCAAACGCATTCGTGAGCAAGCGCGCGTCAGCCAACCCGTGTTTGCGCGCTATCTGAACACGAGCGAATCCACAGTGCAGAAATGGGAAGCCGGCACCAAGCGACCGAGCGGCATGGCGCTGAAACTGCTGGCTGTGGTGGAAAAGCATGGTCTGGAGGTGCTTTCCTAACCCGATCGCCGAGATTCAGAAAGCCGGAGCGGTATGGCCCACAAAGCACTGGAGGCGGGGGTCGGAATCGAACCGGCGTAGACGGCTTTGCAGGCCGCTGCATGACCACTCTGCCACCCCGCCAGGGGAACCCGAGAACGACCGTTTCGGGGCAGAAAAAAAGAGGAAAACGAAAAAGTCGTTTTCCTCTTCATTCGACCACCTTAGTACTGATGATCTTGAATACTGGAGCGGGAAACGAGGTTCGAACTCGCGACCCCAACCTTGGCAAGGTTGTGCTCTACCACTGAGCTATTCCCGCTTCGAAAGACCGCTATATTAGCGGCACATCACAACATCGTCAATACCTGGCTGCCACATTTCTGCAACCATCCGGTCCGTCAGGCAGTGTTTCTTCCCTCAGGCCAGATCGCGCACGGCA
>CAIPBT010000174.1 GCA_903863375.1 uncultured Ferrovum sp.
GCCGCGCCAGCCAGGAAAAGGGCTTGGCCGGAACCATCCTGCTGGCCGAGCACGTCGATTACTGGGATGACCTGGGCTGGCCTGATCCCTACGCCCAGCATGCCTTCAGCACCCGCCAGCAGAACTACACCGCGGCACGACATGCCCGTGGCGTTTACACGCCGCAGGTGATTGTCGCAGGCGAAGAACTGGTGGACTGGACCCAGCCGGGCGGGCTGACGGAGCGCGCCGTGCGCCAGGCTGCCAGGCCCGCCAGCGTCCAACTGCGAGTGACGGTGGATCGCGTTGAAGGCGATGCCGTTTTCGTGCAGGTGCAGACTCATGCAGGCGCCAGCATGCCCGTCGATGCGCTGCAATCGGCCCGCCTCACGCTGGCTCTCACCGAGGATGGACTGCTGCAACAACCCGGCGCCGGCGAAAACCGGGGGCGCCCTCTGCATCATGATGGCGTGGTGCGTGTGCAGGCCACGCGTCCTGCCACCGACGGCAGCAGTTCGTGGGTCCTGCATCGCGCCCCGGGCCAGGACTGGCATCGCAGCCATCTGGTCGCGCTGGTCCAGCAGGGCGAGGTGGGTACGATGCTGCAGGCGCTCAGCGTCCCCCTCGCATCCTGCGGTGTGCCGTAGGCGCGAACATCCCGCCTGACTTTCTCGCTTCCCGTCTTTCTCGCTTCCCGTCTTTCTCGCTTCCCGTCTTTCTCGCTTCCTGGCTTTCTCGTTTCCTGGCTTGCTCGCTTGCTCGCTCGCTTGCTGACGGCCTGGCGCGCTGGTTTGCTCCCTTGCTGGCGGCCTGCCGACTTAGCGTCCGCGCTCGCGACCACCTTCAGCGGGACGGCCCTGACCAGGCTCAGGCCGGGATCCTCCTCCTGCGCCAGGGCCAGAGGCATGGGGTTGGCCGCCGCCCCCTGCTGGGGCACGCATGCCACCACCAGCGCCGCCCGGTCCGCGCATCGCGCCGCCATTGCCGGGACCAGCACCCTGCCCCATGCCCTGCCCAGCAGACCCCCTTGGCGCCGGGGCGCTGTTGACGGGCGGACGCTGGGAGGGAAGTGACGGCGTCGAACTGTTCTGGCTGCCGATGGCACGCATGGCTGGCATGGGATTGCCCTGCACACCCATGTCACGCATCGGCGCCCGGCCACCGCTGGCAGCACCCAGCGCACGCTGGGGTGATGGTGCGCCCCCCGGCACACCGATAACCGGCGCCGGCCTCGGCACCCCTGCTGCCCCGGTCGGGCCATCCCGGCCCCTGCGGCCGCCGCCACCAGGTGGCGCAGCATGCTGCGCCCACCGGGAGCGGTCGCCGAACCAGGGCCGGTTGCGGTAATGCTGCCCCCAGTAGTCGCCAATCACGAACGTGGCAATGGGAAAGCCGATCAAGGCACCATACTCAAGGATGGGCACCTGCGCGTCCTGATAGGGATAGGAGAGATTGCCGGCGTACACCCAGCCGCGAACGTACCCCGGTGCCATCACGTCGCACCAGCCATAACCGTCAGTACAGCCCTCTACCGCCAGGGGCGTTCCCGGTGCCACCTGCAGCACCAGCGGATAGTCGCGCGCTGGACCTGCGCGCAAGTTCACCCATTTGCTGGCCACCGCCTCCTGCGCAGCGGCCGTCAGAGGCAAAATGGCGGCCATCAGGCCAAGGGAAATCAGCGATAGGGTTTTCATTGGCTCAGTATGCCTTGATAGCGGTCAGCTGGTCTGTTCGCTACCGCGCCAGTCGGTGCATGCGTCTCAGCGAGCCAGGCCGCGCACCACCCGCACCAGGCGGTCGATCTCCTCGCTTGTACCCCTCCAGCACAAACGACAGCACGCTGGCCTTGTGGGCCGCCGTGCCGATCGGCCGAACGCCGGGAATCCCCTGCATGTGGTGAGTGGCGTAATCGAGCAGAGCATGCTCGTGGGCGCCGATGTTGGCCGCCCCCCCAGCTTTTCGCCACCAGGTTGATGGCCTCGGTGGCACCCCGCACAAAGATGATCTCGTCGGCAGCACCAACTCCTTGCCGCCGGCGCGGGTTTCCAGTTCCTTCACCAAGCGCGGATTGCGCGTGAGCGAGGTACCGCTGGCCCAGGGCACGTTCAGCACCTCGGGCACCCGGCCGAAAAACCGC
>CAIPBT010000175.1 GCA_903863375.1 uncultured Ferrovum sp.
TCCTCAAGAGGGGCGGTCGGCTTGCGATGGAATTGCGCCCCTTTGCGCCACAGGCGCAGGGCATGCAGATGGATACGGGACAACACGGTCAGGGTCTGCAGGGGATGGCGGACGAAAGCGGTCAGCAGCGGCAGGCTGCGGAACGCCACCGGTTGGCCCTGCAAGTAGGCGAACAGGCCACGTCCGGCGCCATCCTGATACTCGATGCGCACCTGCAGGCCGGCCTCGCCAGCGCGCACCCGGAACTGGTAATGGCCCTGAACCGGAAAAAAAGGCGATACATGGAACACCTTGCGGGCGCCAAGCAGCTGGCCGGGCAGCACCGCACTGCCATCGGCGTGCGCCACCAGGTAACTGTGGTGTTCGCCAAAGGTGTTGTTCACTTCCGCCAGCATGGCGCGTACGGCACCCTGCGCGTCGCGGCAGATCCAGAAACTGACGGGATTGAATCCCACGCCCAGCACCCGGGGAAACGTGTGCAGCGTGATCCTGGTGCCGGCCTCCGGCGGCAGCCCGGCCTCGCGCAACAGCGTGCGCAGCCAGGGCCCGAGTGCCGTGCCATCCCGTGGCCCATGGTCACGGTGCCGCACGGAGAGCAGGTTGAAGCGCCCCAGACTGAAGGGCCACGGCAGGCTGCGGCGGCTGGCCGGCTGCACCAGCGCGGTATCGAGACCATCGATGTCGAGCGCCAGAAAGAACACCGGATAGGTGAATCCATGACGCTCCGGCCCGTGACGGTGGTGCCCCACCCGGCCCAGCAGCAGCTGATGGGCGGCAATCGGCATCAGGCGACGGCCTTGTACCAGGGTGCGGCATTGCCCAAGGCTGCGGCCACGGCCAGTCCGGACATCAGGCCGTCCTCGT
This sequence comes from uncultured Ferrovum sp., assembly GCA_903863375.1. GTDB lineage: Bacteria > Pseudomonadota > Gammaproteobacteria > Burkholderiales > Ferrovaceae > CAIVHB01. Next base: position 865 of record CAIPBT010000175.1, read on the forward strand.
GAAAGCCGAAGCGCGTCCACGCGCCAGCGAACCAGACCCGATGGTGGCCCTGGATGTCTGCCAGGTCCCGTTGGGCGGCAACCGCCGGTCCGTCAAACAGCGGGTGCTCATATTCGAAACGGGCATGTACGGTGGCGGCATCGGGCTCGCGCAGCGGATTCAAGGTCACCATCACCGGCGTTTTGGTGGGCAGGGGTTGCAGATCGTTCAGCAGGTAAGTCACGCTGGCTTGATCGGTGCCGGTCGCCCCAACATGGTAATTCCATGCCGCCCAGGCTTTGCGCTGCTTTGGCAAGAAGCTGGCATCGGTATGCAGGAACGCCACGTTCGGCTGGTAGCGTACGCGTTCCAGCACGGACCGCTCGGCCGGGCTGGCGTCGCGCAGCATGCGCAACTGCTGGTCGCTGTGACATGCCAGCACCACCTGATCGAACAGCTCGGGGTTGCCGCCTACCGGGGTCACCATCACGCCATCCCGGCTGCGTTCGATGGCATCCACCGGCGTGCCCAGCCGGACCGTGCCGATGCCGGCAGCCAGCTTTTTGACATATTCACGGCCGCCGCCGCGCACCGTGCGCCAGCGCGGACGGTCGTTCACGGTCAGCAGCCCGTGGTTGTGACAGAAACGGGCGAACGTGCCCACCGGATAGTCCAGCGCCTGCGA
>CAIPBT010000176.1 GCA_903863375.1 uncultured Ferrovum sp.
CTGCCGCCATCCCGGTCATGCTGCTGGCCGCGGGCCGCGGCGAACGCATGCGCCCGCTATCGGACACCTGCCCGAAACCGCTGCTGACCGTGGCGGGCAAGCCGCTGATCGTCTGGCAGATCGAAGCCCTGGCACGCGCCGGCCACCGACAACTGGTGATCAATCACGCGTGGCTGGGCGAACAGCTCACCACTGCCCTCGGCGATGGCCGCACGCTCGGGGTGCAGATCCGGTGGTCGCCGGAAGCTCATGCCCTGGGTACGGCCGGCGGCATTGTCGAGGCCCTGCCCGCCCTGGCGGCAGACGTGTTCGTGGTGGTCAGCAGCGACATCCACACGGACTTTGATTACCGGCGGCTGGCCGCCCCGGCCCGGCGCCTTGCTGCGGCCGGTCGCGATCTGGCCCATCTGGTGCTGGTGGACGACCACCGCGTGAAGCAGGACTTCGACCTGACGGGCGACCGTGTCTCGGCAAGTGCGAATCCCGCCCTGACCTATGGCAACATCGGCGTCTTCCGGCGGGACCTGCTGACGGGACTGACACCCGGCGAGGACGCCGACCTCGGCCGCCTGTTGCGCCTGGCGGTGCAGGCCGGTCAGGTCAGCGGCGAGCATCACGCCGGCGCATGGGACAATGTCGGTACGCCGGACGACCTGGCGCGGGTGAATGCCGCCGCCGGCCCGGCAGCCGAGCACCTGGCCCGGGTGAACGCCCGGGCGCAGAATCACTCCAACTGAAGCCTACCCGGAGTTGCCATGACCCGTTCCCGCCCTGCCCGTTCGACCCCGACCGACTTCCGTGCACAGATCCAGCGCCGCAAGCGCCTGCTGCGCGAGATCGGCGATGGGGTGGCATTCATCCCGACCGCCCCCGAACGGCTGCGCAACGCCGACACCCATTTCCCGTATCGCTTTGACAGCCATTTCTGGTACCTGACCGGATTCCCGGAACCCGAGGCCGTGCTGGTGCTGGTGGGCGGCAAACCCGGCCGCACCATCCTGTTCTGCCGGGAAAAGGATCTCGAGCGCGAAATCTGGGACGGCTATCGCTTTGGCCCGAAGGAAGCGCAGAAGCTGTTCGGGGTGGACGAGGCCTATCCCATCAGCAAGCTCGACAGCATGGCAGCCGACCTGATGGGCAACCGCGAACAGGCCTGGTATCCGCTCGGACTGCATGCCGATTTCGATGCGCGCATAACCGGCTGGCTGAAGCAGGTGCGCGCCCGGGTACGCCAGGGTGTCACTGCTCCCGCTGGCTTCGCTGACGTGCGCACCCTGATCGACGAGATGCGTCTGGTCAAGGACCGCACCGAACTGCGCACCATGCAACGGGCGGCCGACATTTCCGCCGAAGCGCATGCCCGGGCCATGGCCACCACCCAGCCTGGCCAGCTCGAATATGAGGTCGAGGCCGAACTGCTGCATACCTTCCGGCGCCACGGCGCGCAGGCGCCGGCGTATGCCTCGATCGTGGCGGGCGGCGGCAACGCGTGCGTGCTGCACTACGTCACCAACAACGCGGTGCTGCACGATGGCGACCTGCTGCTGATCGACGCCGGCTGCGAACTGGATGGTTATGCCTCGGACATCACCCGCACGTTTCCGGTAAACGGCAGGTTCAGCGCGGTGCAGCGCGACTGCTACGAACTGGTGCTCGCGGCGCAGGACGCCGCGATCAAGGCAGTCAAGCCCGGCGCGCCGTTCACCGCCTATCACGAGGCGGCCCTGAAGGTGCTGGCACAGGGCATGATCGACCTCAAGCTGCTGAAAGGCCCGGTTGCCCGTGTGCTGGAAACTCGCGACTATCAGCGCTTCTACATGCACCGCACCGGGCACTGGCTGGGACTCGACGTGCACGATGTGGGCAGCTACAGCGTGGATGGCAAACCCCGCCGACTGGCCCCGGGTCAGGTGCTGACGGTGGAACCGGGCCTGTACATCCGGCCCGGCAAAGAAGTGCCGAAAGCCTTCTGGAACATTGGCATCCGCATCGAGGATGACGTTCTGGTCACCGAAACCGGTCGCGACGTGCTGACCGCCGCCACCCCGAAAACCATTGCCGAGATCGAATCGGTGATGGCGGGCGGCTGACCGGGTCGGCTGCAGACATGACCACGCCCTGGGTGATCGGTGCCGGCCCTGCCGGCTGCTGCCTAGCCGCCCTGCTGGCCGACAAGGGCTGGCCGGTCACCCTGCTGGAGTCTGGCGCCATGGACGCCTCCAGCCCAGGACCGGCGGCGGTCGCCGTGCAGCGCACCCTGGCGCTTGCGGGTCCGAGCTGGACACTGCTGGGACGCCTCGGCATCACACCGCAGCAGGTGGCAGCGCATCCCATCCGCACCATTCATGTTTCCTACCGGGGCCAGGCCGGCCGGGTCTGCCTGGACGCAAGCGAATCGGGAGTTTCGGAATTCGGCCACACCGTGTCGTATGCCCGGCTGCTGACGGCGCTGCGCGCCGCCGTTGCTGCCCGACCCGGCATCACGGTGCACGAACAGGCTGTCGTGCAGACCGTACAGGGTTCGACCAGTGCTGCGCGCGTGCGCTGGCGGGGCCCGGCTGGTGCGCAGGACAGTCTGGTCAGCCTGGCCGTCCTGGCCGAAGGAGGCGCCCTCACCGCCTCAGGCGATGCGCTGACCTGGCCTTATCGGCAACAGGCCCTGGCCTGCGTTGTGCAGGCCGAACAGCCCACGGGCGACCAGGCCTTTGAACGGTTTACACCGGACGGCCCGCTCGCCCTGCTGCCCTGCGCCGAGGGCTACGCCCTGATCTGGACGGCGCCGGCTGCGCGCATCGCGCACCTGCTGCAGGCCAGCGATGCCGATTTCCTGGCGGCGCTGCAGGCGTGGTTTGGTGACCGGCTGGGCCGCTTCCGGCAATGCTCGCCGCGGCAACGTTATCCCCTGCGCGGGCGCTTCGTGTTGCAGCCAGCCGGACGGCGCTTCGTGCAGATTGCCAACGCTGCGCAAACCCTGCATCCGGTGGCTGGCCAGGGCTTCAACCTTGGCCTGCGCGATATCACCACCCTGACAGAGGCACTCGGGGCTGCGCAGCCCGGCCAGGACCCCGGCAGCGCCACCCGGCTGGCTGCCTACCAGCGCGCGCGCCGGGCCGACCGTTGGACCACGGCCGGCTTGACGCACCTGCTGGCCACCGCCTTCGCCCTGCCGGGCAGCAGCCTGCCGATGTCGCTCGCCCTTGGCACCTTCGATCTCGCGGCCCCCTTACGCCGCGGATTCGCCCGGTTGATGGCCGAGGGAATCGCATCATGACCCTCGCTGACGGTTCGGCCCGGGCGCCGTTCGACGCAGTGGTGCTGGGTGCCGGCAACGTCGGCCTGCTGGCCGCCCTGCTGCTGCTGCGCCAGGGCCTGGCGGTGCGCGTCTGCGCCCACCGGCGGCCGGCCCCAGTGTTGCCGGCCACCGGCTTCGATGCGCGGGTGTATGCCTTGAATACCGCAAACATCCGGCAACTGCGGGAACTGGGCGTCTGGCAGCGTCTCGACGCATCCCGCCTGGGCGCGATTGACGCGATGGAGGTGCATGGCGATGAAGACGGCAGGCTGCACTTTGCTGGCGAAGGATCCGCCCTTGCTGTTGTGGTGGAAGACGGCGCCCTGCAAGGTGCCCTGCTCGCCACGCTCGATGCAGAGAACCGCGCGTCGGCCTGGTGGCATGCCGGCACCGCCGAGGCTGTTTCCATCCTGCCCGATCACGCCATGCTGGAACTCAGTGACCAGCCCCCCTGCCATGCACGGCTGCTGGTCGGCGCCGATGGCAGCCAATCCTGGTTGCGCCAGACCCTGGGCTGGCGGGCGGTCACCCATGACTACGGCCAGCACGGTGTGGTGCTCAACCTGGCCTGTGCCAGGCCCCATGACGGCGTGGCGCGCCAGTGGTTCAGCGAGGGCGAGGTGATCGCGCTGCTGCCACTGGGCGGACAGCACGTTTCGCTGGTCTGGTCAGCGCGCGACCGCCATGCCGATGCCCTGATGGGCGGCGGTGCTGAAGCCTGCCTCGCAGAGCTGGCCCAACGTATTGGCCTGCCGCTGGGCCCGCTCACTCCGGTGGGCGCGCTGGCCTCGTGGCCGCTGCGCCTGACCCGGGTTCCCGTGATTTGCGACCAACGGGTGGTGCTGCTTGGCGATGCTGCCCATGCCATCCATCCGCTCGCCGGCCAGGGCCTGAACCTGGGCCTGGAAGACGCGTTCAGCCTGGCGAACACCCTGGCCGGACGATTGCCGGTGGAAGATTGTGGGCAACGCAGCCTGCTGCGCCGCCATGCCCGCCGTCGAGCCGAACCGGTGGCGCGGATGCAGCTGGTCACCGATACCCTGCAGCGCCTGTTTGCCGATCCAGCGCCCGCGCTCGCCCACCTGCGCAATCAGGGCATGCGCTGGGTTGACCGGGCACCCTTGTTGAAATCCCTGCTGGCGGCCTCGGCTGCCGGCGAATCAGGAGCCCTCTAGGCGGCTGGCCAACCGCCGCGTCCCCGTCCCGGATCACCGTGTTGCCGCAGGCCCGTGCTTGCGTTGATCCTCCTGCGTCGTTGACCGTCCCCTATTTTCGTCTTCGGAGTTTGCCCATGTTCCAGCGTCACCTATCCCTGGCCGTGTCCTTGGCCGCGCCCCTGACCGCGTGCTTGGCGGCGCCCCTGGCCATACCGCTGACTGCGCGGCTGCCGCGCCTGTCACTGGCTGTGCGCACGGGCACCCTGCTGCTGGGTCTTGCCTGCGGTCTGGTCAGCCTGCCCACGGTGGCAGCCGATCTTGAAGCCGTCCGCAAGGCAGCACAGGCGCGCCTTGCGCATGCCGGCGAGGATGGCTCCACCATCACGATCACCAGCGTGCGACCCGCACCGCTGCCTGGCCTGTACGAGATCGTCACGGAAGACCATGCGCTGTACTACGTCGATGAAGCAGCCAATTTCCTCATCACCAACGGCAGCATCATCGATCTGAAGTCACTGAAAAACCTGACCGCCGAGCGCATTCGCGAGGTCACTGCCATTCCGCTCGATTCCCTGCCGCTGAATCTTGCGATCAAGCACGTCAAGGGCAATGGCAAACGCCGGCTGGTGGTATTTTCGGATTCCGACTGCCCGTTCTGCAAGAAGCTGGAAAACGAACTGGCCAGCGTCACCGACGTGACGATCTACACCTTCCTGTATCCGATCGTGCAATTGCACCCGAACGCCCCGGAGCACACCCGGCGCATCTGGTGTGCCAGCGACCGGCAGAAAGCCTGGTCGGATTACTGGGCGAAGAATGCGCTGCCGGAGTCACGCGATTGCGATGTTTCAGCGCTGGAGACCGTGCAGAGGCTGGGCCAGAAAAACGGCATCCAGGCCACGCCCACGCTGATCTTTGCGGATGGCCATGTGGTGCCGGGTGCCCTGCCGACCGCCCAACTCGAAAAGAATCTCGGTCCGCGCTGAGCCGGCGCGAGCACTATTGGCGGCGGGAAACGCTGGCCGATCCGACCACGGTGTCCGGCAGCAGGACACCGCCATCAGGGTGCATGCCCAGCGGCAACAGCACCCACAGGCGCAGTTTCTGGCGCATGCGACCCGCCTGTGCCAGCGCGTTTTCGCCAAGACCCCAGAAGAAATCCACACGCACGGCACCGTTGATTGCCCCGCCGGTATCCTGCGCCATGGCCAGGCGCCGCAGGGGTGCCTGGCTGAGCGGGTAGGTGGTATCGACCAGCACCGGCGCGCCCAGTGGCACCACCTTGGCATCGACAGCAACCGTGGCTTCGCCCAGCAGGGGCACACCCAGCGTGCCTAGCGGGCCGGGCAGGTCGCCACCAATTTCCCGGAAGAACACGTAGCTGGGATTGCCGTCCAGAAAGCTGTCGATGCGGTCGGGGTGGGCCCGGGCCCAAGCTTTCATGCCCTGCAGCGTGGCCTGGGCCACTGTCAGTTCGCCCCGTTCGATCAGCTGGCGCGCGACCGATTTGAAGGCCTGGCCATTCTGGTCGGCATAACCGACATGGATGCCGCCGCCCTCGGCCAGTTCGACCCGCCCAGATCCCTGGACGTGCAGGAAGAACACCTCGACAGGGTCATCCACCCAGACAATCTCGCGCCCGAGCAGGCTGGCCGGGGTGTGATGTTCGATGTCAGCACGCGTGTAGTAAGGCACCAGCCGCTGACCGTCAATGCGCACCCGCAGCCGCTTGCCTTTCAGTTCCGGCACCAGGCTGTCGAGTTCTACCGTCAGCAGGTCATCCGGCCGTGCGTAGAGGGGATACCGATACTGCTGGTCGCGGGTGCGGCTGCCGTGC
>CAIPBT010000177.1 GCA_903863375.1 uncultured Ferrovum sp.
GGCGATAGGGGTGTCCGCACAGGGCTGGACTTTGGACGGGCGCAGCCGTTCAGGCCGGATACGGTCCGGGTATCGTGGCTCCAGGCTAAGGTGATGTCCCGGTAAAACACCGTTTGAAATTCCTATGCTCGCCGGTGTTGGACGCAGTGCCGGGAACGGGAGCTGTGCCGCAAGCGGGCACAAATCCGGCACAGGGCACCAAAGGAAAGGGGCTAGCCGCAGCTAACCCCTTGAATGAATGGCGCGCCCGGCAGGATTCGAACCCACGACCCCTTGGTTCGTAGCCAAGTACTCTATCCAACTGAGCTACGGGCGCGCTGAGCCGTGAAAGATACCACGGCCGACAAAAAAGTCAAAGGAAAACTGCCGCCACGCGCGATCATGCCGCGGTGGTCGCCCCGGCAGGGCGACCACCGGCCACCCTGAAATATCCTTACGCATGAAGGAAGGGTAAGCTCTTGCCCGGTAGCGTTCCCCGTGTACGTCCTGATTCGATCGATAGGAGCTTTCTGACAATGCAAAAGCTGTTCAAGTCCACCACCCTGCTTGCCACCGCCCTTGGCCTGGCCCTGAGTGCCGCTGCCCAAGCGCAAGCCGCCACCGACCCGGCACTACCGGCCAACATCGTGGATGCCCTGCAGAAGCTGGGCGGCCCGAGCGAAGGTCTGCGCAAGGCGCACGCTAACGGTGTCTGCTTCGCCGGCACCTTCACTGCCGACCCGGCCTCGGCCGCGGCCGTGACCAAGGCTGCCGCCTACAACGCCAAGGCCACCTATCCAGTGGCAGGACGTTTCAGCATCGCCGGCCCGAACCCGCATGCCCCGGAAAACACCCATGACGGCCGCGGCCTGGCCGTGCGCCTGAGCCCGAACGCCGACAGCAGCATGGACCTGGTGCTGGGTTCCACGCCGATGTTCCTGGCGGCCACGCCGGAAGACTTCCTGGACCTGCTGACCACGGTGGCCCCGGACGTGACCGGCAAGCAGAACCTGGCCCGCATCGACACCTACATGAAGACACACGCCGCTCCGGGACACCAGCATCAGTGGCTGGAAGCCCATCCGGTGTTTGCCAGCTACGTCACCACGCCCTGGTACGGCATTCACGCCTTCCGCTTCGTCAATGCCGCTGGCAAGGTCACCATGGGCAAGATCGTGGCCATGCCGGCCGGTGGCACCGTGGGCTTGAGCGATGCCGAAGCCAAGGCCAAGGGCCCGACCTTCCTCGCTGCCGAACTGGCGGATCGCCTGACAAAAGGCCCGGCGAAGATTGAAGTGGCCCTGCAGCTGGCCGAGCCGGGCGATTCGCTGACCGACCCGAGCAAGGACTGGCCGGAATCACGCAAGACCGTCCACCTCGGCACCCTGGCCGTGGAAAGCACGGGCGGCACCGACTGCGTGAAGGAACTGTTCATGCCGACCTCGCTAAGCGAAGGCGTGGAAATGGGCGACGACGTGGTGTTGCCGGTGCGTGCAGCCGCCTATGGTGTGTCGTTCGGCCGACGCATGAGCGGCAAGTAAGCCCATGACCACAGCACGGCGCCGGCGTCGGCAGTTCCTGGCCCGCGCCGTGCAAGTGGGCGACCGCAGGGTGTTCACCCTGGGGTTGCCCCACCAGCCGTGGCAGGACCTGTACCACCAGGCGATGACGGTGACCTGGACGCGCTTCATTGGCGTCACGGCCTTGGTGTTCATCGCCATCAATGCGGCCTTTGCCTTGCTGTACGGGTGTGGCGACCAGCCGGTCGCCAACCTGAATCCGCCAGGACTGCTGGGCCTGTTTTTTTTCAGCGTTGAAACCTACGCCACCGTGGGCTTCGGCGACATGCATCCGCAAACGCCCTTCGGCCACATCGTGGCCACCATCGAAATCTTCTCCGGCCTGGTCAGCACCGCGCTCACCACCGGGGTGATCTTCGCGCGCTTCGCGCGACCGCGATCGCGCATCCTGTTTGCCCGCCATCCGGTCGTCACACCGATGGACGGCCACCCCAGCCTGATCATTCGCGCGGCCAACGCCCGCCAGAACGTGATCGTCGATGCCTCGGCACGCCTGCGGCTACTGATGCGCGAGACCACCGCCGAGGGCGAGACGCTGCGTCGTATCCACGACCTGCCCCTGGTGCGCGACCAGCATCCGATCTTCCTGCTGGGCTGGCAGATGGTGCACCGAATCACACCGGAGAGCCCCCTGTATGGCCTGGATGCAGCCACCCTGGCTGACCGGGAAGGCAGCCTGATCCTGACCATGACCGGCAATGACGAAACCACCGGGCAGACCATGCAGGCTCGTGAGAACTACAACCACGAACGGATCCGCTGGAATCACCGCTATCAGGATCTGTTCGTGCCCCATGCCGAGCATGGTGAGGTGATGGACTACCGCCATTTCCACTCGGTGGTTCCCGACAACACCCCCCGCTGATCGACCGCCGATCACACGCTTTGATGGCCCCGGCGGTGATCCCCAGCCCACCAGCGGTCTGCCGGTACCGACCACTGCCAGCATGATCGTTATAGCCGCCGGCGGCCGCAACCACCGGTGGCTGCCACCGGGCTGGAAGTGCCCTATCGTCAGAACGTGGCGAGGCCCTGCGGCCGGGTGCCGTCGCTCACCGGCAACGGCACTACCGACGCCGACTGGCTGAGCAGACCGTTGCTGTCGATGTCGAGCACATGCAGGTTGTTGCCGGTTCCCAGGGGCGTGGATGCCGACGCGCGCTGGGTGAGAGCGAACAGATGGATGCCAGTGCCGTCGAGCTCCAGTTGGAAACCGTTGCCCCCACCGGTCAGGCTGAATTTTTGCAGTTCGACCGGCTGCAAGGCATCACTGGTGTCGTACACCGTGATCGAGGCATCCCCGGTATTGCTGGCATACAGGCGGGTGCCGTCGGCATTGGTGCGCAGCCAGCAGACCCCGGCCCCGCTGTCGGGAATGGCGCGGACGAAGCGCAGGTGCCCCTGGTTGTCGTAGGCGTAGACCGCAATCTTGCTGATGGTGACCAATCCGGCGTACACCACCGGTCGACGCGGATTGGCGGCCAGCCCCAGCGCGAGTCGAGGGGCGGTCGAGGTGCCGAAGGCGACAACGGCCGGCGACTGGGGCGGATTCTGCAGCAGACGTCCCTCGGGTTCGAGAACGAAGGACTGCAGTTCGCCGCCCAGGAAATCGGAACCAAACACCAGACGCCGGTCGGGACTGATCAGGGCCTGCGATGGCGCGCTGCCGACCGGACTGTCTACCCGAAATGCCGGATAGCGGGACAAGGCACCGTTCTCTTCGATGTGGAAGGTGACGTAACTCGGCACCACGGCCTTCGGCTGTGCCGGGTCGAGGGCCTTGTTCACCACCACCAGCGTATCGGCCGCCACTCCGACGCTGACCGGATTGCTGCCCCCGGACGGAAAGGGCGAGCCCGGAACATCGCGCAGGGTGCCATCGGCCTGGATCGCAAACACCGCGATGGTGTTGGAGCCCGGATTGACCGCAAACAGCAGGGTGCGCTGCGGGTTGGTGGTCAGGATCTGGTCGCTATCGAATGGTCCGAGCTTCAGCGAAGGGTCGAACACCCCAATCCCGTGCGTGCTGAACGGCGAGCCGGGCAGTTCCTCAAGCTGCCCATGCCGGTTGAAGTGATAGGCCAGGATGGCATTGCCGCCCGAAAGATCAGAACAGGCGGGCGATCAGAGGGATCAGCAGGGACGAGAGAATCACCTGCATGCCCAGCGCCAGGGCGGCGTAAGCGCCGGCATCGGGATGCACCTGCATCGCCCGCGCGGCACCGATGCCATGAGCACTCACCCCCAAGGCAAAGCCCCGCTCACAGGGCGTGAAGGGCCCCAGGGCATCGAACAGATACTTGGCGCTGATTGCGCCGACCAGCCCGGTCAGCACGGCAAACACCGCCGCCAGGGCCGGCACACCGCCCAATTGCTCGGCGATACCCATCGCCACGGGTGCGGTCACCGACTTCGGGGCCAGCGAGCGCAACAGCGAGGGTGGCAGGCCAAGCGCCCAGGCGATCAGCACGGCGCTGCCGCCGGCGGTGGTGCCGCCGACCAGGGCCGCCACCAGCAGTGGTCGAAAACGATCGACCAACTGGGTTCGACGTTGCCACAGGGGCCAGGCGAGCGACACCACCGCCGGCCCGAGCAGGAAGTGGATGAACTGGGCGCCCGAGAAATAGGTCGGGTAGGGGGTGTGGCTGACCCACAGCAGCAACGCGAGCGTCAGCACGGTCCACAACACCGGATTGGCCCAGGGTGCCTGCTGCATCTGGTGATAAAACGCCTGCGCGAGCACATACGTGACCAGGGTGGCAGTCAGCCCGAACAATGGAGTGGCCGAGAGATAGACCCAAAGCTGAACAAAATCTTGCATGGTGGCGCGGCCTCGTCAGAAGTCAGTCGGGGATCAGGTCACGGATACGTCGGGGGCAGGTCAAGGGCAGGTCAAGGTCAGCTCGGGCGCAGCTCGGTATCTGGCCAGAGGCGCAGCCGAAAAGGGACAGGCCGGCATCATGCCGCCGGGTCTTCGCCCTGCCCGCCACGCAGCAGGCGGCGCAGCACCAAGGCGGTAACGATCAGTCCCAGCCAGGTCGACAGCAGCAGCACCACCAGCAGCCGCAGACCATACTGTGCTAACAGGTCGAGGTGGGTGATCACGCCCACGCCGACCGGCACAAACAGCAGCGAAAAGTGGCTCAGCAGCACCTCGGCGGCAGCCCCCACCGGGGCGCGCACCCGTTCCAGGCGCAGCGCCGCCACCAGCAGCAACAGGCCAATCACCGGCCCCGGCAGGCGCAGGTGCAGCAGGCGCGTCAGCACCTCACCCAGGGACTGGAAGATCAGCAGCCAGGCGAGCCCGGTGAGCGTGATCATGGCTGACCGGCCGGAACTGCTGGGGATGGCCCTGTGGCGGCCGCCGGCTCACCCTGCCCGGCGCGCGTCAGGGTGCCGGCGAGCCAGCGCGTCCACGTCTTGGCGCCAGCCGCGTTGAGGTGATCGTAATCGGCATGCAGGGCATCGCCAAAATCGGACGTGCGCGGATCCACCAGAAACTCGCCACCCTGCGGCCGGATCTGCGCCTGCACCGACTGCCAGAGGGCCACCCGTTCGGCCGGAAAAAAGGTCTTTTCGGCGATGGGACGCATCGGGATCGGTGACACGACCAGACGCGCCCCCAGTTGCCGGGCCTGTGCAGCCAGACGGCCAAGGGCCTCCAGGCCAGCACCATCGACAACATTGCGGCGCTCTTCCAGGTAACCATCCCAGCGGCGAGGCTCGCGCACGAAGCCTTCCACCGACAGTAGCACCGCACCGCCCTGATCGAAATAGAGGTTCAGGTAACGCCGGCGCCCCTCTGGCTGCAGCGTCTGCCCTGCAGCAAAGTACAGACCAGCGTGAATGTAATACAGCAGGTCGGGCGCCTCCAGATAGGCCTCGAGCGTGGGCTGACCGCCTACATATTTCTCGTAGTGCGTCCAGTTCGATTCCTGCACACCGGGTTTGAAATCCAGCCAGGTCACCGGCAGGATCACCACCTTCGGACGGCAGAGACGCGAAAGGATCCGCAGCACCATCTCGTCTTCCGACATCTTGCCGCCCCAGTAGGCGGCATTCACCACGGTAGCTCCCGGATAGGCCGCCGCCAGTTCCGCCGAATCCACGCCATTCAGGGCGACCGAAGAGCCCAGCACCAGCACGTCGCACGAATGCCGCTCGAGCGCATGCCGCAGCCAGCGGGCCTTTTCGTTGAACGAGTAGCCGCTACCGATGCGCGGTGCTGGAAACGGATGCAGACTGGCCAGATACCCCGCAATCAGCACGGCACCGGCCAGAAAGCTCAGCAACTCCGCCCGGACAAACAGGGCAAACAGACCGGGCGCTGCAGTATCGCCGTCCGCATCCCGCTCTGGTAAGGCGTGGTTCATCGGGAAATCCCTGCTCAAAATTGGAAGTACAGAAACTCGGACTTGTGGCCGAAACGGATAGCACAGGCCAGCAGCGCCACACCCGTGGCCGAACCGCCCAGGAGCATGCCGACGCGGTTGCCGATCAGCCATTGCAGCCCGTCACCGCCGCGCTTGCGGAACCGGGCGAGCACCTGCTGGCTGTTGGGCAACGCCCAGACCGCCACCGCGCAGGCCAGCAGGCGCAGCAGCAAGGCGCGGTCTACCGTGAATCCGGTGTCGGTGAGCGCCTCCGGAATGGCCGGCACCGTGAACAGGCCAGGCGCGTGGAATGCGACACCCAACACGGTCAGCGCATCCGCAAATGACCGGGCCCGGAAGAACACGAACGTCAGCGACACGGCCAGGAAGGTGGCCAACACCTCCAGGGCAGGGGTGAACCGCGACGGCTTGGCCGCCACCGGCTTCGCCCGTTTGGGCGGTGGGAAGTAGGTGCGCCAGAAATGATTGGCGATCAGCAGGAAGGCGTGACACAGGCCGAACACCAGATACTGCAGGCCGGCGCCATGCCAGACCCCGGCGATCGTCATGGTCACGGCGGTCGGAAACACGATCATCTGCAGGAAGGCGAGTGGCTCCTTCACCGCGCGCGCCGAGATCGGCAAGCCGGCACTGGCGCGTCGGCGCGTCACCCACATCGCGATGGGGCTATAGAGCAGCAAGGTCAGGTAACGGCTCAGCGTCATGTGCCAACGTTGCCAGAAATCGATCGCACCCCGCGCCTTGTAGGGGGAATTGAAGTTCACCGGAAATTCGATGCCGAAGAGCTCGGCCAAGCCGATCGCCATGTCGGAATACCCGGAGAAATCGAAGTACAGCTGCAGGCTGTAGGCGAAGATCACCACCCACGCGGCAGGACCAGACAGCAGATCGACGTGTCCGTAACCGGTTTCCACCACCGGGGCGAGCGGATCGGCAATCCAGGTCTTTTTCACCATGCCCATGGTAAACAGCAGCAGGCCGGCCGCTATACGCTCTGCGGTGAGGGTACGGCGCAGGCGGTCGGTGAGTTGCGGTCCGATTTCGCGGATGTGCAGGATCGGCCCGGCGATCAGGTGGGGAAAGAAGGTCACGAACACCGTGTAGGTGATGAGACCCAGGTCTTCCGCCAGCCCCACCCGCTGATCGACGAGATAGGCGATCTGGGTGAACGTGAAAAACGAGATGCCAAGCGGCAGCATCAGGTGGATCACCTGGCCCTGAGTCAGCAGCCCGACATCGGCGAGCGCCCCGGACAGTGCCCCGAGATACTTGAACACCACCAGCACCGCAATGTTGACCAGGATGCTCAGCCCAAAGACCAGATCGCGGGCGGGTAGCGCGCGCGCCGGCGACAGCAGCCGGCCAGCGTAGTAGTTGAACAGGATCGAGACCAGGATCAGGGGCAGATAGCGCACGTCCCAGTAGCCATAGAAGGCGAGCGAGCACAGGGCGAGCCACGCCATGCTGGCCGTGTTGCCGAGCTTCAGCGCCAGGTGGTAGCCCAGCAGGGACAGCGGCAAGAAGACCAGCAGGAACGCAAAGGAATTGAACAGCACGGCAGCGATACCCTCTCTTCGAACAATCGGGATTACACGGTGGCCTGCATCTGCTGCACGAGCGGCAACATCACGTCGAGGGCGGGCATGGCAGTGGCCTGACGCATGGAGAGCGTCTGGTCGGTTTCGGTGCGCGGCAGGCGATGCACCAGGACTTGCAGCCGCGGCAGGCGTCGGCCGAGTTCGACGGCCAGCACTTCGCCAGCCGCTTTGGACATGGCGTATTCCACCCAACCCACCGGGGGATCTTCGATCGCCACGCTGGACGGATAAAACGCCCGGACCGGATGCCCATGCGCAGACAACGCTTCACAGCAGCGATGGAAATCGTCGCAATAGAAGCGGTTGAAATCGGTCAGCACATCGGCCTGGAAGAGTGTCTCGCGGCGCCCCTGGATGGCCGGGGTCGCGAAGTGATACAGGTGGGTGACCGCAGTACCGTCCTGCGCCGCGACGATCGGCGCGTCGCCAATCCGGTACTGGCGTATCTCGCAGTCGCCGCCATGACGACGGATGTCCTCGGCGACGCGATCGGCATCCTGCTGGCCAACGGCATACGTCAGGATGACGCGCGCCCCCCCCATGGCGAGCAGCTTGGCCGTAACTTCTCCCAGGCCGCGCGACCCTCCCACCACCAGGGCGGTGGCACCGACAAACTGTCGGGTCGACACCACTGCACGCTGCTGGATGGCGGCACAGTCGGGCTGCTGTACCGGAGACGGACGCAGGTAAGCCCCGAGCAGGGCCGCGATACCGGCCCCGCCCACCTGCAGGCGCACCAACCGGAAGCGCTCGTCGTACGAGATGGCCCGGAAGGTCAACGGGGCCGACGCGGTCTGCGTCGGATCGAATGGCAGCGGCTCGACCACCGCCAGTTCGACATCATTGAACACGGAATACAGGCCCGGACAGATCATGCCGACCAGCCGCGACAGCCCAGCCAGGGCGGCCACCCGGGTGGCTCCGATGGCAGTGCATAGGTGGGGAAACCATCGCATCAGGGCGGGGTCTTCCAGCAGCTCGAAGCGGCTTTCTTGTGTGGTCATCTGTTCCTGGGTCACCAGCCGTGGCGTCTCTGGCCACTGCCCGGGCAACACGGCGGCCAGCACCGCCACCTCGGCGGATGGGCTGACGTCGGCATTCAGCTGGATCACCGCCAGGGTGCGGCCGCCGCCCTGCACCCGGATACGCCGTTTGCCGGCCGCGCCCGCGCCCACCTCCAGATCGAGATGCTCGCCGACAAAGGCCGGGGCCTTGAACTTGGCGGTCAGGCTGTGCACGGTGAACGGCTGGGTTGCGGCCAGGTGCTCCAGCGCCCAGAGCACCAGATGGATGCCATGCACCACCGGAGCGCCGACCTGGGTGCGTCGTGCGTAGACCGCGTCCATGTGGATTGGATTGCGGTCGCCGGACCAACGGGCGAAGCGCTCCTGCGCAGGCCAATCAAACGTCAGCGTCTGGCTGGCATAGGGCCAGGTGTCGTCATCCGGAGGCGAGACGGGGTTGGACGGCATGGTAGGCCCCTTCGAGGTCATCCCTTGGCAGCGAGGCGGTGGTGGATCAGCTTGACGAACTGCCCCACGTTCTGCAGCTCTTCGATCTCGGCGCTCTGGATCTTGATGCCGAAGGCGGCCTCGGCCGAGACGATCAGGTTGATATGGTTGAACGAGTCCCAGCCGGCCACGTCCCCTGCCGTGGTATCGGCGTGGATGGTCAGATGATCGTCATCGAAGATGTCCTGGAACAGGACCGTCAGTTTTTCGTAGATCTGTGCTTCGGTCATCATCAGAATTCCTTGGTGTCGATGGCGGCGGTCAGCGGCACATGCCGCGAGACGTCGTATTCCCAGACGGTGGCATCGCCCGCCGCCGTGCCGGTCTTGGTGAAGCCCAGTTCCCCGTACATGCCCTCTACCATCTGGTTCTTCGGCGTCGGGAAATACAGGCCGCGGATGCGTTGCACGCCCCGGGCAAGCGCCTGCTGCACCAGCAGGTTGAAGGCCGCCTTCTCGACGCCGCGCCCCAGCACCCGGCAACTCATCAGCCACACATCCAGCGTGAGCAGATGGTTGGCGTCCAGCGCGCCGATCACGACGGAAATCATGCCGTGATCGCCATTCGCATCCGACAGTCGCAACTGCAAGGTGAGGTGCGTGGGCGAGCCGATCATGGCGGTGATCTCGGCCTCGCTCAGCCGACGCGTGGTGAGGTTGAACTGATTGGTCTTGTTGATCAGCTGAACGATGCGGTTCAGCCCCTCGTGATCGAATGCGCGCCAGCCCATCACCATCGCGAGGCCACGCAGGTAGCTGTCGAGGTCGGTCACGGCGGCCATGGCCTTTTCGTTTTCGGCACGCAGGCGGTAGTGATCGGTACGCACCAGGTCTTCGGCACTGAGCGTGACTGCCTCAAAATAGCCAGCAGCCGCGAGGAAGGCCGGGTGGGATGACACGTCTTCCGGCATTTCCGGCACATGCACCATGGGCAGCTGCTGCCGTACCTGGTTGCGCTCGAACGGGTTGTCATCCACGAAGACCAGGGCATCGAGTCCGATGTTCAGGGCGGCGGCAATCCGGCGCAGGTTGCTGGCCTTGTCCTCCCAGTTGGCCATGAAACAGCCGATGTCTGTCCGGCGCAGCACCATCTCGGGATGCTTCTCAAACGGCTCAAGGGCGTTACGCTCGTCGTTCTTCGAGCACACTGCGAGAATCACACCGCGCCGTGCGAGGGCCGCCACATAGCGCTGGAAGTCGGTGAAGGCTTCGCCCAGCGCGCTGCCCTGCCCCAGCGCAATGCCCTGCAGGCCGTCGTCGCCGATCACGCCGCCCCAGAGGGTATTGTCGAGGTCGAGCACCAGACATTTGGCAGACCGTCCCCGACGCGCGGCGATCAGCCGAAACACCAGTTCGGCGAACAGCGGAGCGGCCTTGGGCGAGATTTCCTGCTTGGCGCGATGCCACAGCACGCGGTCGTGCCAGAACGCCAAACCATGCGCGTGCACTGCCGCCTCCATCGCCAGCAGGTCCACCCCCTCGGCATCGCCGGCGGTGGCCAGAGCCGTATTCAGGGCCTGCGTCATGGCATGGCGCGAAGCTGCCAGACGATGCTCGTTGCCCCCCAGCAGCGGGGTGGTCGTATTGAGCAAGGTCTGCTGGATCACCTGGGCCGGAAAGCGCTGCCGCACGGCCGACCACACCGCACGCAGTTTCTCGAGGGCCCGGGCGACGCTCGCGACGCCGTCGGCCTGCAGGTCGTCAGGCCCGGTGCCGAGCACGTGATCGACATCAAACGCCACCAGCACCACGTCCGGCGCAAACTGCGCCAGGGCGGAATCGGGCGCCAGCAGCTCCTGCATGTACTGACCGTAATCGGTGCGATGGATCGTGAGCTGAAAACCCAGACGCAGCGCCGCTACCCGCAGCGACGGCAACAAATGCTCAACGGTCGAGGAGGACAGGATCGCCAGTTTCAGGGGGACCAGCGGAGCGGTCAGTGCGGCATTTCCGGCGATGCGGCGATCCAGGGCCGCCGTCTGGATGAAATCCAGGTTCTGTCGGGCAATGGCCATTGCGCGGGTCACGTCCGAGGTGCCAGCCACCACTTTCAGATCCGCCTTCCAGTCGGTTGGAGCGGCAAGCCAGGTGAGATGGTTCATCGTGCACCGTCGAAGAAAATGGATCCGGTCAGAACGAGATCTACAGCCGAGAATCCCGAGGATATCAGTGCTGCCCGGCCCCACGCCCCCGGCACCAGCAAGGGCCGCTGCCAAAAAAAAACCCTGATTCCTCAGGGCTTTCTTCATGCTTCTGGCGGAGAGTGAGGGATTCGAACCCTCGATAGAATTTTTGGTCCTATGCTCCCTTAGCAGGGGAGTGCCTTCGACCACTCGGCCAACTCTCCGGAACCGTGAAGGATACCTGCCCCTGCGCTTGCCGGTCAAACGAAACCGCTCAAGGCAGGCCGCAGATGGCCGGCAGCAGCACCTCGATCAGCAGGGCCAGCTCGCCTTGCCGCCGCAACAGCGCGAACCGGGCAGCACCGACCCCGAGCGACAGGCCCACGGGCACCACCGCGCCGGCCGGTGCCACATAGCGCGGCAAAAACCGGAAATGGCTGCGTTCAATGCGCGGATCGGTGAACAGGCGTGCTCCCAGTGGTCGCGTGCCCAAGGCAGCCAGAAAGCGCCAGGCGCCGCGCAGGCCCCGACGGGCCGTCACCGTACGCGCCCAGACCACGGGAACCCCATCGGCCAGCAGGCACACCTCACGGACATGCGCCGGCCCCTGCAACCGCAACACGCTGCGCTCCCAGGGGGCGCAGCGCGCCAGCCCCTCACGCTGCGGCATCACTGCAAACTGGCGGCAACCCAAGCGGATCCTGGCGGTCAGGGATGCACTGTGCTGCAGCCAGTCGCGCAGTCGGGCCTGTTGCTGGCGACTGCCGGTAGGCCGGGCGGCACACCGCAGCCGCCGCGGCACCGGAAAGCGGCGGCCGCGCGCGCCCATCTGCCGATCAGACCGGGCCGGTCAGACCGCGCCGGGGCTGTCCAGCTCGAAGGCGCGATGCAGCGAGCGCACGGCCAGTTCCATGTACTTTTCGTCGATCACCACCGAAGTCTTGATCTCGCTGGTGGAGATCATCTGGATGTTGATGCCTTCATGTGCCAGGGTGCTGAACATCTTGCTGGCCACGCCGGCGTGGGTGCGCATGCCAACCCCCACCAACGACACCTTGCAGATCTTGTTGTCGCCGCGCACTTCGCGCGCCTGGATTTCCGGCTTGATCTTGGCGTCGAGAATTTCCATCGCCTTGGCGAACTCATTGCGGTGCACCGTGAACGAGAAATCGGTCAGGCCATCGACACTGGTGTTCTGAATGATCATGTCGACATCGATGTTGGCCTCGCCGATCGGCCCCAGGATGGCAAAGGCAATGCCGGGACGGTCCGGTACGCCAAGCAGCGACAGCTTGGCTTCGTCACGGTTGAAGGCAATGCCGGAAATGATGGGCTTTTCCATGTTGGGGTCTTCCTCGAAGGTGATCAGGGTGCCGTCGTTCTTGTCTTCGAAACTGGAGAGCACCCGCAATTTGACTTTGTATTTGCCGGCGAACTCGACCGAGCGGATCTGCAGCACCTTCGAACCCATGCTGGCCATTTCCAGCATTTCTTCAAAGGTGACCGTCTCCAGCCGGCGCGCTTCCGGCACCACCCGGGGATCGGTGGTGTACACGCCATCGACATCGGTATAGATCTGGCATTCATCGGCATTGAGAGCGGCGGCCAGGGCCACGCCGGTGGTGTCCGACCCGCCACGCCCCAGGGTGGTGATGGCGCCGTGCTCGTTCACGCCCTGGAAACCTGCCACCACCACCACCTTGCCGGCATCGAGATCGGCGCGCATGTTGTGCTGATCGATTTCGAGAATGCGGGCCTTGGTATGCGACTCGTCGGTCAGGATGCGGACCTGGGCGCCGGTGTACGATACCGCCGGCACGCCGGCTGCTATCAGCGCCATCGCGGTGAGGCCAATGGTGACCTGCTCGCCGGTGGCGATCACCACATCCAGTTCGCGCGGATCCGGCACCGCCTGCACTTCCTTGGCCAGCCGGATCAGCTTGTCGGTCTCGCCACTCATCGCCGACACCACGACCACGATCTGGTGGCCCTGCTGGTGGAAACGCGCCACGCGCTCGGCCACCTTGCGAATGCGCTCGGGGTTGGCGACAGAGGTGCCGCCGTATTTCTGTACGATCAGTGCCATGACGGTTTATTTCAGACGTAAACCGCCAATTATAGCGCTTTTCCCGGCACTGCCTCAGGCACTGACACGAACCGCCAGCCCCAGGGCACGCAGGGGAACGGCCCATGCCTCCAGGGCTGCAGCACTACAGGCGCGCAACTGGTCACCACCTGCCTGCAGCGGGGGGCGCGCCAGGGTGTATAACAGCACACCGGCGAGCGGAACACCCGACTGCAGGGCCGCTGCCACCAGGGCCAGATAGGCCTCGCGGTCGGCGGCGTCTTGCGCTGCCCCGTCGAGCTCATCGAACAGGCAGGTCTGCAGCCAGGTCGGCAGCAGCCGGCCGCCACAGGCCAATCGCTGCAGCACGAGATGATCGGGCAGGTCCACGCCATTCACCCGCCGCCGGGCCGAGGCCAGGCCGCGATCCAACTTGAACCACAGCTCACCGCGCACGGTGGCCAGCCGTTGCAGGGCCTGCTGCACAGCCGGCCGTCCCAGCTGGCTGCCATTGCTGATCACCACCACCTTGACCGCACCGGCCAGCCCGGTGTCCTGCAGGATCGTGATGACCCGTTCGACCACCGCGGCAAACTGCGGCGACGCGGTGGGTTCCCCATTCCCGGAAAACGCCACATCGCACAAGCGACGCATGCCCTCTGGCACCCGTTGCGTCAGGAAATCGCCTTCCAGCACGTCATGCAGAAACCCGCGCAGTTCGCCTTCCAGGCAAGCAAGATCAATGGTCGGTGCCGCACCCCGGGTGAGATCTGGCACCTGACAGTAGCGGCACGCCCAGTTACAGGCATTGTTGGGATTCAGGTTGATGCCAATCGACAGTCCGCCCGCACGGCGCGACACCACCGGGTAGACGTAGGTCAAGCCTGCAGCATCGCGCCGGTGGTCGCGGGTGGTCAGCACGGTGGCGGGGTCTGGAACTTGCATGACGCATTCTCTCCCGGGGCGGATGCCGATCGCAAAACCCTTCGCTCTGGCCGCTTCGATCCAGCCGATGGAAGCAAAAGTTGCTGCAATGCAATTCGGCGTCCGCTAACATCAAACTTTAGGTAAAGGAGCGACCGGATGTCCCTGGCACAGCAGTTCGGCAGCGACAATTATGCCGGCATCTGCCCCGAGGCCTGGGCTGCCATGCAGGAAGCCAATCAGGGACACGCGCCGGCCTATGGCGATGACGCCTGGACAACGGCGGCCGCGGATGCCTTTCGGGCGCTGTTCGAGACCGACTGCGAGGTGTTCTTCACCTTCAATGGTACGGCCGCCAATTCGCTGGCCCTCGCCTCGCTCTGCCAAAGCTTTCACAGCGTGATCTGCAGTGAAATCGCCCACATTGAAACCGATGAGTGCGGCGCGCCGGAGTTTTTTTCCAACGGCTCAAAGCTGATCCTGGTGCCCGCCCGCAACGGCAAGCTGGATGCGGCTGGGGTGCGCGCTGCTGCCACCCGGCGCGATGACCTGCATTTTCCGAAGCCGCGCGTGGTCAGCATCACCCAGGCTACCGAAAACGGCACGCTGTACCGCTTGGCCGAGATTGCCGCCATCGGCGACGTGTGTCGTTCCCTGGGTCTGCATCTGCACATGGACGGTGCGCGCTTCGCGAATGCCTGCGCCAACCTGAACTGTACGCCGGCCGAGATGACCTGGCGGGCAGGGGTAGACGTGCTGTGTTTTGGCGGCACCAAAAATGGCATGGCCATCGGTGAAGCGGTGGTGTTCTTCCGCAAGGAACTCGCGCGCGACTTCGAATTCCGCTGCAAGCAGGCTGGACAGCTTGCGTCGAAGATGCGCTTTCTGGCAGCGCCCTGGGTGGGGGTGCTGCAGGACGATGCATGGCTGCGCCACGCGCGGCATGCCAATGCCTGCGCGCGCCGCCTCGCGCAGGCCCTGGAAGGTGTTTCTGGCATCCGGCAGCTGTTTCCGGTCGAAGCCAACGGCGTTTTCATCGATTTTCCGCCCGATGCGCTGGCGGCCCTGCGGGCCCGCGGCTGGCGGTTTTACACCTTCATCGGAGAAGGCGGCGCGCGCTTCATGTGCGCCTGGGATACGGAACCGGAACGCGTCGATGCCCTGGCCGCCGACATCCGGGCCGTGATGGCGGAACGATCCGCGACCCCCGCCCTGGTGGCGGGCGCCTGACCCGAGGGGACGACGAGCGGCATGGATACTCCGCGCGTCCGCAGCCCCCGCCCCGAGGCCCTGGTCCGCAATTCCCCGTTTGGCATTGCGGTGATCGACTTCGATGGCACGTACCAAAGTGTCAACGACTCGTATTGCCGCATCTATGGTTTTGCCCCGGGTGCCCTGCTGGGGCAGAACTTCCTGCGGGTGTTCGCCCAACAGGACCAGGCGCGGGTGCTGGGCCTGCATCAGCACTTCCTGCGCGAAGGCGGCTCGCTGGGAGGACTGTGGAATGTCCTGCGCCACGACGGTGTGGAGCTGCAGGTCCTGTCAGAGTCGATCCGCCTGGAAGCCGAGACCGGTGAGCGGCAGCGCCTGGTGTACATCACGGATGTGACCGAACTGCAGCGCACCCAGCAGGCGCTGCAGGCGCGCGAGGCGCTGCTGAGCGACCTCACGGCTTCGATTCCGGGGGTGGTGTTCCGGCTGGAGCAAAGCGACGGACAGCCGGCGCAGATCACCTGGTGCAGTGAGCGTCTGCTGGAGTTGCTCGGAGTGCGCGCCGACCTGGCCTGCCAGGATATCCGCCATGTGCTGGAACGCATCCACCCAGAGGATCGCGCCCAGCAGGACCAGCATCTGTCGCGGGCGCTGCAGGACGGCGCCACCTGGGAGCAGGAATTCCGCATCGTCACACCCGACGGCAGGCTGAAATGGGTCTCGGTTCATGCCAGTGCACGGCGTGCGCAGAACACCAAGGTCTGGACGGGCATGCTGACCGACATCTCGGGGCGTCGTCGCACCGAAGAAGTGCTGCGCAACAGTGAGGAAACCTTTCGCACCCTGTTCGAAACCGTGCCGCAAGGCATCGTCTATCACGACCGCGACGGACGGGTGACGTCAGCCAATCCGGCGGCACTGCGCATCCTGGGGCTGGGGTTCGCGCAGCTGGTGGGTCGCACGCGCCTCGACCCGCTCACCCCGGCGCTGCGCGAGGATGGCACGCCGATGCCGGAAGAAGAGCAGCCCGCCCGCCGCACCCTGGCCACCGGCGCTCCCGTGCGCGATGTGGTGATGGGCATCCGGACCAACCGCGGCCGGTTGGCATGGCTGCGCGTCAGCGCCACCCCCCTGTTCCGGCATGGCCAGCTCAGCGAGGTCTATGTCAGCTTTGAGGACATCACCCGCAGCCTCGAACTGTCGCAGGAACTGCGGCGACAGGCCTCGACCGACCACCTGACGGGCCTCGCCAACCGGCGCGCCTTCATGGAACGACTGCTGCAGGAATTTGACCGCGCGCGCCGGCACCCGGAAACCGCTGCCGCGCTGATGATTGTCGACCTCGACCATTTCAAGCAGATCAACGACACCTGGGGTCATTCGACGGGCGACACCGTGCTGCAGCAGACCACCCAGCACATGCGCACCCATCTGCGCCGGCTGGACCTGGTGGCGCGCTACGGCGGAGAGGAGTTTGCCATCCTGCTGCCACACACCCGGCTGGCCGATGCGCAGGCGCTCGCCGAACGTTTGCGCGAGGACATCGCCAGCCACACCCACCGCTTCGGCGATGACAGGATTCACGTCACGGTGAGCATCGGCCTGACCGTGCTGAGTCCGGACGATGCCGATGCCGACGTCGCCCTGGGTCGTGCCGATGCCGCGCTATACCAGGCCAAGGATGGCGGCCGCAACCGGGTGATGTACAGGCTGCCCGCGGCGGGCGCGCCACCGCCCGGCTGAAGCGTTTTCGCCACTCTTGGGAAACCCTGCCGGCCATGCCAAACTGCAAAGCTTTACAACTCCTGTGGCCTTTCCGCTCATGGTCCTGACCTTTCTGCACCGCGCCGCTCGTCTTTCCCACACGTCTGCCTCGGTCACCAGCCGCCTGGGGCGGCCGACCGCCGTGTCCCTGCTGCTTGCCACGCTGCTGAGCGCCTTCGTGCCGGCAGGCCAGGCCGCCGAGCAGGCCCCGGCCAATCCGACAGCCCCGACGGCAGCAGATCCCGCCAAACCCACCGTTCGGCCGAATGTGGCCAAAGTGCTGGCTCCCGCGCAGGACCAGATCAAGGCGCAGAAATATGCCGAGGCCGTTGAAACCCTGAAAGGGGCGGATGCCATCACCGATCTGACACCGACCGAAACCCTGCTGGTGCACCGGCTGCGCGGTGTGGCGCTGGTGGCGTCCGGCAATCTGGAGCAAGGGGATGCCGCGCAGTTGCTGGTGGTGAACGACCCCCTGCTGCTGCCGGAAGACCGCCAGGCTGTCGACAAGATGATGACCCAGACCTGGTACGGCAAAACCCCGCAGGATCATGTCCTGTTCTGGGCCAAGCGGTATTTCGAGGACGGGGGCAAGGACGATGTGGTGCACAC
>CAIPBT010000178.1 GCA_903863375.1 uncultured Ferrovum sp.
TCGTGCGCATAGCGGGTCACGCCATGCTCGGGGGTCACCTCGGGACCAACCATTTCGAGCAGGTTGAATTGCGAAGCGACCTGGAAAAGACCCCCGACAAACGCCGGCGCATGGTGCAGGGCACGGACGTCACCTTCGAGGCAGGTCACGCGTAGGCGCCCGGGGAGTCCGCCGCCTGCAGCGGCGCGATCGGCCAGTGCCTCGAGGGACAGCAATTCAAGTTTGCCTATCCCGTACTGCCTACCATTCACAAGCGAATGGAGCTGATCACCTCGCACGGCGAGCCGACGCTGGACCTCCGCGTGGTCCCCTTCAGGAAATCCGACCAACGTTTCAAACCAGTCCATGCAGCACCTCACAGCAATGAAGATCGGACAGATTACCGCCGCAGGCTAGGTCATAGGCTGAGCCCCGAAGTCCCTGACGGCGGAAAAGCACGAAATAAAGCAGATGGTGGAATGAGGGCTCCAGCGATCATGGCTTATGGTGAATTATTCTGGCGCTATAATTATGCCTGCGCAATAAACGGTACTAACCCATGCGTCCAATCTACCGTCGCCCTGTCATCGCGTCCCAGATGGCCCGCCAACTGCTCCACCCCGGCGTCCTCGACGAGGGCCTGCGTTCGGGTCTCTTTCTGTCCGGTCTGCGCCGCACCGGCAAAACCACCTTCCTGCAAAACGACCTGATACCAGCCCTTGAAGCCGAAGGTGCTCTGGTGATCTACCTCGACCTCTGGTCTGACCCCCAGGCCAAGCCGGCCGATCTTGTCCGCATCGCCATCCAGGCGACGCTCGCCGATCTGCAGAGTCCGGCATCCACCCTCTTCGCCCGCCTGCGGTCAATCAAAAGCCTCAACTTCGGCGCAGCCGGACTCGCCTTCGGCTTCCAGCGCGAGACTGTGGGTACTCCAGCTGGTCCTAGCTTCGCCGAAGCGCTGACTGCCGTTGTCGACCAGACCCGCACCGACGTGGTCCTCATCATCGACGAAGTCCAGCACGCCATCTCCACCGAAGATGGTGGCCAAATGATGCTGGCCCTCAAAGCCGCGCGCGACGCTATCAACCCCCGCCCCGCCACCCCTGGACACTTCATCTTCATCGGGACCGGCTCCCACCGCGCCATGGTCAGCGAGCTCACCACACGACGCAACCAGGCCTTCGTCGGTGCCACTTCGATTCCCTACCCGGTGCTGGGCCCCGACTACGTCACCTACCTGCTCGACCGCCTCGCCAAGGAAAACGATCGCCCCCTGCCCACCCATGCCGCCACCTATGCCGCCTTCCAGACCCTCGGCAACCGGCCCGAGGAACTCCTGAAAGCCCTCCGTGACCTCCGTCAATACCTGCCCGACGGCGCCGACCCCGACCAGCACCTGACGGTCATTGCCGGCGTCCTGCGCAGCCGCACCGCAAGCGACGAGCTCTCCAAGATCGAGACCCTCGGCCCTCTTGCGGCGGCCATCTTCGACCAGATCGCGAGCGCGGACGGCGACGCCCGCGGCCTCTTCGCGGCCGATTCCCTCGCCCGTTACAGCACCCTGCTCGGACGCGAAGTTCGCAGCGAAGAAATCCAACCGCTGCTGAACGAGCTGCTCGCAGCCAACCTCGTCCTGCGCCGCAGCCACGGCGTCTACGGCGTCACCGATCCCTTCGTGCAGGAGAGCTGGCGCGAACAGAAGCGCTTGCGTGAATGACGGCGATGCATGGTGAAGAGCCCATGACGCCGCGGAAACGCCGCTCGCATCAAACCAAAACGGTCTGACAGGGATTGGCATGACGATCTGACCTGACGGTAGGGTTGAGCCCGTTGTAAGACCAGGAGAGGGTAATGCGACGAGTTGCGGCGGGCGAGTCGATACCCCAAGTTCAAGGCCAATCTGCAGCCCCATCGGGTCGGGACCATGATCTACAACCTGCAGGGTGCCGTGGTGCTGGATCGATTGCCGACCGACAGCGAAGTGCTCTGACAGATGTAAACAGTCGTGCAACTGGCACGCCTTGGGCATCTTTGGGCCGGCCGATGCGGATTCCGCCGATCCCAATCAGCATCCACAGTCGGGATATCTGCCAGGGTCAGGCGCGGTCCCGCAGGGAATCTTGGCATGGCATGTCCTCGGGATCAGACTGACGCCACACGAGGAGAGCGTGCGGTGGACGTGTGTTGTCCGGTCAACCGGACAGGTGTGTCTGCATCTTCTGGGCGAAATGCCGCGTGATCCCTTGTCCGACCAGCACCATTGCGATCACTCTGTCCCTGTCGGGCAGGGCATGAAAGGTGCCGGATGCACCGCAGGACCTACCGCGGTGCCTCATGCATGCGTCGGCAACCCGCGGAGCAAGAAGACCAGCAGCAGCAGGAACACCACGACCAGTCCGATACCTGGACGTCTGGACGTTGCGCCCTCCGGCGGGGCAGCGGTTGGCGCCGGCGGCGGCGATGCACGAACAACCGCTTATCCCCCCGCTGACACGCAGAACCCTGCAGTGCGATGATGAGGACTCCAGCCACCCAGGATACTTCGCCGTGACA
>CAIPBT010000179.1 GCA_903863375.1 uncultured Ferrovum sp.
GCCAGTTCATCGATCAGCTTGTTGACGCTGACCGAGTTGGCCCGGGCGAGCGCCTTCAGTCGTTCGTGCTTGTCATCGGGAGGCCTGGAAACGACAAAGTGCTAAGAAGATCTTCGTGCTCAGAGCGTTAACCGCCCGGCGCCGACGCAGTGCCAAGAAGTGCTTCCACCCCTGCGCCAAAAGGTCTGGCCAGCCACACCCACTACCACTCAAGCCCGGAACGGCACTCGCACATAGCCAAGCGCGGTGCGCACGAACCAGCCTGGAGAGAATCGCTTCAAGCAGCGCAGCACCTGCGACTCCGGCCCCAGTTCGTACTCGATGTTTGACGAGAGTCCAACGGCCCGGTGCGCGTCGACATGCTTGTCCTGGGTCACCACCGCCGGGGTCACCTGATAGACGATGAGTTGCCGCGCCGTTGCCGAATACTCATGTGAAAACAGGAAGCGGTCGACTGGCAGGTAATGGCGGGGTTCGACCGTCAGCAGTCGGCGGGCACACTCGGCGCTGATGATGTAGCCGCCCGTACACCAGGTGGTTGACCGGACTTGGCGCAGTCCGCGCTGGTCGGGGACGGGTGAGGCTGCACGGGACATCCGTATGCGGTTGGTGGTCGATTCCAGTCGCACGATATCGAAGCCGGCCGGCAGCCAGTCGGTGCGCTGCAGATACTCCGGCAGGCAATCCGCCACATGGATGTCGTCCTCAAGCACCACGGCGCTCGGCGCGTCGCCCGCTTCAATCAGCTGCCAGACCGCGCGGTGGCTGAGCAGGCAGCCGATTTCTCCGGGCAGCCAGACATTGCCATCGGTGCGCGGCGTGGCCAGGAACGGCTCGCGCGCGCTGGCTGGCAACAGGCGGCCATCGACGGCCGCGGTCCGCGCAAAGGTCAGGCCCAGTGCCGCCAGCCGCGACGACACATACGCAAGCCGTTCGACATCCTTGTCGAGATTGATCAGATGAATCTTCATGCGGTGGATGGTCCGGTCTCGGTGCCGCGTGCCCGGATCCACTGCCGGAAGGCCTGCATGGCAGCATGGTCAGCCAGTACTTCCGGGATCACCAGGTAGTAGCGGTTTACGGAGGGCACCACGATGTCGAACGGCGCGGCAATGCGTCCGTCGGCCAGATCCGGCCCGATCAGCTGGCGCGCCATCAGCGCTACACCCAGTCCGCTGGCCACAGCGGACAGCACGCTGCCGGTGTCGTTGAAGTGGGGTCCCGGCTTGTTCGCGGCGAGTTCCGGTGGCACGCCGGCCAGGCGACACCAGTCGTGCCAGTTGGGGCGGACGCGCTCATCCGCCAGCGAGTCGTCGTGGATCAGTTCGCAGCGGGCGATATCGGCGGGCGACAGCAGGGCGTTCGGTCCCTGTTGCAGGTTGCTGGCGCAGACCAGCACGTACTCGGTGGTCAGGAAGGGTTCGACCACGTAACCGGGGCGCGACGACGCGCCGAGTCCAAAGCGGATTTCGCACTCCAGGTCGCCCGTGTTGGCAGGATGGGCTGGGCCTGCGGCCGGGGTGTCTCGGCGCGTGTCATCGATGGTCTCCAGCGTGGTGCGCAGATGCAGTTCGATGTCGGGAAACGTGGCGCGGAAATGCGCAAGGCGTGGCACCACCCAGCGCGAGGCGAAGGTGGGCGGGACGGTGATGGTCAGCGCAACCGTGGGCGAGCTGGCGCGCACCTGGCGGACGGCCTCGACAAAGCAGGCGATGCCCTCTTTGATCTTCGGAAACAGCGCCTCGCCGGAGGCAGTGAGTTCCAGCCGGCGCGTATGGCGATGAAACAGGGCCTGTCCGAAGTAGCTTTCCAGATCGCGGATCTGATGGCTTACCGCCGTTGGTGTGACCGCCAGCTCTGCTGCAGCGAGCTTGAAGCTCAGGTGGCGGGCCGCCGCTTCGAAATGGCGCAAGGCGTTCAGGGACGGTAAGCCTGTCGGCATATGGATGAATAAAAGTTGTTCGTAAAAAGAGAAATCATCAGTTGTTGCGATGCAGCAGGCACATTACGATACCAACATCAGAGCTCAATTTTCTCTTCATTTTTGTGGAGATACACCATGAACCTCGAAAACAGAATCGCTTATGCGCTGCACGCCTTGCAACAGGAACACATTGGTCAAATTGGCCAGGATGATCTTGCTGCCGTTGTGGCGAACGTCCGCCATGCGCAGCACCTATCCTTGCGCGCAGCCCTGAACCGGGGCCTGCAGGCGCTGCGCCGGCAACTGGATCTGTTGTCCGGCGTCAAGCCGGTGGCCCCAGTCACCATTTCGCAAGATACCCATTTTTCGATGTCGGACATCGTTTTGCACTGAATCCTGCCGGACTGTGGATCGTATCTGCGATCAGTCCGCGTGTCCGCCCGCGTACCGTTTCTCGCCTGCAGTGACGCGCACGGGCAGTCGATTGCCTTTCGGCGGTAACGGGCAGGTAGCGAAGGCGGTGAAGGCGCAGGGCGGGTTGTACGCGCGGTTGAAGTCGATCACCCATGTGTCCGGCTCGGCACTGCGCGTGACCACCAGGTAGCGTCCTGCGCCGTACGTTTCCTTGCCGCTCGTGCCATCGGCGATCATCAGGAACAGGTCGCCACTGTCGTCTTCCTGCACAGGATCCACCCGGTAATGTTCACCCAGCAGGGTGAATTCCAGGGCACCGGGACTGCGTTGCTGTTCAATGAACCCCAGGATGTTGGCAATCGGCAGGGTCTTGCCCGGTGGATAGGGCGACAGGGTGGCTTCCACGCGGAAGCGGGCATCGGCCGCAAACCATTCCAGTCCCTTGAAGCCGGTCCGCACCGGGCTGGCGCTGTCCTTGACCCGGGCGGCCCAACGGTCGCCGCGTTTCACCACCTGGATCGACACCGTACCGAGGTGAAGTACCGTTGGCGAACCATCGGCGTCGTCTTTCAGGTCAAGTTCACGGATCACCGCGCCATCGACCGTGACACTGCCAATGGCGCGGATGCTGGCATGCAGTCGACCCTGGTCCAGGGTCAGGACACCCGCCAGCGGCGGGATATCGTCCCCTTTCAGCACGATATGGTTGTCAGCAGAACTGCCGAAGCGGTTTTCTCCGGCTTGCAGCCAGTCGAGGCCAACCAGTGTCAACCAGCTATCTTCCGCGGTCAGCCGGTTCACGCGACCCTGCTGCCACACCGCTGTCTCGGCTTGAAAGGTGGCGCTGGTCGGCGCTGAAGGCGCATCGGCGGCGCTGGCTGCGTGAGCGCCGGGATCGGCGGCCAGCACGGCAAGCAGGGTTGCTGTCAGCAAGCGTGGCATCCAGCAGCCGAAAGTCGCAGTCGACATGGCATTACTCCGGCACAGACATGGTGATTGGAGATGCTAGCACCCCGGCCGTGCCGGAGTTGACACCCGTGCGCGTTCCTTTCTACCCTGCTGCAGGCTTTTCAACCGCTTAGGATTCTATGACGCCGCATGCTGGGCAAACGCTTGCCAGGGTGCCCCCCCTGAAGGTGCTGCATTACTCGCCTCTGGATTACGGCATGACGGGCGTGGAATCCTTTGTCCTGCAGCTGACGGCTGGCCAGAAACGACTCGGCTTGGACCCCGTCATCACCATCCCGATTTCGGATCGCCAGGAACTGGTGCGGACTGCGGCAGCCGCTGGCGTGCCGGTGGCGGACTTTCCAGCGCGGGTGTCACTCGGTCTTGGCAAGCTCAACACACTGATCAACAGCGTGCGCCGCGTGCGCCACCTGGTGCGCCTGTTGCAGGGCTGCACTGCGCTGCACATGCACTCCGCGGGCTTCGTCGGACTGGAAGCGATGCTCGCCGCGTACCTGGTGGGCACGCCGAAAATCGTCGTCACGCACCATGCCACCGTCAGCATCGCCAAGCCCTTCGGCGGTCGTATGGCCTCGCTCACGCGCCGGGTGCAGGCTCGTCTCGCGACGGCGAGCGTGATGCCGTATGAAGATGCGGCACAGGAACTGGCCCAGGAAGGCCTGCCGGCCGAGCGCGTCAAGGCGGTGCCTTATTGCATCGATGAAGTCCGTTTTGCCGGAGAAAATGTTCCGCCAGAGCCGGACGAACCGATGCGGCTGATCATGGTGGCGCGCCTGTTCCCAGGCAAAGGCCACGAGGTGCTGTTGAACGCTCTGGCCCTGCTGAAGCAGCGTGGTTGCAGGGTCTCGGCGGTGATGGTCGGGCACGGCGATCAGCGACCGCTGCTGCAAAAACAGATCCAGGACCTGGACATCGCCGACATGGCTGAGTTGCGGGAACACGTGAACCATAGCGAAATCCCGGCGATGCTGCAGGCATCCCATGCCATCGTCCTGCCCAGCTTCATGCGCGGCGAAACGTTTCCGCTCAGTCTGCTGGAAGGGCAGCTGGTCGGCCTGCCGGCGATTGCAACGCGCTGGTACGGCATTCCGTCGATCGTCGAGGATGGCAAGACGGGATTTCTGGTGGAACCGCGCAGCGAGGAAAGCCTGGCCGATGCCATCCAGCGGCTGGACCGTGACCGCGTGTTGTATGCCCAGATGCGCTCCGCCGCCCGGATGCGTGCGCGGGAACGGTATACCGCGCAGGCCGTCGCCCGCACCTATGCCCAGCTCTACGGACTGTCTCTGGCGGCCGGCGCCTGACGCCGGATCATCCCGCTGACCGGCTCGGGTAAAAATCTGGCAGAACCGCGGGAAACGGATGGATTCGGCTGCGCATGTTCGGTATACATGCGTGATTCCGATATTCCCTGTTCGCCTGCACGCTGTCACTGCCATCAGCGCCCCGCAGACGTCCGATCCGCAGCCATGTTCCATGCCGAATCCGATCTGTCGCCGGGGGCCCTACCACCGCCAGCTGAACCCTCTGCGTCCGCAGCCCGCTATGTGCAGGTATTCAGCGACCTGTCCGTCGAAGACGGGCAGGAGGGTGGCCTGCGGGCAACTGGCTGGCTGCCACTGACGGCTGCGGCAACGGCACCGATGACGGCGGGGCTGGCGCGTGCCGGCCTGCTGGCGTTGCTCCATCGCCTGACCCATCAGGAAAGGTTGGCACTCGACACTTACCTGGACCGTGGTACGGCGCCCCGGGGCGTCGACGTCACCGTCGACGGCAACGCGCCCTTCCGCGCTCTGGTCGACGATCCGTCATCAGCTGACCAGGGTGTGGTCTTGCCGCAGGTCAGCTCGCCGTCCCCGACGTCGGTTGCGGTTGCTAACATCGCCATGACCTGGTGGGGGAAGACCACCACAGTGTCTGGTCTTGCCGAACCGGTTCTCGCCTGCCCTGCCACTGACCCTGTCCGCGATCTGCATTGGGTATTCGCGCAGACCGCAACGGGCACCCAGTTCGCGCTCGTCTACAACGGTCAGCGATTTTCCCCAATGGCCATCGAGCAATTCGTCACAAGCTATTCGGTGCTGCTGCGCCACGCCGTGCAGCATGCCGAATGCCGCATCGCCGATCTGCCGCTGCTGGACCCGCAAGGGCTGAAGGCACTTGCTGAAA
The DNA here is from genome assembly GCA_903863375.1 of uncultured Ferrovum sp. GTDB lineage: Bacteria > Pseudomonadota > Gammaproteobacteria > Burkholderiales > Ferrovaceae > CAIVHB01. The sequence continues at coordinate 5,477 of CAIPBT010000179.1, forward strand.
CCCTGGAGGGCGGCACCGCCGATTACCCGCCAGTGCCAGTACTGCAGCGGTTTGCCGCCCAGGTGCGTTGCGCGCCTGCGGCCTTGGCCGGCACCTTCGAACAGCAGCAGCTGCGTTACGGCGAACTGGACCAGCGTAGCAGTCAGCTGGCGCACACGCTGCTGGCGCATGGTGCTGGTCGCGGCATTCCGGTGGCTGTCTGCGTGCGACCGTCGCTCGACATGCTGGTGGCGCTGCTCGCAATCTGGAAAGCTGGGGCGGTGTATCTGCCACTCGATCCCACGCATCCACCGGCGCTGATTGCGCGGATGATCGATGAGGCGAAACCGCTGCTGCTGCTGACCACGGTCGACCTCGTGACCCTGGCGGCCGCCACGCCAACCGTGCTGCTCGACCAGCTGCCGACCACGCCATCCGGAGTGCCGGTGCCACTGCCTGCGGTCGCGCCAGCGCTGGATGACCCCGCCTATCTGTTCTACACGTCGGGCACCACCGGGCGTCCCAAGGGAGTGCAGGCCACCCACCGCAACCTCGTCCAGTACATTGCCTCTGCCGGGGCGAAATACGGATTCAGGCCGTCGGACGTATTCACCTCCCTGGCCCGCTACACATTCAGCATCAGCCTGTTCGATCTGGTCGTGCCGCTGTGTTTCGGTGCCAGCGTGCGCCTGATCGCGCGCGACGACCTGCTGAGTCTGGAGCGTCTGGGCAGCCTGCTGGAAAGTGTTACGGTGGTGCATGCTGGCCCGAGCCTGCTTGGCACCCTGATCCGTCATCTCGATGCCGCGTCAGCGGGGCCGCGCACCTTGTCAAACCTGCGACATGTCTCCACGGGGGGCGACCTGGTGCCACCCGCCGTGATGGCGGGTATGGTGCGTGTGTTCCCGCAGGCCGAGCTCTTCGTGATCTATGGCTGCACCGAGATCAGCTGCATGGGCACCACCTTCGCCATTCCACGCCACGCTCCGCCAGGCCGCTGTCTGATCGGCAGGCCATTTCCCAATGTGGTGCTGCGTCTGATCGACGACCATGGTCATCCGGTACCGTACGGTGTGACTGGCGAAATCTGTGTGTCCAGTCCCGGCGTAGTGCCGGGATATCTGCACCGCCCAGAGCTGACCGCCGAAAAGTTTGTCGATCTCGCGGGATGCCGCTTTTACCGGACGGGCGACGTCGGGCGTCTGCATATCGATGGCAATCTGGAAATGCTGGGGCGCCGGGATTTTCAGGTGCAGCTGCGGGGCATCCGCATTGAACTGGGTGGCATCGAGCGCGTGATGCAGGAACTCGGTCTGGCAGCCCAGTGCGCGGTGGTGGCGAAACCAGTCGCGGAGAACGATGTTCGGCTGGTGGCCTATGTGGTGCGGCCAAGCGATCCAGAGATCGCTTCGGTGCGGCGCACCCTGGGCCGGGAGCTGCCGGACTATATGCTGCCACAGCATCTGGTGACACTCGACGCCATGCCGCTGACCGTCAACGGCAAGCTCGACCGTGGTGCCTTGATCGCCATGCCATGGGTGAACCCGGCGCAGACAGCCGGGGCTGTCGCCGACGAAGTCACCACACCGCATGAGCAGGCGATTGCTGCCGCCTTTGCGCGCGTGCTGGGCCTGAGCGCTGTTGCCGTTCACGCCAATTTTTTTGAACTCGGTGGAGACTCCCTGCGTGGTGTTGTTCTGCTGGAGGACATCCGGCGCACCACGGGCTGCGACATTCCTGCCAGAGTGTTGTTTGAAACCGGCACGGTGGCAGGCCTCGCCAGCCATCTGGTGCAGGGTGACCCGGTCCGGCCCCGACCGATCCTGCTCAACCGCCCGGTGTCTGGCAGTCCCCTGTTCATGCTGTCGGGCGTGCACATCTATCGTTCCCTCGCCGCCGCGCTGGATGGCCAGTGCAGTGCCTACGGGGTATTTGCTGCCCAGGAGCTTTCTGCCTTCGATCCCGGCAGTGGCCCGCAATCGGTGCAGTCGCTGGCCCGGGATTATCTGGAGATCATCCTGGCGCAGCAGCCGCAGGGCCCCTATCGCCTGCTCGGCTATTCCTTCGCCGGTTTCATCGCCTACGAAGTTGCCCAGCAATTGCGAGCCCGCGGTGACGTGGTGAGCGCACTGATCCTGGTGGATACCTATCATCCCGAATGGCTGCGTCCTTGGCGTTTCCGGCTGGCGCAGGCGCGGCGTCTGTTCACCACGTCGCCGCGCGATCTGCTGGCGTTCGTGCGCCAGCGCTGGCACGGGGCCTCCGAACAGGTTGAACTCTCGGGGGTGCATCAGCAGGATGCCGAACTCGCCCCGCTGGAGCGGCGGCGCACCACCACCAACCTGGCAGCCGCCGGCGACTACATGCGGCACTGTCCTTCGTTCGACGGGGCCGCCCTGTTGGTGGTATCCAGTGTACGGCTGCGGCAAGATCCCATGAAAAGCCGCAATGGGGGTTGGGCTGCCTTCATTCCGGCGTTGGAAGTTCGGATAGTGGAAGCCCACCACCTGCACATGCTGACCGATGCGTCGTCGGTGCAGGAGATTGCTGCGATGGTGGCGGCACGGCAATGAGAACGACTGGCTCGGCACGCGCCTGGGGCACCTGAACGTGCCAGGGGTTGGCCGACCAGGTCGGGTCGGTCGGCTGATATCGCGACAGTCAGAATTTGTCGGACGGTCAGATTCCGTTGCTGCGGTTCAGGCCGGTACGCGCCCTTCCACCTGCTGTTGCCGCTCGATGCTCTCGAACAGTGCCCGGAAGTTGCCACCGCCAAAGCCCAGGTCGCCCTTGCGCTGCAGCAGTTCGATGAATACGGGGCCCGCTTCCGCATCGTGGAAGATGCCCGAAGCCTCTTTCATGAAGATCTGCAGCAGGTAGCTGCGATCGGCCTGACCGTCGACCAGGATCTGCATGTCCCGCAACACATCGAGCTCTTCCTCGAGGTGGTTCACGCCGATTTCCCTCAGCCGTTCCGGCAGCATGTCGTAATAGGTTTTCGGGGTTGGCATGAACTGTCCGCCGCGCTCCCGCATGCCGTTGACCGCACCGATCAGATCCGTCACGCCCAGCGCCAGGTGCTGGATGCCGGCACCCCGATGGTCGACATAGAACAGGTAGATCTGCGAGGAGTGGAAATTCGGCTGAGCGGGCTCGTTGTTGGCAAATTTCAGACCCGAGTAGGGGTCGTGCATCACGATCGACTTGAGGCCGGAACCATGGACGTTGCCACGGTCGACGTCTTGAGTGTGGAAGTCGATGTTCCAGAAGCGCTCAAAGCCCATCACCTGTTCCATCCAGGCCAATGCCGGCTGCATTGTCAGGAAGTTGGTGGTGACATGGTCGATATGGGTGATGCCGAACCGGTTCGACACGTGCCCGGTGGTGTCGAGGCGCTGCAGGTTCGGCATGATCGGCGTGCGGCCTTCGTGCTGAACGAAGCGGAACAGCGTGTCGCCGAAAGCGGTAGCGATGTCGAACCAGCTCACCAGACCGCCTTCCACCACGCGTCGCTGAATGCCAGAAACCGGGGTGGCACCGCGCTCTGTCAGCAGGGCAAAGGCCCGCTCGGCATCGGTCACGTCGAAGACTACCCGGCCCACCCCTTCAGGATGGCGCTGCAGCCACTGGTGGGTTTCTCCGCGCGGCTCCGTCGCTTCGAACAGGACAAAACGCACGTCTCCCGCCTCCACCACGCTAGCGCGCGCGTGATGCTCGATCTCGAAAGCGGGGGTGGATACGGCGACTTCCTGGAAGTCCAACACGTTCACATAATGATCACAGGTGCGATTCAAGTCGTGCAGGAAAAAGTGCACGGCCGCGATCCGTTCGATGCCAATCGGCTCTTTTTTCGTCTTCATGAGCATGGCTGGAACAGTTTCCGAACGAGTAATCGAGCTCCGAACTCTACCAGACACCATTGTTCGGGTAAGGGGTTTTCCTCTACTTTGCGGTTTTTAACAAAAACTTTGTGGATATTTGTCCCACAAATGAGGCTATCTAAAGAATCAAAGACTTCAACGGAAATCCGGGTGCACAGACGGTTGGGCGGGTCGTGCTACCAGACTGCTACCCAGGCGGATAACCGGGGATAATCGAGACAGAAGCGCCCTTCCAGCACCGGCAGGGCAGCAGGCAACGCCACATCTCCGGCAGGCCGGGTCATTGCAACGGGTGCCAGCCGACAACAGCCGATGCCCCAGTCGATGTCGCGCACTTCCACTTCCGGGAAGTCGATGAATCGTCCCACATTGGCATGCACCGCCTTGAAATAGGCTTCTTTGGCGGCAAATATCAGGGTGGTTGTGCGGCACACCTGCGTCGCGTCGGCCGGCAGGGCCGCGCGCTCGTGCGGCGTCAGGCAGGCCCGGATCACGGCGGGTAGGGCTGTGACATCAAGCAGCGTTTCCACGTCGACGCCCAAAGCCTGCACCGCGGTGCAGGGGGCTGCCAGCGCGACGGCACGCCCTGCGGTGTGACTGATCGATCCACACCAGCCGGCGGGCCAGATCGGTGCCCCTCCTGGTGCGCGGCCCACCAAGCCCTGCAGGCCAGTCCGATGCAAGCCCGGCAGCCCCGCCAGATGCAAGGCTTGCTCGGCGCACAGGCGCCCTGCCAAATATTGCCAGATCCGCTGCGGGTGACTGCGCCGGATGTCTTCCGGCAGCGGCACGTCTGGCAGCGTGACCGCCGGCAGGTCATCCCAGGCCAGGCGAGCCGCGAAGGTACCCGCAGGCCAGGCCAGCGCAACCTCCTCGATGCCAGCCAGCCAGTGCGTGGTCAGGGCTGGCGCGACTCTCAGCAGCGTCGCCGTCAGCGAAAGGTCGGTTGGAGCGATGGACGTGGTCTCTATCTCGATGTCGATCCCGGCTTGAACCATGGGGCGCGCCCGCCGGAGGGGGCGCGTGGCAGCGGATCGGCAGCCGGGGGGATGAGGGGATCAGGCGACGGCCGCCTCCTGGTGCAGACTGGGCAGCGAAGCGGCGAAGTGGGCGATGGCAACAGCCCGCCGCAGCCGCATGCCGTCCTTGCTGATGGTCCACGTGGTCAGCTCGCGGATGAACTGCAGCAGGGTGCAAAGCTGTATCCACTGTGGCAGGTCTTCCTCTTCTGCTGCCGTCAGCGTGATGGCCTGTCGATAGGCCGCCAGGAAAACATCGAAGCGCTGGAAGTCGATCCGGTCAATATGCTGTTCGGCGAGCGAGAAGGTGATGCCACCATCAATGGCGTCGGTCAGGCGGGGGGCAAACAGTGCGTTGTCGAAATCAAAGAAGGCGACACTGCCATCGACATGCTGGATCACATTGCGCGGTTTTACGTCCCCATGGCAGTGCACTGGCTGGCTGCGTGCCAGCAGCCCGGAGCGCACGTCCGGATCATCAAAATAGGCGGCGGCTGTGGCCATGCTGGCGCAGGCATCCGCGAGGGCCTTTGGCAGATCCGGAGTTTGGTACGAGCGACGGAAGTAGGGCATCCAGATTGCGCAGAAGTCGTCGTAAGCAAATTCCTCGGTCAGCCCGAGGGGAGGAACTTGCTGCACGCGATGCAGTTGCGCCAGCGCCGTGGCCGCCTTGGCCGTCGGATACTCGAGCGTGTCACATACGTCGCCCGTAAAGCATTCAAACAGGATGGCCTGATACCCATCAATCGTGGCGGTCAGACCGGTACGCGAAGCGATCACTCCCGGGGTGGAGATGCCGCGGGCCTGCAAGGCCAGGATCAGGCAGGCCTCGTAACGGGCGTGCTCAGCGAGCTTGCGACGCGAATAGGTTCCGGCATCCAGCGTGATCTTCAGGATGCCAGTGGTCGCGCCAGCCGCCACCCGATACAGGCGGTTGCCACTGGCCTCTTTCAGGGTATCCACACGCGCCGCATCGAAACCATACGCCTCTTCGATCTGACGGATCAGATGCGGCTGGCCACCGGCTGCCATCACGTTCGCATCCCGATCGTAGAAGACTTCGGCGTGGAATTCCTTCAGGAACGCATCCTTGCGGGCCGCGTCGCAGCGCGAGGGCAGAAAGACGTAGGCTTCCAGCAGATGTGCTGTGAAAGGGATCGACGGAAACAGGGCCTGCCAGTCGGAAATGCCCTCCGCCATGGCGAGTTCACCCAGGTGATAGACCGCGCAGGTATTGTTGGACGCACGCTCCATGTAGAGCTTCCAGCTGTTTGGCAGGGCCTTCTCCTGCTCGGGGTCGATCTCGATCAACATGTCGATATCCGACCCTACCTTCACGTGCCGACGGTAGACGAAGGGAATGTCGTACCGTCCCATGTCGCCCCGCAGACTCGATCCCATCAGATGGATGCGTTGCACGGCCGGACGGGTGGTCAGTTCTTTCGTCAACCAGTCACGCATGCGCTGCAGCAGTTGCTGCTGCTGTGGCTTTGGGTAGACGCGTTTGACTGGCTTGGTGAACCCCAGCCGCAAGCTGTCGAGACAGTGATACCACTGTTGGTAGATGGCCTGTGCGCGCGCCGCACCCGAGGCGGCTCCCGGCTGTCGCCAGGGAAAGACCACGCGCTGCTCGGCGACGTTGTAGAACCAGCTTTCCACGTCGTCTTCGATCGGCCGGTTTTGCCCCTGCAGCAGGGCGTAATACAGGTCGAGCACCTGGCACCCCATCCGGTTCAACTCGTTGGCATCAATGGCCGGTCCACGTTCCATCAGGTAATCGAGCAAGCGGACGGTGCCCCGGTGGGCACGGACGTTGGCGTAATCCTCTGCCTTCCGGCGCGCATCAACGGCAAGGCGGACCTTCAGCCGTTTGCCTTGATAGACCCGGTCTTTCGCATTCGGGTCTGTGGTGAAACCGATCGACGTCAGAATGGCCTGGGCTTTTGCAACATGGTGTTGTGGCAGCAGTGCCGCGAACACTTCACCAGGAACGTTGCCGACAGCTAAGGTGAAATCGACATCATTGGCCTCAAACAGGGCCACCACTTCTTCGTAAGACGCGGCATAGGGCCCATCCATGTCGATGCTGCGGAACACCTGCGCCAAGGCGCGGAAGTCTTCTGCGGCGAGCAGGATCTTGTGGTTACGCAGATGCAGGTGATAGCCGTCAGTGCACTCTTCAAGTGACACGCGCCGCGGGTGGTAGCGGACGGGATGCTTCAGCAGCGAATCGGTCCAGATCCGGACTTCGTCCTGATTTGCGTTCGGCAATTTGCCATCCTGGTAGTCACGCGCTCCGATGATCGCAAGCAGTTCCTGCGACTGCACGGCGAACGCCTTGGCAATATCCTCGAATTCCGCCCGGCTGAGTTCCACTCGCAAATCCCGGTAGTGGATATGGATGTTCTCTTCCATGTCGAGGAAGAAGTGCTTGTGGCGGGGCGTACTGAGAACGTTGCCGCGGTAAAGGACTTTCTTGATGACGCCCATAGGTCATCGCTCCGAAAACGTCAGTCGATCAATGGTCATGTTTGTCCAGATGCTCAATCCCGACCTGCCCGTGGTCTGCCCCGGGAATGCTGTGATCACCCTGTGCCAGCGGGTCTGTACCCTGGGGCGCTGGATGAGCCGGATGTTCCGCATCTACGGCGTGTGTCCAGCCATCCGCAGCGGCACCGGCGCCGAATGCCGAGCCGTGATCGCTGTCGATTGCATCTGCCCAACCAGAGCTGCTGCTCGCCGCGCCAAGGCTTTGCGATCCTCCGATGTCGCCGAAATGGAACAGGTCCGTGCCAGCGTCCAGGCCATGGTGGAGAGCTTCTGCGACACTCACGCTGGCTTGGGCTTCTGGTGCGGGCGGGAGCGTCGCATCGATGTGCGCCGTGATTTCTGTTCCGTGCATCGTTGTGGCGTTGCTTGTGCCGTCGGCGTGTGGAGCACTGTCCGACTGCGGTGCTGTCGGGGTGTGGGGAATGGTTGCTGACTTCGGTGTGGAAGCAGCCTGAGACACGGCGTCGCTGTGTTGAGCAGTGTCGGTGCCCGGCACAGTCGCGGTGTGAGGAGCGGTGACTGTTTTTGGCGCGGGAGTTTCCTGCGCCACAGCATCGCTGTGCTGGCCAGCTGCGGTGCCTGAATCGGTCGACATGCTTGGCGTAGTGGCGGTCTTCGGCGCACCGCTGTCTTGCGAGACAACATCGCTATGCTCGCCAGTTGCGGCGTCTGGAGCGGTCAACATGCTCGGGGTAGTCGCTGTCTTCGGCACAGCACTTTCTTGGGGACTCGCGTCGCCGTGCGCAGTGGTCTCTGGTCCGTGTGAGGCAGCAGCGTCGGTTGCCACGTCAGCATGGGGAGCAGTATCCGACTGTGGTGCCGTCGTCGAGTGCGGAATTGACGCTGACTTCGGCGCCGTCGCGGCTTGAACCGAGGAGTCGGTATTTTGAGCAGTGTCGGTGCCCGGCACAGTCGCGGTGTGAGGAGCGGTGACTGTTTTTGGCGCGGGATTTTCCTGCGTCACAGCATCGCTGTGCTGGCCAGCTGCGGTGGCTGATTCGGTCGACCCGCTTGGCGTAGTGGCAGTCTTCGGCGCACCGCTGTCTTGCGAGACAACATCTTGGTGCGAGCCAGTTCCAGTGTCTGCAACGATCGAAATATTGAGATCGGGCCCTGTCTTCGGCGCAGCGCTCTCTGGAGTCCCCGAGTCGCTGTGCGCGTTGGTCTCTGGTCCGTGTGCAGCCGGAGTATCGGTCCCGACGTCAGCGTGCGGAGCGGAATTCGACTGCGGGGCGGTCGCTGTCTTCGGCACACTTGCCGACTTTGGCACGCTACTCGTGCCTGGCGCGGTGCTTGTGTGCGGACCAGTGGCGCTGTGAGGCGCCGTGCTCCTGTTTTGGCACGGTCGCTGACTTTGGCACGGTAGTGGTGCCAGGTACCGCACTGGTGCTGGGTGCGGTGCTCGTATGCGGAGCAGTGGCGGTACTCGGCGCGGTGCTCGTATGCGGAGCAGTGGCGGTACTCGGTACGGTGCCTGTGTGTGGAGCGGTACTCGTATGCGGAGTAGTCGCTGTGCTCGGTGCGGTCGACGTGTGAGGAGCAGTCGCGGTACTCGGCGCGGTGCTTGTGTGAGGTGTGGTAGGGCTGTGAGGCGCCGTGCTTGTGTGTGGAGCGGTAGCTGTATTCGGGGCAGTGCTGGTGTGGGGTACCGTGCTTGTATGTGGCGCCGTGCTCGTATGGGGAACGGTGGGGCTGTGCGGTGCTGTGCTGGTGTGCGGAATCGTCGACGTATGCGGCACCGTGCTTGTATGTGGAGCGGTAGCTGTATTCGGTACCGTGCTGGTGTGTGGAATCGTCGACGTATGCGGAACCGTACTGGTGTGCGGAACCGTCGATGTGTGCGGAACCGTATTGGTCGGGGGCGCGGTGGCGGGGCGTGACGCAGGCGTACCCTGCGGCATGTTGATTGCCACGATGCCCGTGCCGACGTTGCTGCCACCGAGTACGGCTGCTGGCCCTGCAGCATGATCGCCGATACTGCCCAGACTAGTTGGATGGATCTGGTCAGGACCAGCCGCCAAGTGGATTTCGGATGCCGGAGCAAAGGGATCCAGTGCGATATGGGCCGCAGGCAGCGGCTGATCGACGAAGGGCACCGGTGCCTGCGCGCCATGACTGCCGGTCTCGATGACGGGCAAGGTGGGCCATGCAGAGACGTAGCCCGCATGGCCGACGCCAGCGCCACCCTCGAGGTGACTGCCAACCGGATCTTGTTCGTACGCCTGTTCAGGAATCGTGCGGATGGGGCTCTGGATGTTTTCGTAACCCTGCCCATCAATGCGACCATCCACCTTCAGATGGTCAACCGCCTCAGCCGCCGGTTTTTCCGCGAGGCCGCGACCCCGGCCATAGCCATACGTCGCACCCTGGTCTGCCGGCGGCGTGATGGGGCCGCTGCCGACCGGAACATCCGGTCCCTTTCCCGTATTGCTTGGTCCCTTGTTTTCGGCCATGGTCGACGTATCCCGTGACTACAGTTTCATGTTCCCTGAGCAAGGGCGTGCTGCCCTCCGGCCGCTAGGCTCGGCTCAGCTCAGGTGGCGGTAATGACGTTGCGATCAGCGCTCGTGGAAGGCGCTGGAGAAAATTTCGATGACGGGTTTGCCCAGGTAGGCAAGAAGCGATTTTTCACCTGTGACGATTTCCGCTTCCAGGCTCATGCCCGGCTGAAGCGGGTACTGGCCTGGCGTAGAGCCAAGATACGGGTGATCCAGGCGCACCCAGGCGCGGAAATAGGGCTTGTTGTCCTCGCTTGGCACACTTGACGCAGAAATGCGGCGCAGTACGCCGGTTGCGTAGCCGAAACGTGTGTAGTCGTAGCTGGACACGCGGATGTTGACCGGCTGGCCTTCCTGCACATGGCCGATGTCCTTGGGCTGCACCCGCACGGCCACCTCGAGCGGTGAGGTATCGGGCACGATCTGCATCACCGTGGCCCCGGGCGAAATCACCTGGCCAATCGTGTTGACCTTCAGGTCCTGCACGTAGCCGGTGATTGGCGCACGCACAATCAGATGATCGGTGCGCGCCTGCAGCCGGCTCAACGCATCGCGGGTTTCGTTCATTTCGGCCTCGACCGTACTGAGCTCGGTCAGGGCCTCGCGGCGGATCTGATTTCCGGTGTCAGTCCGACGATGGTTGGCTTCGCTGATCTCGCGGCTGTTGACACTGATTTCGTCGGTCAGGCGGGCCACTTCGCTGTCGGCGCTGACTTTTGCCCGACGTGTTTCGAGCAGCACACTTTGCGTGACCAGCCGGCGCTGAGCCAACTCTTCCCGCATGCTCAGCAACTGCGCGGTCAGGCGCTGATGCTCCTGTGCCGACGCGAGCAGGTCGCGCGACTGGTTCAAACGTTGGGTGCGTTCGCCAGACTGGTCGGTCAAGACCGACAGGCTGCTGCCCCGGGCATTTACTTGTTGGCGGTACAAGGCGAGTTCGGCGGCGACCAGGTCAGGATACTGGCAGTCCGGCATGGCCAGATGCGGTGTCCGGCCATTGGCGAAGGCGGTGAGACGCTCCGAGCGCAGGCGCAGTGCACACAGCCGGGTCTGGGTCTGCGCAAGCTCGGCCTGGGCCTGACCGCTCTCCAGTCGCAGCACGATCTGGCCGGCTTTCACCAAGGCATGCTCTTCCACCGGAATGTCGGCAACCACGCCGCCTTCCAGGTGTTGCACTACCTTGATGTTGCCAACCGGCAGCACTTCCCCGGGCGCTTTGGCCACTTCGCGCACCTGGACGAAAATGGCCCAGAGTGCGAGCAGCAGCAACGCGAGTGCCGTGACCCAGAGCATTGGGCGAACGAACGCTGGGATCTGTTCTTCCTCGATTTGGGTGGTTTCCGAGAGCAGGCTGCGTTCACGACGACCGAGTACAGGGCTGTTGGAAGAATCCGGAAAGGTGGCGGTGCGGTGGAAGAGGCTCATTGTGAAATCCCCGAGGTGATGCGTTCCTTGACTTGATCGAAGGCACCCGCTGCGACGACGGAGCCACGGTTCATGAGCACCACCGTATCGGCCAGACGCATGTGGCTCGGGCGGTGCGAAATCATCAGCACGGTGCTGCGGCCGCGCAGCCAGGCCACGCAGCGCTCCAGCGCCTGTGAGCCGGCGTCATCCAGGCCGGTGCCGGGTTCGTCCAACAGCACCAGGGCGGCAGGCTTCAGCATGACGCGGGCCAGTGCCAAGCGCTGACGGAAGCCATTCGGTAGTTTTTCCGAGCGGCTACCGGAAATGCGCGTCTGCAGGCCTTCGGGCAGCGCCCGGACGTCGGCGCTCAGGCCGGCCATGTCCATCGCCCAGGCCACTTCTGCATCGCTGGCCGTGGGGGCCACCAGACGCAGGTTCTGCGCGACGGTGCCGTGGAAGATGTCGTGGCTCTGCGGCATGTAGGCGATGCGCGCGCGCAGTTCGCTGATCGCCATCTGCCGGATGTCGAGGTTGTCGAGCAGGATGGTGCCGGCCTGCGGCAGGTAGGCGCGGGCAATCAGTTTGAACAGCGTCGATTTGCCAGAACCGTTATTGCCGGCGATCACGGCAACGTGGCCGGGCTGGATGCTGAATTGCACGCCCAGCAGGCTGGGGTCGGAATCGGCGGCATAACGGAAGGACACCCGCGAGAACACCAGGGTGCTCGGTGTGGTGGCCTTGCGCACCACCTGGGTCATGCCGGTGTCGCTCTCCGGCGGCAGCTTCATCAGGGTCTCGATCTGGCGCATGCTGCTGCGGATGCGTGTGAGGGAGGTCATCGCGACGAACACGTTTTGCAGGGGCCCGGTCAGCCGCCAGACCAACATGGTGGTGGCAACGAGGGTGCCGGTGCTGATGCCGCCTTCGATGCAGATCAGGGTGGAAACGGTCAGGGCCGCCAGGCCGGTCAGTTTGCTCAGGGTTTGTGCCGCGCCCGTGATGCGGGCATGCAGCTGGTGCTGGCGATAGGCCGTATAAACGGCCTTGCCACTCAGGTCGCGGAAGCGGTCGAGCCAGGTGTTGCCGCGCCCGGAGGCCCGGACCAATGGCATCTGGGTCATGGTCTCGTTCAGGAATTCCCAGCGGCCCTGGGCAGCCTGCGATTGATTCGTCACGGCTCGTGCGACGGGGCCACGGGTGGCCAGATACAGCAAGCCGTACAGCAAGGTGGATGTCACGATCACCGCCAGTGCCCAGGGGTTCAGAATGGCGATCGCCACCACAATTGCCAGATTGGCGGGCAGTTCGAAGGCGATGATCGTGAGCGGGCCGAGGAAGAACTCGCGCAGGCTCTCAAAGCTGCGCAGCCGCGCCACCTGGCGGTTCACGGGCGTATTTTCCACCTGATGCAGCGGCAGGCCGATCACGCTGCGGAACGCACTGATACCCAGAATGAACTCCAGCCGCCCACCGACATGGGCCATCAATCGGCTCTTCAGGCGGCGCAGGTGCACATCCAGCAACAGCGCGATGCCAACGCCGACCAACAGCATGGTGCCGGCGGACAGGTCGCCGGTCGGCAGGACATGGTCATAGATGGCACGCACAAACAGGGGCGCGGTCAGCCCCAGCACCGTACTGGCGAGGGTCAGCAGGAAGGCGAGCAGGGCATGGCGCTGGAAGCGCTGCCCCAGGCGGTCGAACCACGAGTTCGCAGTGCCGGATTCCCGCGGCGGAAACGTCACAGCCTTGAAGCAGAGGATCTCGCCCGGTGTGGTCGGCGCGTCGATCTCCCGGCGGGGTGGCAGGTGTCCGGACGGGGTGGATGCATCTTGCATGTCCTCGGCCTGGGTGACCTGCAGCCGCCCATCGGGCAGGCGCGCGTGCACCACCATGGCCGGCTGGTTGTTTGGCAGGAACAGGCAGGGCATCAGTCGGTGATCCAGCGCGGCTGGCGCGGTGCGCAGGAATTGCGGCTGGAAACCCAGATGCGGCAGCAGGTTGCACAGTCCGGAGAGGTCGAGTGCGGCTTCGGCATGTGGCAGCACCTCCGCCAGTTCCCGGGCAGAACCCTGCCAGCGTAGCGCCTGCAGCAAGGGCCACAGGCAGCGCGAGAGATCCGATGGCTGGCCAAAATGTGCGGCGATCAGCTGACTGCCGTCGGCGGTATCGGGGCACGGGCGTTCGGCCGCGATCGACGGGACAGCCAGGGTTTGCTGCCCTTCGGTGCCGGGCGCGCGCCCGGTGTGCAGCTGGCCATTGGCAATGTGGTAGACCTGATCGGCCAGCGCCAGCAGGGAGGGGCGATGCGAGACGATCACCAGGGTGGCACGGGTCTTCAGCTCGGCGAGAAAGGCGCAGAGCTGACGGTCGCTCGTGATGTCGAGAGACGTATTAGCCTCATCAAACAGGATCACGCTGGGGTTGCAGGTCAGGGCGCGCACGATGCTGATCAGTTGTCGGGTGCCGAGCGCCAGGGTCTCGGCGTTGCCTTTGCCCAATGGGGTGGCGTAGCCCAGTTTCATGTCGGCCACGATGCGATCCAGCCCGACGGCCTGCGCGGTGGCGATGGCATTGGCCTCCAGCGCAGGATCAAACATGGTCAGGTTTTCGAGCAGCGTGCCCGCCACCACCGAGCCCGTCTGGCCCAGCAGGGCGATCTGGCGGTGCAGGCTGTCTGGCTCGAAGCCGGCGAGATCTTCGCTGTCGGCGAGCACGCGTCCTCGCGCCGGCGCAACAAGTCCCGCCAGCAACTGCATCACGGTGGTTTTGCCGCTGCCGCTACGGCCTTCGATGGCGATGCAGCGCCCTGCCGGAATCCGCAGGAAGACATCTGCCAGCAGCGGCGTGCCTGCGCTGGTGGCGATGGTCACACCCTCCAGAACCAGGTCCCGGCTCAGAGGGGGCATCGTACTTGCGCCTGCTGCGTCGTCGACCGGCAGGTCGGCGATTTCCTGCACGCGCAGGCGGGCGGCAAGGATGGCCTGATAGCGCAGCCATACCACCAGGGCGCGGCGCAACGGCTGCAGGGCACGCACCGCCAACGTCATGCAGGCAGCCAGGCCGCCGGGCGTCATGTGGCCGCCCAGCACGGCGATCGAACTGATGAAAATCGTTCCCACCGTCATGATCTGGGCGAACACCATGCCGGTTGACGCGGTCATCGCGTTGCCGTAAGACAATGCTTCGCCGACGTTAACATTGCTGCTTTGCAGCCGCTCGTAGCGGCGCAGCATCTGCGCTTCCATCATCATGGTCTTGACCGAATGGATGCCGGACAGCACCTCGATCAGGAAACCGATGCGGCGGTCTTCCACCAGATGATGCTGATCGATGTTGTGGCGCATCCAGTGGGCGAAGCGGGCGCCCACCAGGGTGAACACCACCAGGATGGCCACCGGCACCAGCACCACCCAGCCACCGATCAGGGCAATCGCGATCAGGAACAGCGGTGCGAACGGCAGGTCGAACAGCACGAGCAGCGCCTCGCCCGAATAGAATTCGGCCACCTTGGCCACTGCCGCGATTCGTTCCACATGCACGCCAGGCTCTTCGGCCTGCAGCCGGCGCAGGGGCACCCGCATCAGGTGTGCCAGTGCCGCCATGGTCATGCAATGTTCGAAACGCGCTCCCACCCAGCCGGTGACCGCACCGTTCAGGGCGCGCATCAGCTCTTCGATCGCCATGGCAGCCATGGCGCCGAAGGCCAGGAAAAACAGTGTTTCGTGCGCCTGGTTGACCACCACGCGATCCATGATCTGCAGCATGGCAAGCGCCATGGCCAGCCCGAGCACGTTGTAGATCAGGGCGGCAACCGCGAGTCCGGGCAATTCCCGGCGCAGGTCGGCAGACCGGAATACTTCGGCGCAAAACCAGCGCAAGCTACCGTGGTTGCCCTCCGGGCGGAAGGTGTCGCGCAGCAAGCGGGTATCCGCGCTGCCCGGCGCTGCGGGCAGAGCGGGTGTGCGGGATTCAGCAGGGGTGTGAGACATGGTTACTCCGCGTGGGCCTGGCGCGTCACCGGGCGCGTCCTGCCTTCCTGAAACTGGGGGGCGCTGGTGGCCATCACGTCGCAGCGCTCCAGCTGCATCGAGAGGGCTGCGCAGAACTGGTCGGCTTCATCCTTGCTGGCAAAACCGCTGACGAACACGCGATACCACGTGGCCTGCACGGCCTCGCCCTGCGCGGCTTCACCATACGAATGCAGCACCACCCGGCGCTTGTTCATCTGCTCGGGAAACCGGGTTTCCAGGTCATGGGGCACGCGGCGGGTGCCGTCCTGGTCCTGCATGCCGGGCAACAGCACGGCCCAGGCGCCGTCATCGGCGAGCGCCGTGGCAGGCTTTAGGGCAAGCTGCTGCGAATTGCCGAAGGCAACTGCCAGTTTGGGATCTGCGGGCTGGTCGGCCTGTGGATTGCTCTGGTCGATGGTGGTGCCGCCACCGAGGGCAGCGTAGAGGGCCACCAAACCACGCATGCGGTCGTGCTGCACGCTTTCCAGGGTGTCGAGATTGCTGAAATAGGTGCGTTGGGTGTCGAGCAGGGTGATGTAGTCAACGGCGCCAACCCCGTAGCTCTCTGCGCTGCAGCGCCAGGCATTCTCGGCCGCTTCGCTGGCGATTTTCTGCAGGTCGAGGCGTTTACTGTTGAAGCGCACACTGGCGAGGGCATCTTCGGTTTCACGGATGGCCGAATACATCGACTGCACATAGGTCTCGACCAGCTCCTCGCGCACGGCATCGGCAAAGGCGATGTCATCGACCCGGGCGCCATGGTCGAACAGGGTGGCCGACAGGTTGGCAATTGCGTTCCAGTAAAACCCTGATGGGCTCAGCATCTGGGTGAGCCACTGCGAGCCGTAGCCGGTTTGGGCGGTCAGGTCGAGGCGCGGCAACAGCCGGGCGCGCGCCACTTCCAGGTCGGCGTGGGCCGCATGCAGGCGCATTTCTGCCGCATGCACGTCGGGCCGGTTCAGCAGCAGTTCACTGGGAATTTGCGGCAGGTGTGCCGGGAAGGTGACGCTGGCCAGGCCTTTGTCGTTGGGCAGCACCAGGGCGCTTGGGGCCACGCCCAACAGCAGGGCGAGCGCGTTTTCGGCATTGGCGCGCTGCAGTTCCAATACCGGAATGGTGGCAGCCACGGAATGCACGGCCGCCCGCTGCTGCTCGTAGTCGGTCATGGTGGCATCGCCCCCTTCCATGCGCCCGTGGACGGACTCGAGCATGCCGCGCAGCAGCTTTTCGGTTTCGCGCGCAATGCGGATACGGTCGTTCAGCGACAGGTAGTCCACGTACAGGCCAACGGTGTTGGCCACCACGGTGCGACGGGTGTCCTCGCGCAGGAAGTTCATGCGTGCCAGTTGCAGGCTGGCCGAGTCGGCCTGGCCGCTGCGCTCACCCCACAGGTCAACCGGTGCGGTCACGCTGAGCTGCAGCACGTGATAGGTCGAACTGCCCGACGTATTGATCTGGCCCACGGATGAGGTATTGGCCCGTTGCTGTACGGCCTCGTACGAAGCACCCACCACGGGTAGTTCGTTGGCGTGCGCCTGGTGAGCACGGGCGCGTCCCTGTTCGATGCGTGCGGTGGCGATATGCAGGTCAAGGTTGTTGGCCAGGGCGCGATCTACCAGATCGTTCAAGATTGGGTCACCTAGGCCGCGCCACCATTCCCGCAGTTGCGCTGCATCGAGCTTTTTTGCCGCCGCCGCCGCCGCCAGCCTGTCTGCCTTGGCGCCGTCCGGGCCGCCGATCAGCGTGGCTGGCGTTAGTGCCGGCAGGGCCTGCTTGAAGCTGGCCGGCAGTGGCATGGCGGGCGTGGTGTACTGCGACGCACGGGTGGCACAGCCCGACAGGAACAGGATGCCGATGCAAAGCAGCAGCGACAGGCTGAACCTGGGGTCGGCCAACGGATTCGTTGAGCGCAATGTCATGCTGGAAGTGTCCTTCCCGTCCTGAAAATGTCAGAGGCCACATCTGCCGCATCCGGGCGGATGAGCATGGTCCTGCCCAGCCTGGATCGGATTCGGGCGGACTTATGGATTCTTAACGGCGAGTCGGGTGAGAACTTGAGGAAAATCGACGGGAGCGCATTACCCCGTTACGCTGGCTCGCGGGCGCGGTCCCTCAGCGCTCGGTACTGGTGTCCTGTGCCGCGCGCGCGTCGCGGGCACCGTCCCGGGCACTCGCACTCGCACTGGCGCTGGCACTGGCGCGGCCACCGTCGCCATCGCTGTCGGCTGGCCGCTCCGCCTGTCGTCGGCCTTGCGGCTGGAACAAGGCAAAGCGATTCTTGCCGGCAGTCTTGGCCGTGTACATGGCCTGGTCGGCCCGGCGCAGCAGGACATCCGGGGATTTGCCGTGTGCCGGTGACATGGCAAGACCAATGCTGACCGAGATCTCAACGGTCGCCCCATTGGCCAGGGTCAGTGGCGCAGCGATCCGCTCGATCAATCGCTCCACCACCTTGATGCACTCGGCCGAACGCTCGACGGCAGTCAGCACCATGACAAATTCGTCCCCGCTCAGGCGCGCCACCGTATCGCTCTGCCGCATCTGACTGGTTAGGCGGCCCGCCACCAGTTGCAACACTTCGTCCCCCGCGGCATGGCCATGGGTGTCGTTGACGGCCTTGAATCCGTCAAGGTCCAGGAAGCACACGCACACCTGTTGACCCAGGCGGCTGTTGACGGCCAGCGCCTGCTGCAGTCGATCCAACAGCAGGACACGATTGGGCAGACCGGTCAGGTCGTCGATGAACGCCATCCGCTCGGCGGCCTGCTCACTGACCTTCAGCGCTGAGATGTCGTGCAGCATCCACAGGGTTTCTCCGGTGGGGCCCTTGGGCGAAGAAACACTCAGGTCGACCCAGACGGGTGCGCCACCACAGCGCTGCATCATCACCTGTGCCCGGTAGAAACCATCCGACCTGAGCTGTGCTGATACCTGCCGGTACACGGCAAGAAAGCTCAATTCATCGGGAAAGAGCATGCGCAGCGAGCTCTGCTCCAAGACTTCCGGACGATAGTGAAACATCCGCGCGAGCGTGCCGTTGATCCAGGTCATGCGCAATTCCCGCAGGCGGATGATGCCGGCCAAGTGCGAGTCCAGCATCGCCTCCTGATCGGCGCTGCGCTGTTCAAGCTGGCGATGGGCAGTCTGCAAGGCTGCCATCTGCTCAAAAAAACCGCGCTCGAGCGCTTCCCGGGAAGACAGCAACCGGCGCGCCAGTACCTGGAAGGCGTGTGCCAGTGTCGCGATTTCACGGTTGCGCCATTCCGGCAGTGCCGATGGCAGCGGTTTGCCTGGGTCGATGTCGAGGGTATCGCGAGCCAGATGCTCCAGCGGCCGACTGATCAGCCCGGAGAGCAGCCAGGCTGCCAGGGTACCGAGCAGCACAGCGGCCACGCCGACGGCAGCCATGTTGATCACGCCATTCCGGGTGGTTGCATAAGCCTGGGCGGCGGGCTGTTGTACCAGCACGCGCCATCCCAGAGCGCGTCGGTCATCGGTGGGGAAAACAGGAATGTTGGCCGCCAGGGTCGATCCCGTGGCTTGCCGCACTTGCCCGGCGGCGGGCAGCAGCACACGGTTGGCGCGGTCAAGAATCAGCACCTCAAGACCGTTGCGTTCATTGCGCGGCGGCAGGGCCCGGTCGATCAGGTTGCTGGCCCAGGCCCAGTCACCGTGCACGCCCAGCACGCCGATCACCCGGCCGTCCTCAACGATGGGGGAGGCGAAGTCGACCAGACGCAACGGTTCGTTGCTGATGCGTGGTGGCAGGCGGTCGGCGAGCAGTACGGCGTCGTGTACATCGCCCAGGTAGGGTTCGTGCAGTCCCGAGACAAACCAGGCCCGCGCCCGCACCGACTCCCCGATCAGGATGCCGTCGGTGGCATTGCGCACCAGCCCCCCCGGATCGGCAACCCCCACCCAGGCCGTGGCGGCAGCGCTGGCGCGTAGACGCTCTAATGCCGCGCGTGCGACGGGATGGTCCAGTCCGTGGCTCCATAACTCGCGGTCGCGGGCCAGCAGATTGACGAGGCGTTTGCGCTCTTCCATGCCGTCCGCCAGTTCTCGCGCCACGGTGTGGGCAATCTGGTCCAGCGCGCTGGCGCGTTCGCGCTGTGCTTCGCTGGTCACCAGATAGGCTGCGCTGCCGAGCAGCAGGCTTGCGACGAGGATGGTCAGGACACCAAAGAGCAATGCCGACTGCAGACGCACGGTGGGCAAGCGTTCCCGGGGGAATGACAGCGAAAAGCCAGATGAATTCATGCGCCTGGGGAATTAAAATGAGCCTTTTGCTTCTGGTTCAGAAGCTATTGATTCTCATTTTACGGCATTTGTCGTGCTCAGTCCGAATGTCAGAAAGGACAAGCCGGGCAGCAGTTGGCGCACCACATACCCGACATCGGCAATGCCACTGGTTGGCACGTAAACAATGTCGCCTTCCTCGAGTGCGAAGTTGACCTTCTGGTCGGCCGTCAGCAAGGATGCCAGCGGCGCGCGCAGCACCGCCTGACGCGACGGACGATACACGGCGATTTCCTTGGGTTGTGCATCTTCGTTCGGGCCACCCGCCTGTGCGAGGGCATCCAGCAGGGACATGTCTGGGGTGACCCGGTAGGCGCCGGGCCGCGGCACTGCGCCCATGACATACACCGAGGTGTCGTTGGAGTCGGGGATGTACACCAGGTCGTTCGGTTTCAGTCGGATGTTGTACGCCGGATTGCCGTGTGACAGCAGGGCTTTCAGGTCTACCCAGATCACCTTGTCGCGCCCACGGAAAATGGCGCAACGGGTGAGCGTGGCCTGCTTGTCGATCACCGGCAGGGCGCCTGCCCGGGCCAGGATCTCGAGAATGCTTGGCACCTTGTCGAAGTTCAGCGCGCCCGGGTTTTGCACCCGACCCAGCACCGTGATGCGGTTGGACTGGTACTGCTCGATATTCACGCTGACCACGGGCGC
>CAIPBT010000180.1 GCA_903863375.1 uncultured Ferrovum sp.
CGGCAATGGAATCATCCAGGGCCGCTTTCACACCAGACGCTGACCCTCGGTCCGGGCCTGTTCGGCAAATTGCACCTGGGTCAGCGACAAACCTTGCAGTGGAACGCCGCCCTACTGGGCGGCGTCGGCGCGGCCAGTCCGCCCGTGACTGTGCGGATGCAGGCCGAGCTTGAGTTTTAGGGCATCACTGGCGGCAGGTAGTCCAGGGTGCTGCCGAGCCACCACAGTAGCCCCAGCACCAGCGGCACATGCACCAGCAACTGAACAAACGAGAAACCAATCAGGTCACGCGCCTTCAGTCCCAGCACGCCCAGCAAAGGCAGCATGAAAAAAGGATTGATCAGGTTGGGCAGGGCCTCGGCAGCGTTGTAAATCTGGACCGCCCATCCGAGGGGATAGTGCACATCGCGGGCAACCTGCATCACGTAAGGCGCTTCGATGATCCACTTGCCGCCCCCAGAGGGAATGAAGAAACCCAGCACAGCGGAGTAGATACCCATGCCCAGTGCATATGTGTCGTGGTTCACCACATGCACGAACCAGGCCGAGATGTGTTGCGCCAGGGTCTGGCCCGCCGGGTCCTTGACGGTGGTGAGCAGCGATGCGATCGAGCCGTACAGCGGGAACTGGATCAGCACCCCGGCGGTTGCCGGTACAGCCCGATTGACGGCATCGAGGAAACTGCGCGGACGCCAGTGCAGCAGGGCCCCAACCATCAGGAACAGCAAGTTGTAGGTGTTGAGACCGGAAATGGCGATGATGGCGGGCTTGGTCGAAAACTCATGCACCAGCCAGCCTGCCGACAGGGCCACCAGCAGCACAATCAGCAGCGGACTGTATTCCAGCCATTCCCCGGGACGACTGGCCTGCGGCGCAACCGGTGTGGACGGCGTGAGGTCGACCCCGCAGGTTTCGGCGGTGCGGGCCGTGGCGTCGCCCGGTGCGGTGGCATAGGCGATTGCCAGCGACACCAGCATCAGACAGACCAGAATCACCCCGGATTGCCACAAAAAAATGGTCTGCGTGAACGGAATCACGCCCGTGATTGCAATAACTGCCGGTGGCAGGCTGGCCGGATTGGCCTGCAGCTGGGCTGCTGATGAGGACAACCCTAGGGCCCACACGGCGCCAAGACCTAGGTAGGCGGCCGCTCCGGCCGCGCGATAATCCATCTTCAGATCGGCCCGACGGGCCAGGGCGCGCACCATTAGTCCCCCGAACACCAAGGACAGCCCCCAGTTGAGAAGGGAGGCGAGCATCGTCACCAGGGCCACCCAGGCAACCGCACTGCGACCATTGTCAGGAACTTTGGCAAGCCGCTCGATCAGCCAGGCGGCCGGTCCGCTGCTGGCCACCACATACCCGCCGATGACCACGAAGGCCATCTGCATGGTGAAGGGAATCAGACTCCAGAAGCCGTTACCAAAGGCCTGGGCTGCGTTGCCGGGCGTGCCACCAAAGGCGACGGCGGCGCTCGCCACGATCAGGACGGCCAGGGTGGCAAAAACCCAAGAATCTGGAAACCAACGTTCGGCCCAATCCGAACAGCGCAGGGCAAAACGGGCGTACGGGCTGGCATCCAGTTGCGGCGAATGCTGAGACATGGCGGCAGTGTTCCTCTCGGTCGGGGTGATGGTGGTTTATAACCCCGCCGATAGTACCTTGCCTGAGCGTGTTGCTCTATTCCGTCTGCGGTTCAGTGCGGCTGGTTTGCCCGCCGTTCGGTCCCGGCAGACTGATCGTCGCGCTGACCGACGTTCAGTCCTGCCGGTACGGATGCTTGTCGGCCAGCACGCCGCGGCTATAGGCCTCGGCGATGGCCGCCATCGGCCCAACCACTGAATACAGGCTGGGCAACATCCGCGGGCCGGCCGAAAGGGCGGGATCGCCATGATTTTGCCGATCCGGTATGGCAACATTCACGGCCACCGGAACAACCGGGGAATGTGGCAGGGGACGGCGACGGGAGGAACCCAGGACGCTGAAAAAGGAAAGTGCCATGGTGCAATACTCCTACAGAAGTCAGGTTGGTCGACGTCGCTTCTTGTGCAACGCACGAAAACAGCCACCCCTTCGCACCTGCGAGGCAGCGTCCTGGCGCTGACCACTTATGTCGTACTGTTTTCCAGTTGGGTGAACCCTTCTGGTGGGCGGGATCACCGCGCACCAATCCGGTTGTCGCTATGATGCATCGCAACAATCGCGCGTTCAAGTATTTAATGACGGCCGGTCATTTGCGCTTGGCCAGCATCACAGCTCAAGTCGCGCCGAGCGTTTCAGCCAAAGGGTCAGTGCCCCATAGTAGGCCAAGCCAAGGGTGATCCAGATCAGCCCAAGGCGCTTGGCGGTGGCATCCATGGCAAGCAGGACGTAGCCGATTACCAACAGGCCGAGCAGTGGACACAGCAGGTGCCGAAACCAGCGACCGCTGCGCTGGCGGATGAAATGATGATTGATGACTGCCACGTGCAAGACGAGAAAACTGCACAGGGCGCCGAAATTGACCAAGCGGCTGAGGTCCTCTACCCGATCGATAAACGCAAGGCTGGTCAACGCCGACACCAGCGTGACCAGCAAGGTGCTGGTGTACGGGGTATGGAATCGCGGGTGAATCCGCGCCAGCACGGCAGGCAATTGCCCGTCCCTTGCCATGGCAAACAGGATGCGCGACACCGCCGCTTGCGCAGCCATCGCGTTGGCGATGCCGGAAGAAATTGCCACTGCGCTCAGCACCAGGCGCTTCAGCCAGAGGCCTCCAGCCCGCCCTGAAATCTCGTAGAAGGCGCTGTCAACCGAGTTGATGTGCATGCCTTGCGCAAGGTCGGCGGCAATCCAGGTTTGCACCATGAACATTGCACCAATCAGCACCAGGGCCTGCACGGTGGCCTTGCCTACCGCCGACCGGCCGCCCTCCACTTCTTCTGACAGGGTCGAGATGCCGTCGAAACCGAGAAAGGACAGCACGGCGATCGAGGTGGCGGACAACACGGTGGCGACGCTGAATTGAGGGGGATCGTAGAGCGGCCGCCAGGTGAGATGTCCTGCGCCCTGGCCGTGATACAGGGTGATGAGGCCGGCCACGACAAACACCAGCAAGGTGAAAAGCTCAAACGTCAGCAGATATCGGTTGGCACGCGCAGTAAAGGCGATGCCGCGCCAATTGATCGCCGCATTGAAGAGAATGAAGGCCAGCATCCAGGCCCAGGCCGGAACTGATGGCCAGATCGACCGCAGGGCCACCGCGCTCAGGATGTACAGCAAGGCCGGGGCCAGGATGTAATCGAGCAGGATCAGCCAACCCGACAGAAACCCTGCTGTGACATGTAGCCCACGTTGCGCGTAGGCGTAGACCGAGCCGGCCATGGGATAGGCCTCGGACATTGCGGCGTAGCTCAGCGCCGTAAACAGCATGCCGATCATTCCGACCAGATAGGCCAGCACCACCATGCCATGGGCATCCTGCGCGACAAACCCGTAGATGGAAAAGGGAGAGATCGGCACCATGAAGATCATGCCGTAGACGAGCAGATCCCGTGGCGTCAGTGCCCGTTTGAGTTGCTGCGGGTAAGCAGACTGCGGCAGGTCAGCCATGAAAGGCGAACTCCTTGACGCGCATCGATGGAAAACAGCGCGGAAAGATCCGGGCGGAGACGATCATGGGCTCTTGGGTTACATGGAATTGGCAACGATGCGGTAAAGTGCGGTCATCATCAGGAGTAGACCATGCTTATCCGTTTTTCGCTTCGACCAACCGTGCTGTTCGGCACTTGTTTGCTGGTGGCCTCTTGCGGCGGCGGCAGCAACACGCCTGTCGTGACCAACGCCCCGGTTCCGCCGATCAATTTCTCTGCTGCGACCGCGTACAACCAGACCGTTGGATTGGGGTTTCAGTTTTCCGGAAACGTCACTGGAACGGCCGTGACCGGTGCCCAATCGATCCCGGTTACGGGCACCGCCAGCATTGTGGGGACAGCCGCGAATGTGGCAACCAGCTTCAATGGACAAAGCGCCTCGCAAGGCACGATCACCCTGTCGGGCAACCTCGTGATCAATGGTACGACCACGCCGTATTCCAGTGCGTCTAATGTGTTTCTTTCTGCCCAGAGCGCAGCCCTGTTGGGCTCATCGACAAGTGCCCAGTATTGTGTGGTGGCGACGTATGTACCTCCGCCGACGCTCGCAACGATTGGCTCTTTCGGTCCGATTGCCACCTTGAACTGCTTTACCGACAGCACGATGACGGTAGCCGCAGGGACTGAAACTCAGGGATACCAGATTTCTTCAGGAACCACCGCGGCAAACGCAACCGTATCGATCATCACGACGGACACCAGCATAAGTGGGGCGACGGTGGCCAAAACCCAGGTCGATTTTCTGGTCGACGTGACAGGCAACGTGACATTCAAGGATGCGCAGGCACAGGGCAGCGTGAACGGCACGGCGCTGTCGTTCACCCTTCAGTAGAGCCGTCAGGAGGCGCTGTCCACGATTCTGGTTGGGCATCAGGAGTCGGGAGCAAGTCAGTTTTGCCGGCATTTGGTCAGAATTCTGCGGCAGAAAGCAAAGCGCCCGAAGTTCGGGCTGAACTTGTGGCTGCAATGGGGAGTTTAGCTGCGGCGCACCAGCCGCTCACGGTGGGCCTGCGCTGCAGGGCGTCCGATACCGGCCGCCTTGTGGCGGTTCTGATTTTGGGTAGTCACCTCGCTAACCCACCACAAAACCAAAAGCCCAGCACGATGGCTGGGCTTTTGGTTTTGAGAGAGTTTGGCGGTAACCTACTTTAGCTCCGACTAACCGGCTACGCCGGTAAGTCTGCACTGAAGTAGGTTTCCTGCCGTACAAA
>CAIPBT010000181.1 GCA_903863375.1 uncultured Ferrovum sp.
CACATAATCACTAGTGGGTGCAGATACGACCGGGCGGGTATGGTCTGACAGGTCGTCAGTGAGCCGCCATAGGATCATAACGTTCCACTATGATCCTACGTTTTTTGCTACGACTCCGCTCCAGAGAAGTTGTCCTTTAAAAATAAATAACATATAGGTCATGCAGTTACGACCGAGTCAGGCAGCGGCGTCACCTGGTCCCGCTGACACCGCTTCCGCCCCCGAAGCCTTGACTCCCGCCCTTCTGTCGCTGAATATAGCATCGTCTGATGCTTATAAAGGGTATCGTATGAGCCTCATTTCTGCTGCAGAAATTGGCGCCGTTCTTGCGCTGATACCGCCCCCGCAGTCCTTCGCCGATCTTGATGAGCAGGTCGCAAAAGGTCTGCCGAAGGGTGCCCTGCGGGCCAGCATCGAGCACGTTCTAACCACGCCGGCTGAGCGGACACAGTTACTGCACGCGATCATTCCACCAGCAACCTACAAGCGTCGAAAGGAACGACTGAGTGCCGAGGAGTCGGGACGGGCCGAGCGGTTGGCGCGTATTTTCGCGACCGCAGCGCACGTCTGGAATTCGGAGGACGATGCTCGCGCCTTCCTCAACACCCCACACGCCCGCCTTGAGGGGCAGACGCCACTGGCTGTTTCACTGTCCGAAATTGGCTGTCGGCGGGTGGAAGCTTTGTTGTGGCAGATTTTTTATGGTTTACCTGTTTGATGCGGCTGTTCCGCATCGCCGACTGCCGTCATCCGGTCTGGGATGGTACGGGTGCCTTCCTGGGCGGCGGACGCTGGAACAGCCCCGGACGAGCCGTGATCTTCGTCTCGACAAGCTATGCGTGTGCCCTGCTGGAAGTACTGGTGCACTCCGGAATCGGGCGGGTACCACAAACTCACGGCGTAGTTGTCGCCGATGTGCCCGAAGAAGTGGCCGTACATCGATTGGAACTCACCGATCTGCCTGCCGATTGGGCTGCGCCTGACAGTGCAGCGGCTCGGACACTCGGCGATGCCTGGCTCGATGGACTGAGTTCAGCGGTCCTGCTGGTTCCATCGGCGGTGGCTGCTTTTGATTGGAACGCCTTGGTCAATCCACTACATCCTGATGCAGCACGTATCCAGGTCAGCCCGCCCGTGCCCGTAGCATGGAATGCCAGACTTTTTAATTGCTGACCTGGGTATCGCCGGCCGATTTCGATAGGCCAACTCCGACAAACCGCCGAGTTACCGTCGCCGACGGTCGGCAGGTCGCCGCTCCGAGAAAAACTCGTGACACCATCGCCCTTTTGTGGGAAAGTTTCCCGCATAGCATTCGGTGCCGCGCGTCCTCAGTCCCTCCAACGGATTCCAGGCACACCACCGAACGCCGCCCACCTGGCTGGAGTCCGCCGTGAACCTTTATTCCCTGCCCTCTTCCTCCGCGCGTAGCGCCCTGTCAGCCGTGCTGTTGCTGGGCACGATGTTATCCGGTTGTGGCGGTGGCGGCGGCGCTGGCATTACCACGAGCGCCTCGGGCACCACCAGCACGACCATCGGGAACGCAGCGGTCATCGCTGGCACCGGCTCCGGCTCCGGTTCAAGCGCCACCCTTGGCACACCAACCACCCCCTCAACTAGTCCCACCGCTACCGGCCCGGGTTCTGCCGTCGCATTGGCCACCGTCTTGGGTCGCAGTCCTCGCGTGCTGTTGGGGCTGGGCACCTACAACCCGATCAGCGCCATGCAGGCGCAGGGCATCGTGCCGGACATCATCGATACGTATCTTCCGGGGGTCGGCAGCACCTCCTGGATCAGCTACAACAGTCCGAGTGGTGCCTATGTCACGCAGACGGCCCAGCAGGTGGCGGCGGCCGGTGCCGTGCCGATGTTCACCCTGTATGGCATGGCGCAGAACGGCGACGGCAACATCACCGGCATCTCGAACAGCACCTTCATGTCGGCCTACTGGGCGCAGGCGCGGCTGATGTTTCAACTGCTTGGCAGTTTCGGCAATCCGGTGCTGGTGAACCTGGAGCCGGATTTCTGGGGGTATGTTTACAACACGGCGCCGGCGCATGATCCCACCCAGCTTGCGGCGGTGGTGAGCAGCCAGAGCGAGTGCAGCACCCTGCCGAATACGGCCGCTGGCATTGCACCCTGCCTGCTGGCGATGGCGCGCGCCTACGCGCCGAAGGCGCTGGTGGGTGTACCACCGTCGTTCTGGGGGGAGACGGCGGCGCAACTGGCGCCCTTCATGCGCGCCTTGGGCGCAGCGGGTGCTGATTTCATCGTGGCGCAGACCTCAGATCGCGATGCCGGCTGTGCCGAAGTGGCCGCCCCGCCTGCCGAGTGCGCGGGTCGCACCGGCCCGTTTTACTGGGATGAAAACAATCTCGCCACGCCGAATTTCCTGCAGTCGGAAACGCAATACGCCGACTATGCGACAGCGCTGGGTGGCAGCCAGGCCCTGCTCTGGTGGCAGACGCCGTTGGGCGTGCCCTCGGCTACACCTGGAGGCAGCAACCAGCACTATCGCGACAATCACGTCGACTACATGCTGCGGCACACCGCCGAATATGCCGCCATTCATACCCTGGGCATGGTGTTCAGCGGCGGAGCGGCCTCGCAGACCAACATCACCAGCGATGGTGGTCAATTCGCCACGTTGTCGAAGGCCTATCTGAGTGCCGGCGGTTCGCCGTTGCAGTGAGTCTGATCGGCTTGGGTACCGCCCTGCCCTGCCGATTTGGCGCCGGTTGTCTTGGCCTGGCGTCCCTTGTGCAGTGCCTTTAGCCGCCGCGCGCAGGGGCCAGCTTTCTGCCTGCTGCGACCAGCGCGCCCCGTATTTCCGTCGCGACCAGTAGTTCCGTCGCCGCCAGTATTGCTATCGCCTCCACCGCTTCCATCTTCTCCAACGCTGCCGGTGCGCAGGGAACCGAGCCTGACCGCCAGGCAGATGCCGTCCAGGTAGCGCGCGATTTGGGTGAGGTGGACGCGCACGTCGGCCTCGCGCAAGCCGATCGACTCGGCCACCAGGGCCAGCGGCTCTTCGGCCCACACGCAGCGTGCCCACAGCCGACGGTCCAGGTCACTCAGCTGGATGAAGGCCTTCCAGATCAGTAGGCTGACCAGCACGCGTTGCGCCTCGCGCTCGCGGGCGGTCAGTGCCGTAGGGCGTGGCGGCGGTAGCTGAAAGGCGCTCGGCGACGGGGGCGGCGACTTGGCCATGGGCAGTACGACCCTGTCGGTCGCCTGCGGCGAAGAGGGTTGCGCAACCGTAGGCAGGGTTGCTTGAACCACCAGCGGCACAGGCGGCTGGGTGGCCGGTGTGAAAGGACTGACGTGCGGCATGGCAACCATCCTTCAATCCAAAACGATTCGTGCAGCCTAGCCCGCCCACTGTCATCGCTCTGTCTGCCGCCTCACAAACGTGACCGCTCCACCCCCGGCCGATCAGCAACCCGACGTCGGCCCCCGGCAGTGCTGACACTGCGACGCCCCGCACCAGGGCGTGGCCGGGCGAGGCTGTGGTGGAATGGTCACTTCCTGGCGCATCAGGCGGTAACACTCGCAGGTCAGGCGCTCCATGCGCGCGCGATCCAGTACGGCAATTCGGCCGCGCCGATAGTCGATCAGGCCGGCCAGGCGCGCCTTGCTGGCGACTTCGGAAATGGTTTCGCGTCGAAACCCGAGACGGTGCGACAGCCCTTCATGGGTGATACGAATTTCACAGCCCGGTGCCCGGTCGAGCCCCGACAGCAGGATCCGGAAAAATTGCTGTTCCACCGTGTGATGGCGGTTGCACACGGCCGTCTGACCAATCTGCACGATCAGCCCCTGGGCATAGCGCAGCAGCACTTCGCGCCAGGCGGCATCCTGCTCGAATGCCTGGCGCACCGCGGTGCACGGCACCCGCCAGGCAATGCCGTCGGCAATTACCATCGCCACCCCCGGGGGCTTGTGATTGCCGAACAGGGCCTCGATACCGACCATGCCGTCGGAACCCACACTGGCGAATTCGGCGCACGAGCCGTCTTCCAGCAGGCTGTTCAGCGAGATCTGCGCTGTCACCGGAAACCACACATAGGGCTGGCTGCCCGTGGGTGTGTGCAGCACCTGACCGTACTTGACCTCGATCTGATTGAAGTGGGGCCACAAGCCAGCATGCAGGCGGTTTGGGCAGGCTGCCAGCAGCACGTTCTGGTTTGGGCACAGACTGCCTGTCGGAGCCAACGTGGCAGATTCGGAGGATTCGCCAAGCGGGGTGCGGGTGG
>CAIPBT010000182.1 GCA_903863375.1 uncultured Ferrovum sp.
CGCAATCACGGTGCCGCCGGTCAGGATGGCGATGTCTTCCAGCATGGCCTTGCGGCGGTCACCGAAGCCCGGGGCCTTCACGGCACAGGTCTTCAGGATGCCACGGATGTTGTTCACAACCAGGGTGGCCAGGGCTTCGCCGTCGACTTCTTCGGCGATGATCAGCAGCGGGCGGCCAGCCTTGGCAACCTGCTCCAGCACCGGCAGGAGGTCGCGGATGTTGGAGATCTTCTTGTCGTGCAGCAGCACGAACGGATCTTCCAGCAGGGCGATCTGGCGGTCCTGGTTGTTGACGAAATACGGCGACAGGTAGCCGCGGTCAAACTGCATGCCTTCCACCACGTCGAGCTCGTTCTGCAGGCCCGAGCTGTCTTCCACGGTGATCACGCCTTCCTTGCCGACCTTGTCCATCGCATCGGCGATGATCGTGCCGATCGAGTGGTCGGAGTTGGCCGAGATCGAGCCCACCTGGGCAATTTCCTTGTTGGTGGTGCAGGGCTTCGACAGGTTCTTCAGCTCGCCGGTGATGGCTTCGACGGCCTTGTCGATGCCGCGCTTCAGATCCATCGGGTTCATGCCGGCGGCAACGAACTTCATGCCTTCCTGCACGATGGCCTGGGCCAGCACGGTGGCGGTGGTGGTGCCGTCACCGGCCACATCGGAAGTCTTCGAGGCGACTTCCTTCACCATCTGCGCGCCCATGTTCTCGAACTTGTCCTTCAGTTCGATTTCCTTGGCGACCGAAACACCGTCCTTGGTGATGGTCGGGGCGCCGAACGAGCGCTCCAGCACCACGTTGCGGCCCTTCGGGCCCAGCGTGACCTTGACGGCGTCAGCCAGGATGTTGACACCAACGACCATGCGCGCACGGGCGCTGTCGTGGAAACGGACTTCTTTAGCTGCCATGTTGATTCTCCATGAACATGCCGGCGATCACGCCGGACAGGATTGACCGGCGATCACGCCGGACAGGATTGATAGGGACCAGACGGATGTCAGGAGGCTCAGGCCTCGACCACACCCATGATGTCTTCTTCGCGCATCACCAGCAGTTCATTGCCGTCCACCTTGACGGTCTGGCCGGAGTACTTGCCGAACAGCACGCGGTCGCCCACCTTCACTTCCAGGGCGCGCACGCTGCCGTCATCCAGATGCTTGCCAGTACCAATGGCGACAACTTCGCCCTGGTCCGGCTTTTCGGTGGCGGCGTCGGGGATGACGATGCCGGACGCCGTCTTGCGCTCTTCTTCAAGGCGCTTGACAATCACTCGGTCGTGCAACGGACGGATCTTCATTCTGAGTCTCCTGCGAATAGGGGTTGGGGGCTGGGCCCAATATGTTGTTAGCACTCGGTTGAGGCGAGTGCTAGGAATATACGGTCTTGCCATCAGCTTTTCAATAGCGTCAGGTGAATCAGGTGCCCAGGAACCCGAATCACTGGCCACCCTGCCGCCGTCGATCGCGCGCGCCGCCGCTGATGCTGGGCTTTCCGGGGCCGCCATCCACATCGTGCTGCTGGCACCCGACGGGCGCATCCTGCTGCGGCACCACGCCCAGCAGCCCGTGCAGACAGGCTCGCTGATGAAGCTGCTGCTCACGCTGGGGGTTCTGGAAACGCTCGGGCCAGCTTTCCGGTTCCATACCGACCTGCTGGCCGACCCCCGGCCGGGCGTGGCCGGCCAGCCTGCCTGGCAGCTGGCGTTCCGGGGTGGCGGCGATCCGGACCTACGCCAGGAAGACCTGCGTCAGATGCTGCGCGTGGCCGAAGGACGCGGCATGCATCGCGTCAGTGGCCTGGTGGTGCTCGATGACCAGCGCTTTGCGCCGGTCACCCTGCTGGGTCAGGGCATTCAGGCCGAAGCGGATCGCTCCTGGGCAACCCTGCCAGGGGCGCTGCAGGTCGATCATGCCGCCGTCCATCTGGTGCTGCCAGCAGACGCCCCTCAGGCGTGGTTGGCGGAACCTGGCCTGGCGGGGTCAGTGCAATGGACCAACGCAGGCAGCGCAGCAGAGGCCTGTCCGTCCGACTGGGCTGGCCGGCTGCATCTGCAGGTGGTGGGCGACGGCCTGCCCGGCCCAACCGCCGGCAATGGCGCTGGTACGGCCGATGTCCAGCCTGCAAAACCGGGACGTCTGGTGTTGCGCGGCATCCGGCCAGCCGGCTGCGGCAGCGCCGAGATCTGGCGTAGTCCGCTGCCCGCCCGCGACCACTTTGCCTGGACGCTGGCGTCGCTGTGGAC
>CAIPBT010000183.1 GCA_903863375.1 uncultured Ferrovum sp.
ATGTGGCTGGGTGAGCAGATCACCGAACGCGGTGTGGGCAATGGCATTTCGATGATCATCTTTGCCGGTATTGTGGCTGGACTGCCGCGCGCCGTGGCCAACACCCTGGAGTTGGTTCGTACTGGCGCGTTCTCGTGGGGCATCGCCCTGATCATCTTTGCCGCTGTGGTGGCGGTGACTGCCCTGGTGGTGTTCGTGGAACGCGGGCAGCGCAAGATCTTGGTGAATTACGCGAAGCGGCAGCAAGGCAATCGGGTTTATGCGGCGCAGAGCTCGCATCTTCCGCTCAAGCTCAACATGGCCGGCGTGATCCCGCCGATCTTTGCCAGCTCGATCATTCTGTTTCCGGCAACACTCGCCGGCTGGTTTGGTAGCCGTGAGCATTTCGGCTGGCTGAAAGACGTGGCATCCACGCTCTCCCCCGGGCAGCCGATCTATGTCCTGCTGTATGCCGGCGCGATCGTGTTCTTCTGTTTCTTCTACACCGCGCTGGTATTCAATGCGCGGGAAACGGCGGACAACCTGAAAAAGAGTGGGGCGTTCGTGCCTGGCATCCGGCCGGGCGAACAGACGGCCCGTTATATCGACAAGATCCTGACCAGGCTGACACTGACCGGGGCGCTCTACATTACGCTGGTGTGCCTGTTGCCCGAGTTCCTGATCGTCAAGCTACATGTCCCGTTCTACTTCGGCGGAACCTCGCTGCTGATCATCGTGGTGGTGACCATGGATTTCATGGCGCAGATTCAGAGCTACATCATGTCGCATCAGTACGAGAGCCTGCTCAAGAAGGCAAACTTCAAAGGAAGCCTGTCGGCCCGCTGATGTCCAAAGAAGACACGATCCAGATGCAGGGAGAGATCCTGGAAACCCTGCCCAACGCAACATTCCGGGTCAAACTCGAGAACGACCACGTCGTGCTCGGTCACATCTCCGGCAAGATGCGGATGCATTACATCCGTATCCTGCCGGGCGACAAGGTAACGGTGGAACTCACCCCATACGACCTCAGCCGTGCGCGCATCATTTTTCGCGCCAAATAAGTTCCATCCGGTTCCGGTGTGCGGAATCGGCAGCAAGGAGAAACGAGATGAAAGTTCAGGCTTCGGTCAAGAAGGTGTGCCGCAAGTGCAAGCTGGTCCGGCGCAAGCGGGTCTTGCGCGTGATCTGCGACGATCCGCGTCACAAGCAGCGTCAGGGCTGATCGCCCTGGCTCGCATTGCAAACTAACCAGATTCGAGGAAGCGCATGGCCCGTATCGCAGGGGTAAACATCCCCAACCACCAACACGCTGTGATTGCCCTGACGGCAATTTATGGCATCGGTCGTACCCGTTCGGAAAAGATTTGCGACGCCGCCGGTGTGGCGACCAACGCAAAGATCAAGGATCTGTCGGATTCGGATATGGAACGGCTGCGCGTCGAGGTGACCAAGTTCACCGTGGAAGGCGACCTGCGTCGGGAAATCTCCCTCAACATCAAACGTCTGATGGATTTGGGTTGCTATCGTGGAACGCGTCACCGCAAGGGCTTGCCCCTGCGTGGCCAGCGCACGCGCACCAATGCCCGCACCCGCAAGGGTCCGCGCAAGGCCATCAAGTCCAGCAAGTAACAAGCACTAGATAGGGAACAAGCTCATGGTTAAGGCTGCCGCAGCGCGCGTCCGGAAAAAGGTCAAGAAGAATGTGGCCGAGGGCATTGCCCACGTCCACGCGTCGTTCAACAACACCATCGTGACCATCACGGACCGTCAGGGCAACGCACTGTCGTGGGCAACCTCGGGAAGCAACGGTTTCAAGGGCTCGCGTAAAAGCACGCCCTTCGCCGCCCAGGTGGCTGCGGAAGTGGCGGGCAAGGCTGCCCAGGAATGTGGCGTGAAGAATTTGGAAGTACGCATCAAGGGCCCAGGCCCGGGCCGTGAGTCGGCCGTGCGTGCCCTGAACAACGTTGGTTTCAAGATCACCAGCATCTCGGACGTGACGCCAGTGCCGCACAACGGCTGCCGTCCCCCGAAGAAGCGCCGGATCTGACAAACCGTCCCGCGGCCGACCAGCCGCCCATCACCAGGCAGTGCGCCCGCGGGGCGCAGTAACCGCAGAACTGTTCTGCGACAGGAATCAGGAGATACACCTTGGCAAGAAATCTGGATGCTAAGTGCCGGCAATGCCGCCGCGAAGGCGAAAAGCTGTACCTCAAGGGCGAGAAGTGCTTCACGGAAAAGTGTGCCTTCGAAAAGCGGGATTACGCCCCGGGCCAACATGGTCAGAAGCAGCAGCGCACCTCGGAATATGCAGGTCAGCTGCGCGCCAAGCAGAAGATCCGTCGCATCTACGGCGTGCTGGAGGGCCAGTTCCGGCTGACCTACAAGGAAGCGGAGCGTCGCAAGGGCATTACCGGCGAAACGTTGCTGCAGCTGCTAGAAAGCCGTCTCGACAACATCGCCTATCGCATGGGTTTTGGCGCGTCCCGTGCCGAGGCCCGTCAGGTGGTGCGCCACAACGGCATCCTGGTGAACGGCCGCCGGGTGAACATTCCGTCTTACCAGCTGCGTCCCGGTGACACCGTGGAAGTGGCCGAGAAGTCCAGGGCTCAGCTGCGCATCAAGGGCGCGGCCGAGGCTGCCGAAGTCCGCGGATTCCCGGAATGGTTGCAGGTCGATGCGAAAAATCTGAAGGGCGTTTTCAAGACCGTCCCGATGCGCAGCGAAATCTCTGCAACCATCAATGAATCTCTGGTGGTCGAGCTGTACTCGAAGTAAACCGGCCACCCCTGCACAAGGATTTACGATGCAAAGTCAGGCTCTTCTTCTCAAGCCGCGCAATATCGACGTTCAGAACCTGTCGCCGTCCCACGCCAAGGTGGTGATGGAGCCGTTCGAGCGGGGATATGGTCATACGCTCGGCAATGCGCTGCGACGCATCATGTTGTCTTCGATGCCGGGCTTCGCGCCGACCGAAGTCAAGATTGCCAATGTGTTGCATGAATACTCGACGGTGGAGGGTGTGCAGGAAGACGTCGTCGACCTGTTGCTGAATCTGAAGGGTATCGTGCTGAAGCTGCACAACCACTCGGAAGCTATCCTGCGCCTGAAAAAGTCGGGTCCGGGCATTGTGACTGCCGGTGATATCGAAGCCATGCACGATGTCGAGATCATCAATCCCGAGCACGTGATTGCCCACCTGACCGCCGGTGGCAGTCTCGACATGCAGATCAAGGTCGAGCAGGGCCGGGGTTATGTGCCGGCCACCCAGCGCAATACCGACATGGAATCGCGTGCAGTAGGCGGCATCCTGCTGGATGCCTCGTTCAGCCCGGTACGTCGGGTCAGCTATGCCGTGGAAGCGGCACGGGTGGAGCAGCGCACCGACCTCGACAAGCTGGTGATGGACATCGAAACCAATGGTGCCATCGAGCCGGAAGAAGCGGTCCGCCTTGCTGCCCATGTGTTGATGGAACAGCTCGCCGTGTTTGCGGATCTGCAGGGCACGCCAGTGTCGAGCGAACCCGCACGCAGCCCGCAGGTAGATCCTACCCTGCTGCAACCGGTGGACGACCTCGAGTTGACCGTGCGCTCGGCCAACTGTCTGAAAGCGGAAAACATCTTCTATATCGGTGATCTGATCCAGCGCACCGAGACTGAATTGCTGAAGACCCCCAACCTGGGCCGCAAGTCGCTCAACGAGATCAAGGAAGTACTCGCTTCCAAGGGTCTGACGCTGGGCATGAAGCTGGAAAACTGGCCGCCCATGGGCCTGGGCGACCGCAAGTAAGCGGTAGCCTGACCTGAAGAAGAACCAAGGAAATTACCATGCGTCACCGTCAAAGTAATCGCAAGCTCAACCGGACCACCAGCCATCGTTTGGCAATGCTCCGCAACATGGCTAACTCCCTGCTCAAGCACGAGGTGATCAAGACCACGCTGCCCAAAGCCAAGGAATTGCGTCGTGTGGCAGAACCCCTGATCACGCTGGGCAAGACCCCGACACTGGCTAACCGTCGCCTGGCGTTTGCCCGGCTGCGTGATCGTGACATGGTGGTCAAGCTGTTTGACGAACTGGGTCCGCGCTACCAGGCCCGCAACGGCGGCTATCTGCGCATCCTGAAGTTTGGTTTCCGTCAGGGTGACAACGCGCCG
>CAIPBT010000184.1 GCA_903863375.1 uncultured Ferrovum sp.
GCCGTGCCTCCGAGCGACGTCCGGCTGGCCAGTGAGCCCTCCAGGGACAGCGTGTCGTGCGCATCGGCCTCGATCAAGGCCGAGAAGTCACGCAGCTGATCGAGCGACAGGTCGGCGAGGTCGCAGCCTGACTG
Source organism: uncultured Ferrovum sp. (assembly GCA_903863375.1). Taxonomy (GTDB): domain Bacteria; phylum Pseudomonadota; class Gammaproteobacteria; order Burkholderiales; family Ferrovaceae; genus CAIVHB01. Next base: position 135 of record CAIPBT010000184.1, read on the forward strand.
TTCTGCCGCCCGCACGGCGCGTGCCACCGCTTCATGGGCGTCGCGGAAGGGCAGGCCCTTGCGTACAAGATAGTCAGCCAGATCGGTCGCCGTGGCGAAGCCCTGTTTCGCCGCTGCCCGCATGTTCGCTGGGTTGACCTGCACATCGCGCAGCATCTCGGCAAAGATGGCGAGGGTGTCGCCCAGGGTGTCCACCGTGTCGAACAAGGGCTCCTTGTCTTCCTGGTTATCCTTGTTGTAGGCCAGCGGCTGCCCCTTCATCAGCGTGAGCAGGCCCATCAGGTGGCCCGTCACCCGTCCGGTCTTGCCGCGCGCCAGTTCCGGTACATCCGGATTGCGTTTCTGCGGCATGATCGACGAGCCGGTGCAGAAGGCATCTCCCACCTGCAGGAACGCGTACCGCGGACTCATCCACAGAATGATTTCCTCAGACAGGCGCGATACATGCGTCATCACCAGGGCTGCCGCGGCGCAAAACTCGATGGCAAAGTCGCGATCCGACACCGCATCCAACGAGTTCAGGCAGACGCCCTCGAAGCCCAGTTCGCGTGCCACCCATTCACGGTCAATCGGGTATCCCGTTCCAGCCAGGGCAGCGGCCCCCAGCGGTAGCCGGTTGATGCGGCGTCGCGCATCGCGCATGCGCTCACGGTCCCGCTCGAACATCTCGACGTAAGCCAACAGGTGATGGGCGAACGACACCGGCTGGGCAACCTGCAGATGGGTGAAACCGGGCAGGATCGTGTCGGTATGCTGGCTGGCAAGATCCAGCAGGCTGTCCTGCACGGCCCCCAGCTGTTCGGACAACTGGTCGACTGCCGCCCGCAGGAACAGCCGGATATCGGTCGCCACCTGGTCGTTGCGCGAGCGCGCGGTGTGCAGACGTTTGCCCGCATCGCCGACCAGTACGGTCAGGCGCCGTTCGATATTGAGGTGCACGTCCTCGTCATCCAGCTTCCAGTCAAAGGTACCGCTACGGATCTCGCTCAGGATCTGTGCCAGACCACGCTGGATATCGGCGAGGTCGGTGTTACTGATCAGTCCGGTATGTGCCAGCATGCCGGCATGTGCGAGCGATCCCTGGATATCGAATTCGGCCAGCCGCCGGTCGAAGAACACCGACGAGGTATATCGCTTGACCGAGTCGGCGATGGGCACGGAAAACCGGCCAGACCAGATCTTGTCGGCAGTGCCGGGGTTGTCCGTGGGAGGTACGCTCATGGTGGGATGTCCTGAAGGAACGGGAAGTCGAAGCCAATCTACGATTATAAAGAAAAAGGGGAGCGGCCTGATGGCAGCTCCCCTCGCTCGATTCGCCGGCATCACGGCCAGCAGACCTGGGCGTCAAACCGGCCGGATGGCCCCTGATGCGCCGAAATTCCCGGCACCCGGAAACTTTCAGTGGCCAGACACCCCTTCGGCACCATAACCCGTTTCGGCACGGATCTGCTGCGCCTCGAACGCTGCGCGCTCACGGGTTGCGCCAGCACTGCGATCCAGCAGCGACACCACGTAGATGGTGACAAACGCGATGGTCATCGAGAACAAGGCCGGTGACGTGTAAGGGAACCAGGCCGACCCCTTGGGATTGCCGAGCACGGCTTCCCAGACGGCCGGAGAAACCACCGTGAGCCCGACCGAGCTGATCAGTCCGAGGAAGCCGCCAGTGACCGCACCCTTGGTCGTGCAGTCCTTCCAGAGCACCGACAGCAGCAGCACCGGGAAGTTGGCCGAGGCTGCCACGGCGAAGGCCAGCGAAACCAGGAAGGCCACGTTCTGCTTCTCGAAGGCAATGCCCAGCCCGACCGCCACCAGTCCCAGCACCACGGTGGTGATGCGCGACACCCGCAGCTCGCTCGCGCTGTCGGCCTTGCCGCCCTTGATCAGCGTGGCGTAGAGGTCATGCGACACGGCCGATGCGCCAGAAAGCGTCAGCCCGGCCACCACGGCGAGGATGGTGGCAAAGGCCACTGCCGAGATGAACCCGAAGAACACGTCGCCGCCGACGCTTTTTGCCACCAGCACGGCAGCCATGTTGTTGCCGCCCTTGATCGCATGCTTGGCATCGAGGAAATCCGGGTTGTTCAGCACCAGGGTGATCGCGCCAAAACCAATGATGAAGATCAGGATGTAGAAGTAGCCGATCCACGTCGTGGCCCAGAACACCGACTTGCGGGCCTGCTGTGCATCCGGCACGGTGAAGAAGCGCATCAGGATGTGGGGCAGGCCGGCGGTACCGAACATCAGTGCCATGCCGAAGGAAATCGCCGAGATCGGGTCTTTCACGAACCCCCCCGGCCGCATGATCGACAACCCCGCCTTGGTGGCATCTGCGGGTGTCTTGCCAGCGGCCAGCGCCAGCTGGGTCTTGGTGTGCACGGCAGCCGTGAACAGCGCTTCGGGGCTGAAGTTGTACTGGGCCAGCACCATGATGGCCATGAAGGTCACGCCCGACAGCAGCAGGCAGGCCTTGATGATCTGGACCCAGGTGGTGGCGGTCATGCCGCCGAACAGCACGTAAATCATCATCAGGCCACCGACGACCAGCACGGCAATCGAGTAATCCAGACCGAACAGCAGCTTGATCAGGGAGCCTGCGCCCACCATCTGGGCAATCAGGTAGAACGCCACCGTGACCAGGGTACCGGATGCCGCAAAGGCGCGGATCGGACCAGGCTGGAAGCGGTAGCCGGCCACATCGGCAAACGTGAATTTGCCGAGGTTGCGCAGGCGCTCTGCCAGCAGGAAGGTGACCACCGGCCAGCCGACCAGGAAGCCGATCGAGTAGATCAGGCCGTCAAAGCCGCCAGTCATCACAGCGGCCGTGATACCCAGGAAGGATGCCGCCGACATGTAGTCGCCAGCAATCGCAAGGCCATTCTGGAAGCCTGTGATGCCGCCGCCTGCCGTGTAGAAATCGGCGGCAGAGCGGGTACGGGCTGCTGCCCATTTCGTGATCCAGAGCGTGAGCAGCACGAAGCCGCCAAACATGATGATGGCGGTGATGTTGAGCGGCTGCTTTTCGACATGCCCCAGGTCGGGGCCCGCCGCCAGTGCCAGCGGGGCAATCAGGCCGAGGGTCGAGGCGAAGAGTCGTTTGAAGGCGGACATCATTATTTGCGGGCCTCGTCGAGCAGCTGCTGGGTGAGGGTGTCGTATTCGCGGTTGGCGCGATTGACGTAAATACCGGTGATCAGCACGGTGAAGACAATCACGCCCATGCCCATCGGAATGCCAATGGTGGTGGTGATGTCGGTGCCAAGGGGCTGGCCGAGGAAATCCTTGTTGAACGCGATCAGCGCGATGAAACCGTAATAAACAATCAGCATCAGCACGCTGAGCAGCGTGCCAAATCCAGTGCGTTGGGCCTTCAGCTGGCGGTATTTTGGGTTGGCTTTGATGCGCGCCAGGATTGGGTCTGTCATGAGCTCTCCACCTGTAATGACATTGAGGACGTCAGGGCCGACTCTTGCTGGTCGGATTGCTGGTTGCTCTTTCGTGTGTGGGCCAATCTTTGCTGGCGACGGATCCAGGGAGGTCCGCGCAATATCAGAAAGATTGACTCTTATATAAGTGCAACGCCTGCACTGTACCAGAGCGGGTACGCCCTGTCATGCTGCGCAAGGGTGTTGGAACCTCCTGTTTTGACAGGATTTCCGATGTGCGCCGCAACAATTCCGGCGCGGGCGCGATGAACCTGCCCCGTAACCCGTCGTCAGGCTGTCCACCCGCGCCGGCGGTGCCTGCCGGCATGTCGATTCCAGTTGGTGTCCGCGGTGCACACACGGCAAAGGCTGCGCCAAAAAAAACAGGCGGGTGACGCCAAGGTCACCCGCCTGCCTTTCCTTGCGGGAGGGTGCCGGACCCACCAGGGGCCCGGCACACCCGCAAGTTGGCTGCCGGTCAGACCGGCAGCCCGGACATTACATGTCCATACCGCCCATGCCGCCCATGCCGCCCATGCCACCAGGGGCTGCGCCCTCTTCCTTCGGCAGTTCGGCAACCATCGCATCGGTGGTCAGCATCAGGCCAGCGATCGAGGCAGCGTTCTGCAGGGCATAACGCGTCACCTTGGTGGGATCGATCACGCCGATCGCCACCAGATCGCCGTACTCGCCGGTCGCGGCGTTGTAGCCGTAGTTGCCCGTGCCTTCCAGCACCTTGTTCACCACCACCGACGGCTCGTCGCCGCAGTTGGCAACGATCTGGCGCAGCGGCTCTTCAATGGCACGCGACACGATCTTGATGCCGGCATCCTGATCGGCGTTCAGACCCTTGAGGTTCTTCAGCACGTTGCGGGCACGCAGCAGCGCCACGCCGCCGCCAGGAACAATGCCTTCTTCCACCGCAGCGCGGGTGGCGTGCAGGGCGTCTTCGACGCGCGCCTTCTTTTCCTTCATTTCGACTTCGGTGGCAGCGCCAACCTTGATCACCGCCACGCCGCCGGCCAGCTTGGCGACACGTTCCTGCAGCTTTTCACGGTCGTAGTCGCTGGTGGCTTCCTCGATCTGCTTGCGGATCTGGGTGACACGACCCTTGATCGCATCTTCGGCGCCAGCGCCGTCGATGATGGTGGTGTCTTCCTTCGCCACTTCGATGCGCTTCGCACGGCCCAGTTCGGCCAGGGTGCACTTCTCGAGGCTCAGGCCGACTTCTTCCGCAATCACGGTGCCGCCGGTCAGGATGGCGATGTCTTCCAGCATGGCCTTGCGGCGGTCACCGAAGCCCGGGGCCTTCACGGCACAGGTCTTCAGGATGCCACGGATGTTGTTCACAACCAGGGTGGCCAGGGCTTCGCC
>CAIPBT010000185.1 GCA_903863375.1 uncultured Ferrovum sp.
CAGTTCGGTTGCCGAATGCCGCGAAGCGGCCGAGCGCATCCGTGAATTCATGCAACGCCTGCAGGCGGAGGGCAGCGTGCCTGCCCGGCCTGCGCGCGCGGCGTCCCTTTCTCCCGATGTCTTGTCTTCCGATGTCTTGTCTCCCGAAGTTTTGCCCCCCGATGTCTTGCCCAGAGTGACCCTTCCATCATGAATCCGCAGCAAACCCTGATCGACCAGGCGTTCGAAAACCGCGCCGATTTCCACCCCGGCAATGCGCCGGCCGACCTGCGCGAGGCGATCGACACCGTGCTGGCCGGTCTTGATGCTGGTACCCTGCGCGTGGCCGAGAAGATTGACGGCCAGTGGCATACGCATCAGTGGCTGAAGAAAGCGGTCCTGCTGTCGTTTCGCCTGCGCGACAACAGCCTGGTCGATGGCGGTGACACGCGTTACTGGGACAAGGTCGACAGCAAGTTCGCGACCTACGAGGAGGCAGATTTCCGTGCCGGCGGTTTCCGTGTGGTGCCCCCTGCTGCAGCCCGTCGCGGTTCGTTCATCGCCCGCAACGTGGTGCTGATGCCGAGCTACGTCAACATCGGCGCCTACGTTGACGAAGGCACCATGGTGGATACCTGGGCCACGGTCGGCTCTTGCGCGCAGATCGGCCGCAATGTGCACCTCTCCGGAGGCGTCGGCATCGGCGGTGTGCTGGAGCCCGTGCAGGCGAACCCGACCATCATCGAAGACAACTGCTTCATCGGCGCGCGCTCGGAGGTGGTAGAAGGCGTGGTTGTGGGTGAGGGTTCGGTGATTTCGATGGGTGTGTACATCGGTCAGAGCACCAAGATCTACGACCGGGAAACCGGCTCGGTCAGCTATGGCCACATCCCGCCCGGATCGGTGGTGGTCTCCGGCAACCTGCCGTCGGCGGATGGCCGCTACAGCCTGTACTGCGCGGTGATCGTCAAGAAGGTCGATGCAAAAACGCGCGCCAAGACCAGCATCAACGAACTGTTGCGCGGCGACTGAACGGCGCTTCCCCGCCCCTGTCGCCCGACCCCGTAACGGCAGGGGCCGGTCATGGCCGGTGCCCTTACTTGCATCGCGGGTGCCGACCCCAGCAGTTGCCCATCACGGCAGGCGGTAGACGGACAGGCGCGCATGCGGCGTGCGCGCGGTGGTGAATGGTCCGCCGAACAGGGCTGTATAGGCAGGATGCAGGGCGTTGTCCCAACCACTGGTGACGGCGATGTACTGGTGGCCGCCCGCCTCGTAACTGATCAGTCCACCGGCATGACCATCACCATCGGCATGCCGCCACAGGGTCCGTCCGGTGCCGGCATCCAGGGCCTGCAGCATCCCCCGCGCGTCGGCGACGAACAGCAGGCGCCCGCCAGTGGCGAGCAGGTTGGCCATCGGCGGTTCCGGAAACTCGAGCGTCCACACCTTGGCACCGGTCAGCGGATCACGGGCGTCGAGGTGACCCCGCGGCCGGCCGTCCGGCGGTGCGGTCCAGGCCATCCTGCCGCCCAGCAATGCCCGTTCGCGCAGGGCAGGATCGGCCGGAGGTGACTGGTCGATCTGGACATCCATGCACCATTCCGAAACCGCGGCGTACCACAGGCCGATCTGCGGGCTGTAGGCACCAGCTCCGCCGGGCAGCGCCCCATCGATGGCCGGACACACCCCACGCTGGGCGCCGGCATTGTAGTCCAGCCGCCGGCGCAATTCGCCCGTCTGCGGATCGACCGCACCCGCCAGGGTGAAATTGCGTACCAGCTGCCAGACCCGAACCAGGTGCAGGTCGGCGGTGTAGACGAAGACCAGGCCGCTGCGATTGGCATGCACGACGTACGCCTGACCGGCGCGCTGCAGCAGCAGCGGCGGGTTGCCGGCACTGTCGCGAACCCAGGTCTCGTGGGGCACTTCCTGATGCCAGCCGCGCAAGGCGCCCGTCTGTGGGTCGAGTGCCAACAGGCCACCCGTGAACGGATTCAATCCCGGATGGGCGCCATGGGTCATGAAATTGGCGCCTACCCAGTCGAACAGCGGCAGCGGACTGCCAGTGCCCCAGTACACGCGCTGATGCTCGCCATCGAACACACCAGTCGACCCAACCCCACCGCCGCCGACCGCCTCGGCGGGATGCCGGGACCCGGCGCTGGCAGGAACGCTGCCGGCGGGCGACACCGGCCAGACCGCCCCCTCCGGTGCCAGCACATCGCTACGCCAGAGTTCCCGGCCGGTGCGGGCATCCAGCCCTGCCAACAGGCCGCGTTGGCCGGGCTGGGCAATCGACGAGCCGACAATCACGACATCGCCCGCCACCAGGGGCGGCCCCTGCAGGACGCCCCGGCTGCCGTCGCGCGGCAGGACCCGGGTTTCCCAGCGCAGAAGGCCGGTGGCGGCGGTCCAGGTCAGCACCCGGCCATCCAGCGTGGCGAGATACAGCAGTCCACCCTGAATTGCCACGCCCAGACACCCTTGCCCCGGCAACACGCTCACCGGCGGCAGCACGCCGGCTCCCGGGGCACTGGCCAGGGGGCCGGCCGCGGGCGGTGTCGCCTGCCAGCGCAGGCGACCGGTGGCGCCATCGAGCACCCAGACATGGCCGTGACCGCTGCAGTAGGCCAGCAGACCTTCCGCTGCCACCGGCTGGCTGCGCAACTCGGCACCCTGCAGATCCGGGCTGTGGGTGAACGCCAGCTGCAGCCCGGCCACGTTGTGCGTATCGATCTCGGCCGAGGCCGCGTAGTGCAACCCCGGCGATGCACTGGCAGGGGTGTCCGCGTGCGCTGCCGCAACCCACGCGAGCAGGACAAGCAGTACCGGCAGACGCCATCGCCGGGGACTGCAGACAGGGGAGATCAGGGCGGAAGGCATGACAGGCATTACGCTAGCAGAGGCGGCGGAACGCCAGCAAGGTGGATGCCGCCCTGTGCCGCTGAATCCTCTACAATCCTTCTCCATGAACGCAGACAACCCAACGCTGGACCTGGCGTGCGACCTGATCCGCCGCCCTTCCGTCACCCCTGCCGACGGTGACTGCCAACCCTTGCTGGCCAGCCGGCTGGCGCCGCTGGGATTTGTCGCCGAGCCCTTGCAGACCGGGGGGGTGGACAACCTGTGGTTGCGGCGGGGCACCACGGGGCCGCTGCTGGTCTTTGCAGGGCACACCGACGTGGTGCCGACCGGCCCCGCCGAAGCGTGGCAAAGCCCGCCCTTTGAACCCCAGATCCGCGAAGGCATCCTGTATGGTCGCGGTGCTGCCGACATGAAGTCTTCGTTGGCAGCCTTTGTGACGGCCATCGAACAGGTCCTGACCGAACACCCTGACCTGCCGGGCTCACTGGCCCTGCTGCTGACGTCCGACGAGGAGGGGCCGGCACGCGATGGCACCGTGCGCGTGATCGAGCGCCTGCAGGCACGCCAGGAGACCATCGACTACTGCCTGGTTGGCGAGCCGACCTGTGTGGCGACCCTGGGCGACACGATCAAGAATGGCCGCCGCGGCTCGCTCAGTGGCCGGCTCACCGTGCATGGCATCCAGGGGCACGTTGCGTATCCGCACCTGGCACGCAACCCCGTCCATGAGCTGGCCCCAGCCCTGGCCGAACTCGCCGCCGAGCGCTGGGATGCCGGCAGCGCCGACTTTCCGGCCACCACCTTCCAGGTCTCGAACATCCGCGGCGGAACCGGCGCCGGCAACGTCATTCCGGGCAGCGTGGAACTGCTGTTCAACTTCCGCTACTCCACGGCCAGCCCGGCAGACAGCCTGCGCCACCGCACCGAAGATGTGCTGGCGCGGCATGGCCTGGAATACACACTGGATTGGGACCACGGTGCGCAACCCTTCCTCACGCCGCGCGGCACCCTGGTGGACGCGCTGGTCGGCAGCATCGCCGACGTGACCGGGGTGCAAGCCGAGGTTTCCACTACCGGTGGTACCTCGGACGGCCGTTTCATCGCCCGCTGGTGTCGTCAGGTGGTGGAGTTCGGTCCGGTGAACGCGTCGATCCACAAGGTGGACGAACATGTCCGCGTAGCAGACCTGGCGCCCCTCGCCCGCATCTATGCAGGCCTGATCCGGCGGCTGCTCGCGTCGGCAGGAACGCCCGCATGAACACCGCCACCCCGCTGCCGGGTGTGTTTGCCGCCACCACCAGCGCCTGGGAACAGCAGACCTGGCAGGATGCTGCGGATCATCTGCACACCGCTCGCGACCTGGTGCGCTTCGCCATGAGCCGCTTTGCTGCGGCTGACCTTTTTTTCGGGCACGGCTTTCCGGATGCCTTAGAGGAAGCGCGCTATCTGGTTGCCTGGGCCCTGCATCTGCCGGTACGTCAGGCCAGCGAATGGCTGGACGCGCGCCTGACGCCGGCGGAGCGCAGCCGCGTACTCCACCTGCTGCGCCTGCGCGTGGACAGCCGTCAGCCGGCGGCTTACCTGACGGGTGAGGCCTGGCTGGGCGAATTCCGGTTTCGCGTCGATGCACGCACCATCGTGCCGCGCTCGCTGATCGCCGAGCAGCTTGAGGACGGCGCCCTGCATCCCTGGCTGGATCTGGACGCCGTCAGCCGTGTGGCCGACGTCTGCACCGGCGGTGGCTCACTGGCCATCCTGTTGGCGCTGGCCGCCCCGCAGGCCGAGGTCGACGCCGTCGACCTGTCGGCAGACGCACTGGCGGTTGCCGCGCTCAATGTGTCCGATTACGGCCTGCAGGATCGCATCACGCTGCATCAGGGCGACCTGCTCGCCCCGCTGTCAGGCCTCTATCAGCTGATCCTGAGCAATCCGCCGTATGTCGATGCGGCCGCCATGCACGCCCTGCCCGTCGAATACTGCCGCGAACCCGAGCTGGCCCTTGCCAGCGGCGTGGATGGCCTGCTGCACACCCGCCGGCTGATGGCCGGTGCGGCTGCCCTGCTCGAGGAAGACGGCCTGCTGGTGGTCGAGGTTGGGCACCAGCGCGGCGTTCTGGAGATGGCCTACCCGGATGTGCCGTTCACGTGGCTGGAGTCACGCGACGGCGGAACCTACATCTTCCTGCTGCGGCGGGGGGACTTGCCCGGCGCCTGAGCACCCGGTGGCAGCGCGGCGGCAGCGCCGTTTCCGGCCGACGACCGCGCCGGAGCGCCCTGCCGGCTTGCTGCCGGCTGCCGGGCGTCGCCGCTGGGGCGAGGGGGCGTGCGCCGCTTGCGTTCCGGGGCCTCGACCATGCCGGCCCAGATCAGTACCTTGTTCAGCTCTTCCTTGTTGAGTTCGAGCACCTGCCCGCGCTTCAGCCGCGGTGGCAGGCCGATCACCCCAAAACGCACACGCATCAGCCGGCTGACCATCACGCCCATGGCGGCAAACATCCGGCGCACCTCGCGGTTGCGGCCTTCGCGCAGGATCACCTGATACCAGTGATTGGCGCCCTCTCCGCCGCGGTCTTCAATGCGTTCAAACCAGGCGGGACCGTCTTCCAGCAGGATTTCGGTGGTCGACTGGTCCATCTGCTCATGGGTCAGTTCACCCATCACGCGGACGGCGTATTCACGGTCCACCTCAAAGCGAGGATGGGCAAGGCGGTTGGCAAGTTCACCACTGGTGGTGAATACCAGCAGGCCACTGGTGTTGTAATCGAGCCGGCCGATGGCGATCCAGCGCGCGCCCCGCACCTTGGGCAGGCTGTGGAAGACGCTGGGCCGATCTTCGGGATCATCGCGGCTGACAATCTCGCCCTCCGGCTTGTGATACAGCAGCACGCGGACTTCCGGCGGCCCCTCCCGATCCTGTACACGCAGATGTCGCTCGCCGACCTGGATCCGGTCGCCCGGAACCACCCGAACCCCGGGTTCGGCGACCGTGCCATTGACCCGCACACCGCCGGCCGCGACGAGCGCATCCATGTCCCGACGCGAGCCGAGTCCGGCATCAGCGAGATATTTTTGCAGGCGGATGCCTTCGGTCATGGGGCGGTTCCTTCAGGCATAGGGGGAGGAGGATCAGCTTCCAGCTGGGCTGGTGTTTGATTCGGGCCAGCTTCCAGCTGGGCTGGTGTTTGATTCGGGCCAGCTTCCAGCTGGCCCAGGGCATCTTCCAGCACGGGCAGGGCCGACGGATCGGCTTCGAGTTCGGCCAGGGGGGGCAACTCCTGCAGAGAGCGTAA
>CAIPBT010000186.1 GCA_903863375.1 uncultured Ferrovum sp.
GGTGATTTCCGGATGCGTCACCAGCGTGCGCGCGAGTTCGGTGAGCGCGGCCGGTGGTTTGCGGAGGGTGGCCTTGTTCAGCCGGAACAGGTCGCTCACGGTCAGGGTGGCCTGCGCGAGCAGTTCCGGCGGGGCGATGGGCGTAATCAGCGGCGGCGCGCCAGGGCTCGTGGTTGCGGCGGATCCTTCTGCCGCAGTGGTCACGCCGGAGGCGGGATCTGCCAGGGCCAGGGTGCTGGCGACGGGTGTGGCAGTGGCTAGCGGCGTGGCGGTCGCGGTTGCCATCGGCGCTGCTGCTGCGGGTGCTGCCGGTGTGGCGGCCGGCGCAACCTTGGTGGGTGCCGGTGGCACAGCCCCATCACTGGCGATAGGCGATGCCATTACCGACGGGATCAGGCCTACGGTCGAGGCCGGGCTGTCCAGCCAGTAATTCAGGCCGACACTGGCGAACGAGGTGAAACCGCGCGCGGCACCGGGCACCAGGTGTTCGCGCAGGAAGGCCAGGTTGCGGCGGACGTCGGCCTGCACGCTGAGACGCTCGTCGAGCTGGTACTGGAAGCCACCACCAATCCCGAGGTAGGGCGCGGTGCTCGCGCCCTGGAAGAACGTGGCGTCCACGCGCGTGTTCTCGGCACCCACGCCCAGCATCAGGAAGGGGCGAAACCGTTCCCGCGACAGCATCACCAGACCGTTCACCCCCAAGGTGAACTGGCGTACGGTATTGGCGTTGTCGGTGGCGCGACCGTATCCCAGGCTGCCCTGCACATCGAGCCAGGAGGCGACCGGTCCCCCAGTATCGATGCCCACGGCAGGGCCACCACGATTCACCCCGAACTGCGGATCGGGCGTGAACAGTCGCAGGGCGGGCGAGGTGTACAGCCGGATGCCGTCGTCCGCGCGCGCGAGGCCCTTGGCATCGGACAAGGCCAGCAGGGCAAATGCCAGGGAGATCGTCAAAAGGGCGGGAGCTTGGTGCCGATGACGGTGATGCATCCGCTCAGTTCCTTCGAAAAGAGACTACGGGGTTGGACGGAACCGCAGATACTGTCTATAAGAGCTGACAGCATGGGGCGTCAAGCACGACCAGGTCGCATCCTAAACCCCATCGGTTTCATGGAATCGAGACGATAGAGCATCCCATGAGGGTTTGCCCATATTTTCTTAAGGCTTTTGTGAAATTTTCCCGGTCAAGCCTCTGGTGTGCCACGAAACTTGAGCCTCTGGCGCACTGCATACGCAGAACACAGGGGCGGCCAATGACGAGCACCGTGGCGATTGCCAGGAGGGTGGAAGTGACGAGCACGAATGACAGGAAACGGATGGTGGGAAGGGCCGGCGCGCTGCTGCTGCTCGGTCTGGCGACGCTTGCCCACGCGGACGGGCAGGCGGCATGCGCCGCGGCAGCCGGCACCTATCTCACCGGGACGGTGGTGGCTGGTCCCTTCTACGCCCACGGCAAGGCGGTGGGCGGCAAGCAGCTCTCGCATACCCGTCTGAGCCTGAAAGCCGATCAGGATGGTCGGGTCTATGACGTGGCGATCGATAACATCTACGCCGCCGGTTATGACCAGGCGGGCGATCGCATTCCGGCACCGCTCGACGGCATCCACCGGCAAGACCGCCTGGAACTGTGCGGACAGCGCTACACCAGCGGCCTTGGCATCCATTGGGTGCACACCAATTGCGGCGCGCGGCCGAACCGCAACCATCCGGACGGATGGGTGAAGGTACTGGACGCGAAGGGCAGCGCCGGCCCCAATCTGGAATCCAGTACGGAATACTGCGGGTTGTGGAAGTATTAAAGACTCCTTCCCCGCAGCCGGCGCTGGCTGATGAATCTTTCGCAAGCGCCATGCCCAGAGAATGCAATGCCCAGAAAACGCAATGCACTGAAATTTATGGTGCCCGAGGCCGGACTCGAACCGGCACGCCTTGCGGCGGGGGATTTTGAGTCCCCTGCGTCTACCAATTTCACCACTCGGGCCTGACCGCGTTGCACGGCAGCCCACTAGTATGCGCCAGCCTGGCGCCATGCCGCAAACGCCTGCTGCTAGAATCGCGGGTTATCCTGCTTCCGCCAGCCTGCCCGTTGGCTTCCACGCGTGCTGCTTTCTGACTTTGATTACGATCTTCCGGACGACCTCATCGCCCGCCATCCGCCAGCATCGCGCGGCGCGAGCCGCCTGCTCGACCTGAGCGGGGGAGGGCTCGCCGATCGCCAGTTCTCTGATTTACCCAACCTGTTTGTGCCTGGCGACCTGCTGGTGCTGAACGACACCCGGGTGCTGAAGGCCCGGTTGAACGGCCGCAAGCCGACCGGTGGCAAGGTGGAAGTGATGTTTGAGCGGCCACTGGACGATGGCACATGGCTCGCGATGGTGCGGACCAGCCATGCGCCGGCGGCGGGAGCCGTGCTGCTGCTTGGTGCCAGCGAGGCCGCCGTGCGGGTGGTCGGCCGGGAAGGCGACCTGTTCCGCCTGCAGCTGGAAGGCGGTGCGGTCGACATGTTCGACCTGATGGGGCGCGATGGCGTACTGCCGTTGCCACCCTACCTGGAACGGGTGGCAGCGGCCGACGACGAGCGGCGGTATCAGACCGTGTACGCGCGCGAGGCAGGTGCCGTGGCCGCTCCGACGGCCGGCCTGCATTTCACCGATGACATGCTGCGGTCCCTGGCGGCGCAGGGCGTGCAGATTGCGTATGTCACCCTGCATGTCGGCGCCGGCACCTTCCTGCCGGTGCGCAGCGAAGACCTGTCGCAGCACCAGATGCACGCTGAACGGTACTGGATTCCGCCGGCGACCCAAGGCGCGCTCGCGACCGCCAGGGCAGACGGGGCGCGGGTGACAGCGGTAGGCACCACCAGCCTGCGCGCGCTGGAGGCCGCGGCCGCCGAGGGCCAGACCGCAGGCGATACCCGTCTGTTCATCACGCCGGGATATCGCTTTCGGGTGGTGGATCGCCTGATCACCAATTTCCATCTGCCGCGTTCCACCCTGCTGATGCTGGTGCAGGCCTTTGGCGGCATCGAGCCCTTGCGGGCGGCCTATGCCCACGCGGTGGCCCAGCGCTACCGGTTTTTCAGTTATGGCGACGCGATGCTGATCGAACGTGCGCCCAACGAGGAGTCTGTCTGATGCGGTTTACCGTCCTGGCCAGCGACGGCCTGGCCCGTCGGGGCACGCTCGAGCTGCCCCATGGCCTGGTGGAAACCCCGGCCTTCATGCCGGTGGGAACCTATGGCACAGTGAAAGGCCTGTCGCCGCTGGAGGTGTCCCAGCTCGGCGCACACATCCTGCTCGGCAATACCTTCCATCTGTGGCTGCGCCCCGGCCTGGACGTGATCGCTGCCCACGGCGGCCTGCACGGCTTCATGGGCTGGAAAGGGCCGATCCTGACCGACTCGGGCGGTTTTCAAGTGTTCAGCCTGGGAGACCTGCGCAAGATCACCGAGGAGGGGGTGCGTTTCCGGTCGCCGATCAATGGCGATGCGCTGTTCCTGACCCCGGAAGAGTCGATGCGCATCCAGCGCGTGCTGAACTCGGACATCGTGATGGCGTTCGACGAATGCACGCCCTATCCAGCGGATCGCTTTCAGGCCTCGACCTCGATGGAGATGAGCATGCGCTGGGCCGAGCGCAGCCTGCGCGGTCATGAGGGCAACCCGAACGCCCTGTTCGGCATCGTGCAGGGCGGCATGTACGAGGACCTGCGCGAGCGCTCGGTGCAGATCCTCACCGATCTGGATTTTCCGGGCTACGCGGTTGGCGGCCTGTCGGTCGGCGAACCGGCCGAGGACCGCGCGCGCATCCTGGCGCATACGCCGCGCCTGCTGCCGCCGCACAAGCCGCGTTATCTGATGGGGATGGGCACGCCCGAAGACATCGTGCAGGCGGTGAGCCATGGGGTGGACATGATGGACTGCGTGATGCCGACGCGAAATGCACGCAACGGTTGGCTGTTCACCCGCAACGGCGACATCAAGATCCGCAACGCGCGGTACAAGGACGATACCCGGCCGCTCGATGCGGAATGCACCTGCCAGACCTGCCGTCAGTTTTCGCGCGCCTACCTGCATCATCTGCAGCAGGCGAAGGAAATCCTGGGGGCGCGCCTGAACACCATCCACAACCTGCACTATTACCAGGACCTGACCCGTGGCCTGCGCGAGGCGATTGCGGCCGGGCGCCTGGCCGATTTCACGGCAACGTTTGCCAAGCGCCGGGCCCGCGCGGGCGAGCCGGTCTGACCGGGGGCCTGGCCGACCCGTGCAGCGCGCCAGATGCGCTGCAAACGCTGGGCTCTGGGCGGCAGCGGCCGGCAGGCTCCATGCTAAACTGCAAAGTTATGTGATCTCGCCGCACCTTGGCGACCTGAGGAGAAGTTCGAGTGATGTTCATCAGCGATGCAAACGCCCAGTCCTTTGGTGCACCGGGCACTCCGGGAGCCGACCTCCTGCAATTCATGCCGATCATCGTCATGTTCGGCTTGTTGTATTTTCTGATGATCCGTCCGCAGCTGAAGCGCCAGAAAGAAGTCAGCACCATGCTGAGCAGCCTGAAGAAGGGGGATGAAGTGGTGGCCGGCGGCCTGCTGGGCAAGGTGCAGGCGCTCGATGACAGCATCATTGAGCTCGAGATCGCCCGCGGCACCGTGGTCAAGGTGCAACGCCAGGCCGTCACCGCCCTTCTGCCGACGGGAACGCTGAAATGAACCGGTTTCCCCTCTGGAAAAACGCGGTCATCGTGATCGCGCTGCTCCTCGGGATGCTCTACACGCTCCCGAATTTCTTTGGCCAGTCACCGGCCGTGCAGGTGTCGCCGTTGTCGTCGCAGGCGAAACCGGATGCGGCCCTGCGCGCCCAGGTGGCCGCTGCCCTGCTGGCGGCCAAGGTTCCGGCGGTCGGCACCTCGCTGGAGGCCGAGGGGGTGCGGGTGCGCTTTGCGGATACCGACACCCAGCTCAAGGCACGCGACCTGCTCGACAAGGCGCTCAACCCGGAAGGGGCCCAGCCAGCCTTTGTAGTGGCCTTGAACCTGGTGTCGAACGCACCGGCGTGGATGGAATCGATTGGTGCCCTGCCCATGTACCTGGGTCTGGACCTGTCGGGCGGGGTGCACTTCCTGCTGCAGGTCGACATGAAGGCAGCCCTGAACAAGCGCATCGAGGGCACGCTCACCGAAGTCCGCTCGCAGCTGCGCGATGCCCGGGTGTTTTACGCCGGCGTAAGCCGGGATGGCAACCGGGTGGTGGTGCGCTTCAGCGAGGCGGCCCAGCGCGAGGCGGCGAGCAAGCTGCTCGAACGCAATTTCCCGGATTTCGCGCTGCGTGCCGATGGCAGCGGCACCGACTTGACCCTGGCGCTGAGCCTGCGTCCGGAAGCATACAAGACCATCCAGGATGCGGCGCTCAAGCAGAACATCCTGACCTTGCGCAACCGGGTGAACGAGCTGGGCGCCAAGGAGCCGATCATCCAGCAGCAGGGCGACGACCGCATCATCGTGCAGCTGCCGGGCGTGCAGGACACTGCCAAGGCCAAGGACATCATCGGCCGCACCGCCAGTCTGGAAATCCGGCTGGTGGATGAGGACCATCCCGGCCCGACGTCGCCCACCGACACGCCACCGCTGGGGGCCGATCTGGTGATGGAGCGCAACGGTTACCCGGTATTCGTACACAAGCAGGCCGTGCTGACCGGCGAGGTGATCACCGATGCCTCGGCGGGCTTCGATTCGCAGAGCGGGCGCCCCTCGGTCAACATCAGCATGGATGCCAAGGGTGCCCGGGTGATCAAGCAGGTATCGCGCGAAAACCTGAAGAAGCGCATGGCCATTCTCCTGATCGAAAAGACCCGCACCGAAGCGATCTCGGTCGCGACCATTCAGGACGAACTGGGCGCGCGCTTCCAGATCACCGGACTGGCAAGCCCGAAGGAAGCCAGCGATCTGGCTCTGCTGCTGCGCGCGGGCGCCCTGGCGGCCCCGATGGAATTCCTGGAAGAGCGTACCGTCGGCCCCAGCCTGGGCGCCGAGAACATCGCGCGTGGCTTCCACTCGACCTGGATTGGCTTCGCGGCCATCAGCGTGTTCATGGCGGTGTACTACATGCTGTTCGGCACCATCTCGGTGGTGGCGCTCGCCACCAACGTGCTGTTCCTGGTCGGCCTGTTGTCGCTGCTGCAGGCCACGCTCACCTTGCCAGGCATGGCCGGCATCGCCCTGACGGTCGGGATGGCGATTGACGCCAACGTGCTGATCAATGAGCGCATCCGCGAAGAACTGCGCGGCGGCAATTCGCCCGCTGCCTCGATCCATGCCGGCTATGACCGCGCCTTTGCCACCATCCTCGACTCCAACGTGACCACCGGCATTGCCGGCATTGCGCTGTTCACCTTTGGCTCGGGACCGGTGAAGGGCTTCGCGGTGGTGCTGGTGCTGGGCATCCTGACTTCGATGTTCAGCGCCGTGCTGGTATCGCGCGCGTTGGTCAACCTGATCTACGGCCGTCGCCGCAAGATCGAGGCTTTGTCCATCGGCAACGTCAACTGGCGCGAAGAGCCGCACAGCCACTAAGGATCAGGAGCACAAACCATGGAATTTTTCCGGATCCGCAAGGACATTCCCTTCATGAGCTGGGGCCGTTACACAACGGCGATTTCCCTGCTGACCTTCCTGCTCGCCATTTTCTTCCTGGCGACGCGCGGCCTGAATTTCTCGGTCGATTTCACTGGCGGCACGGTGATGGAGGTCAATTACGCCCAGACAGCAGACGTGCAGGGCGTGCGCACGGCGTTGACCGGGCTGGGCTTTCAGGATGCCAGCGTGCAGAACTTCGGCACGTCGCGCGATATCCTGATCCGCCTCCCCATCAAGGCTGGCCTGTCGAGTGCACAACTTTCCGAACAGGTGATGCAGAAGCTGACTGCCGTCGATGGCAGCGCGAAGGTTCGCCGGGTGGAATTTGTCGGCCCGCAGGTCGGCGACGAACTGGTGGTCGACGGGGCAGCCGCGCTGGCATTCGTGGCGATCGGCATCGTGCTGTATCTCGCTATCCGCTTCAAGCTGCGCCCCGCCGTGGCCACCATCCTGGCCAACCTGCACGACGTGGTGATCATCCTCGGCTTCTTTGCTTTCTTCCGCTGGGAATTCAGCCTGTCGGTGCTGGCCGCCGTGCTGGCCATCCTGGGGTATTCGGTGAACGAGTCGGTGGTGGTGTTTGACCGGGTGCGCGAGAATTTCCGCAAGATGCGCGGGGCGTCGGTCACCACCGTGATCGACAACGCAATCACCCGCACCATGAGCCGCACCATCATCACCCACGGCTGTACCCAGCTGATGGTGACATCGATGTTGTTCTTCGGCGGTGAGGCGCTGCACTACTTCGCGCTTGCGCTGACCATCGGCATCATCTTCGGCATCTACTCTTCGGTGCTGGTGGCCTGTCCGATTGCCATGTGGCTGGGCATGAGCCGGGACGACTTCGTGCACGTCGAGAAAAAGCAGGAAGTGCTGCGCCCGGGTGAAGGCGCCTGATCCGGTGCTGGAACTCTTTGCGCATCTCGACCAGCACTTGCTGACGCTGATCCATCAGTACGGGTTCTGGTCGTATGCGATCCTAGCGGCGATCATTTTCGGCGAAACCGGTCTGGTGATCCTGCCGATGCTGCCGGGAGACTCGCTGTTGTTCGTCGCCGGCGCCGCTGCGGCAAGCGGCGCCCTGCGTCTGGACTCCCTGGTTGCCGTGCTGACGGTGGCCGCCATTCTGGGCAATCTCAGCAACTTCCAGATCGGTCGCTGGCTCGGTCCCGCTCTGTTCCGGCGACCGCGCAGCCGGCTGCTGAACCCGGCACACCTGCAGGCCACGCACGCGTTCTACGAGCGTCACGGGGGCAAGACGGTGATTCTCGCCCGTTTCCTGCCGATCATCCGCACCTATGCGCCATTTGCCGCTGGGCTGGGTGCGATGGGCGGCCGCCGCTTCGCCCTGTATTCGGTGCTGGGCGGTGTATTGTGGGTGAGCGCTTTCGTGACAGCCGGTTATCTGTTTGGCGATATCCCTTTCATCAAGGGCAATCTCTCGCTGCTCAGCCTGGGTATTGTGGTGGTCACGCTGGTGCCCACCGTGATCGGGCTGTTGCGCAGCCAGCGCCGCGCGCGCGCCTAGTTCCTGCCGGGCGGCAGCTTCGCTTGAGCTGCCGGTCAGCAGGTGTGTCTGGTATGCGCTCGCTTAGCCTCGGCGGCGCCTGACCCTTGCCGCTGCTGCCCTCGCCGTCAGGCCTTGCCGCTGCTGCGGCGTGCCAGTTCGGCGGCAATGCCGGTGTAGCCCGCGGGCGTGAGCTGCGCAAGGCGCTCCCGTTCGGCCTGGGGAATCGGCAGTCCGGCAACAAATTCGCGCAGGGTGGCTTCGTCCACCGCCTTGCCACGCGTGAGCGCCTTCAGTCGGTCGTAGGGGTTGTCCATGCCGTATTTGCGCATCACCGTCTGGATCGGTTCCGCCAGCACTTCCCAGGCACCTTGCAGGTCATGCGCGATGCGGATGGGATCGGCTTCCAGTTTGTCCAGCCCGCGGATGCAGGAGTCATAGCCGAGCAGGGCATAACCCAGGCCCACGCCCAGATTGCGCAGTACCGTCGAGTCGGTCAAGTCGCGCTGCCAGCGCGAGATGGGCAGCTTTTCGGCGAGGTGACGTAGCACCGCATTGGCGAGCCCCAGGTTGCCTTCCGAGTTCTCGAAGTCGATCGGATTGACCTTGTGTGGCATGGTCGATGAGCCGACCTCGCCAGCCTTTGGGCGCTGGCGGAAGTAACCCAGCGAAATATAGCCCCAGATATCCCGGTCGAGGTCGATCAGGATGGTGTTCAGCCGGGCGTAGGCATCCATCAGTTCGGCAATGCCGTCATGTGGCTCGATCTGGGTGGTGTAGCGGTTGAACTGCAGGCCATGCTGCTCGACCAGTTGCTGGCCCAACTGCTCCCAGTCCACCTTCGGGTAGGCGGCAAGATGGGCGTTGTAGTTGCCCACCGCCCCGTTCATCTTGCCGGGCATCACAACGACAGCGATGCTGGCGCGGGCTCGCTGCAGACGTTGCTGGACGTTGGCCATTTCCTTGCCAAGGGTGGTTGGGGTAGCCGTCTGGCCATGGGTGCGGGCCAACATGGCGACACCAGCGTGCTGGTGGGCAAGCGCCGCCAGCCGGTCGATCACGCTGTCGATTGCTGGCAGCAGCACCTGGTCGCGCGCATGCAGCAGCATCATGCCGTGGCACTGGTTGTTGATGTCTTCCGAGGTGCAGGCGAAGTGGATGAACTCGCCAGCCTTCAGGATTTCCGGGTTGTCGGCAAGGCGTTCCTTCAGCCAGTACTCCATGGCCTTCACATCGTGGTTGGTGCGCACCTCGATGGCCTTGATCTGTGCGGCATCGGCCTCGGAGAAATGCGCCACCAGATGGTCGAGCTGGGCCAGCGTTTCTACCGAGAACGGCGCGATCTCGGTGACATCCGCCGCCGCCGCCAGCGCCTTCAACCAGTTAACTTCCACCTGCACCCGGTAGCGGATCAGGGCGAACTCGCTGAAGTAGGGCGCCAGCCGGGCAGTGCGCTCGTGATACCGGCCATCGAGTGGTGACAGGGCGTTCAGGGTGGTGAGGGACATGGCGGGGAAGGGGCGCGCGGAGGTGGAAGGAGTCAGCAATAGCGGCCGTGATTTTAGCACTCCCAGGCAGCGCCTGGACGGGCGCTGCTTGGTCTCGGGGCATCCGAGCCGGTGGTGTATACTCCGTTCGTACTCCTATTTGGCCTGATCCGTGATGAAGTTGTTTGCAAGCCCCGCCAGTCCATTTGCCCGCAAAGTTCGCGTGGCACTGTCCGAAAAGCGCATTGACGTGGAGATCGTGCCCGTCGATGTCTCGTCGCCTGACCATCTGGCCATGGCGCACAATCCGCTTGGCAAGATTCCGGTGCTGCTGCTGGATGACGGCACGGCGGTTTATGATTCGGCGGTGATTGTGGAATATCTGGACACGGTCACCCCGGTCGGTCGGCTGATCCCGGAAGATCCGCGCCCGCGCATGCTGGTGAAGCGCTGGGAAGCGCTGGCGGATGGCCTGATGGACGCGGCTGTCGCGGTGGTGATGGAGGGACGGCGCCCAGTCAACGAGCAGTCGCCTGCCGCCCTCGAGCGGCAGCGCGGCAAGATGCGGCGCGCGCTGGCGCAGATGGCCGCGGATCTGGGCGAACGGGCTTACTGCTTTGGTGAGTCATTCACCCTGGCGGACGCCGCGGTGGTGTGTGCCCTGGCATATCTGGACCTGCGTTTCCCGGATTGGGGCTGGCGCGAAGAGCATCCGGTGCTGTCCCGCCTAGCCGATCGCATGGAGCGGCGCAAATCCTTTGAGGATACGGCGCCGCTGCCGGTCTGAAGACCCGTTCTGTAAACCCGTTCGATAGCCCCGTTCGGTAGACCCGTTCAATTGCCCCTTTCGATCGCGGCGGGGCGTTGACCGGCCCATTTGCCATATCCCTCCGCAGGGAAACCACCCTTCAGGTCGCAGAGACTCTCCGCCGGGCGTTGGGTGGTCCGTCCCGGACCTGCCGCCAGGCGGTCAGGTCGCGATCACGCCGCCGCCCAGACAGACCTCGCCCCGATACAGCACGCCGAA
>CAIPBT010000187.1 GCA_903863375.1 uncultured Ferrovum sp.
ACACGGCCGCCGATCCAGAGCCCGGCATGCAGCCGCCACGGCGCAGCGCGCGGATGGGCTGGGCAAAGCTCTTGCGCCGGGTGTTCCGCGTGGATCTTGAGCACTGCCCGGACTGTGGTGGCAATCTCAAGCTCGTTGCGGCGATTCTTGATGGAGCGTGTCAGCGGCATCTCGATAATCCCCAGCCGTGGTATTTGAATTTTCCCCACCCCCTTCGTAAAGGAGAGGGAAATGGAAGAGGAAGTCAGGAGTTCGAGGGGTATGGCCGGGCAAGTTGGTACCGTATCCGTACGCAGTGCGGATACGGAGGAAGGTGTGATCGGTCAGCAGCAGTGGCAGGCGATTCGCGAGAGGCACGCAGAAGGGCAGTCGATTTCTGCGATCGCCAGGGACCTTGATCTGGACCGCAAGACGGTGCGTAGCGCGGTACGACAGGCGGTCTGGGCTCCGTATTCCAGAGAGCCCAGGCGGCGCGAGCTCGATTCCCATCTGGATTGGCTCCGTGAGCGTGCCCCCCAGGTGAACTACTCGGCGCGGATCCTGCACCAAGAACTGACCAGCCAGCGCGGATTCGAGGGTTGCTATGAGACGGTAAAGGTTGCCGTCCGCCCACTTCGGGCGGCAGCCAGCCTGGCCGCACTGACCCAGCGCCGCTTCGAGACCGCTCCTGGCGAGCAAGCCCAGGTGGACTGGGGCCAATGGAAGACCAGGTTCGGTGAGGTGCCGGTCGTCGTTCACGTGCTGGTGATGACCTTGGGTTACAGCCGGCGTGCGTACTGCGAGGGCTTCCTCAACGAGCAGATTGCCAATGTGCTGGCGGCGCATGAGCGGGCCTTCGCCTACTTCGGCGGACGCTGCGAGACGCTGCTCTACGACCGGATGCGCACGGTCGTTATCGGCACCGAGGACGGCAAGCCGAAGCTCAATCAGACCTTCGAATCGTTCGCGAAGCACTGGGGCTTCACGCCCCGGCTGTGCCGGCCCTATCGCGCCAAGACCAAGGGCAAGGTCGAATCCGGCGTGAAGTACGTCAAGCGCAACTTCGCGCCAGGCCGCACGTTCCGGGACCTCGATGACCTCAACGATCAGCTGCTGACATGGCTCGCCAACGTCTCGGATCTGCGCGTTCACGGGACCACCCACGAGCGGCCGATCGACAGGTTCGCCGCCGAGGCGGCAGCGCTCGTGCCGACGGCAAACCAGCCAAGCTTCCTTGAAGCCATGGTGCGCGACCGTGTCGTCGCCGAGGACTGGCTGGTGACGATCGACTGCAATCGCTACTCCGTTCCCTTCCAACTCATCGGCCAAACCGTCCAGGTGGTGCGGCAAGGTGCTGAGTGGGTGATCCGGCACCGCGGGGAAGTCGTCGCCACGCATCAGATCCAGGCCGGTCGCGCCAAGCTCTGTGTAGACGTGAGTCATGGTCCGTGCGCCAGGCGCCCGGCAGTGGTCCCAACCGAGGCCCGCCGAGACGGCGGCGACGCGAGGCAGATCGAGGTCGAGGTTCGTGACCTTGAGATCTACGAGCAGCTGGCGGAGGTGGCATGAGCTCCGGGATCACGACTCCAGCGCAGCTCGAACGCTTGGGCGACCACCTCAAGAAGCTGCGCCTGAACAAGAGCGGCGAACGACTCGAAGCTCTGCTGCAGCGGGCTGCCACGGATGACCTTCCCTACGCCGACTTCCTCGAACAGGTGCTCGGCGAGGAAGTGGCGGCGAAGCGGAGCCAGAACATCACGATGCGAACCGCCATGGCACGGTTGCCGTTCGTGAAGCCACTGGAGACCTTCGACTTCAGCTACCAGCCATCGATCGACAAGAAGCAGGTCCTGACGTTGGCCAGCTGCCACTTCATCGAACACGGCGACAACGTGATCATCTTGGGACCACCAGGCGTCGGGAAGAGCCACCTTGCGGTATCCCTTGGCTTGAAGGCGATCGAGAACGGATACCGGGTGCTGTTCACATCTGCCGCCAGCTTGATCACCGCGCTGACCAAGGCCCATGCCGAGGGCAAGCTCGAGGATAAGCTGAAGTTCTACACCACGCCCCGGCTGCTGATCGTCGACGAAATCGGCTACCTGCCAATCGAGCGCATGGGCGCCAACCTGTTCTTCCAGCTGATCAGCCGGCGCTTCGAGCGAGGACCGATGATCCTGACCAGCAATCAGAGCTTCGGAGCCTGGGGCGACGTGTTCGGGGATCGCGTCATCGCCACCGCCATCCTGGATCGACTGCTGCACCATGCCGTCACGCTGAACATCCGCGGTAACTCGTACCGCCTCAAAGAGAAGCTGAAAGCCGGCCTCGTCCGGTCGCACGACGAGAACACATCATCGCAACAGGGTGGGGAAATTTAAAATACCGTGCCTGGGGAAAACTGGGATGCCGTTGATCCTTGGCGGCGCTGCGCCAGGCTTGGCAGGCGCAGCCCGCCGCCAACATCGCTTGTGCCATGACGCTCACGGCCGTGAGCTTCGCGTGTCTTGGCTTGTACGACCGCGCCGCCGCTCGTGTGGTAGCACCGAGTGTGAACGGCGCGTGGGCCTGGATGGCCGGGATCCTGGCCAATGCGGTCTCGAACACGCTGGGCTTTCATGCCCTCACAGGTACCTTTGTGCGAGCCCGGCTGTATGGCCGCTGTGGACTCGGCGCAGGAGATGTGGCCCGCATCGTCTCTCTCTCTTGGCTGGCGCTCGGTCTGGGCTTTGTGGCCATGCTTGCGGCGACCGAGCTATTGAATGGCTTGATGATCCCTCACCACTGGGGTTCATTGGCCATCGGACTGCTACTGACCGGCGGCTTGGGCAGCTTGATCGCCTGGCTGACGTATGCACCACGCCAACTCGCGCTCGGACGCTTTCGCCAACCGCTGCCGACGGGGCGCATGGCGCTGCAGCAACTGGTCATCGGCGCCATCGAAAGTGCGGCAGCAATCGGCGCGCTCTACGTACTGATCCCACCCGACTTGGCCCCACCGTTTGGCCTGTTCGCCTTGGGCTGCATCGCGGCGGTGGCATTGGGTGTGCTCTCTCACGTGCCGGGTGGCGTGGGCGTGTTCGAGCTCAGCGTGACGGCGCTGCTGTCCGGAAGCGGTCGAGCCGATCTGCTGGCCGCCTTGCTCTTGTACCGCGCAATTTACAACTTGCTGCCTTGCTTTCTGAGTCTGGGCTTGCTGGCGGCGCTGGGCGGGCCCCAACGCGCTCAGTTCGACGGCGGATAGCGACGGATCAGCGCTCGGTGGTGAAGCCAATGGCGCAGCAGCACCCACCACCCGACGGGGCGATGACCACGGCGACGCATCTCACTGCCGATGGCAAAGAGCCGACGCTGCTTGGCGAACACGATGCCATAGGCCTGCCGCAAGCCGAAGCGCGGATCCCAGGCGTGCACCGCCTCGGAGCCGGCGCCATTGACTTCTATGATGCGAAAGCGCCCGGCCTGCAAGGCGGCCAGGTTCTCGTATTTGACATCGAAGCGTCCGGCGTGGAAGTCACCCATATCGCGTGCGATGGCGTCGACCGCTTGCATCAGCTCCGCCGTGATGTGCGGCGTGCCGTCTTCATAGCCACCGCCGACCCGGGTGGAGCTCACCGAAGCGATACGGACCACCTCGCCACATGCAGGGATGCGTTGCACGTCGCAGCATGGCTCGCTGGCGCCGTCGCGCCCGAGTCGACGGGCGCGCAGGTCGGTCGCCATGAGCTGGGCCACGCTGTGGACGCCATCGCCAACCACGCGCGGAAAATGGCGCAGCAGCACGCCGATCAACTCGCCGGATGCCGCGCCTGGCCAGCGCAGGTAGAACAAGCCTGCTTCGCCCTGCGCTCCCAACCATTCCTGCAACACGAGGCGCTCGCCGCAGGGGTAAGCCGCCACATAGTGGGCAAGCGCGTCCGGGTCGTCGATGCGCCGCACGCCGAAGCCGCACCATCCCAGATCGGGCTTGACAGCCACGGGGAAGCGCAGCCCCTTCAGCGCCATCGCCGCCTCCACCTCTGCACAGGACCCAGGCCCAACGATGTCGACCGAGGTGGTGTTGGCGGTCGCAGCGCGTGCGTGCGGGCCCATCAATGCCAGGTATTCCATCTTGCCTTCGCCGACCAGCCCACCCGCCGTGAGCGCCGGATTGGCGCACGAGGGCAGGGTGATGCCGCGATGGCGCAGCGACAGCCAGATCCACTGCGCCACCATGGGCACCAGATTCAGCCATTTGGGCAGGCGTTCAAGACGACCGACCAGGGCGCCCGTCGGCAAGTCATCCGCAGCCGCCGTCATTTGCCCAGCTCGCGTTTGCTGCAAAGCGGCGGCATCGCGGCCGCGACGCTCGCAGGTCGCGGCGCTCACGCGCTTGGCCCCGCCGCATGCACGACGCTGTAGTCGATGGGCTTGAAGGCCCCGTTGTTCGACTGCTCAGCTGAACAGGCCGTCAGTCCGCATACCAGGTCCATCTCGGCCCGCAGTTCGATGCAGTCGCCCGGTCGGGAGGTCGGCGGCAGCACCCGTACCGCACCGTCTGCATCAACGGCCACGTTCATGAAAATGTTGAAGGTGGTGGAGATCTGCTGCGGCCGGATGCCGTGAGGCTCAAACGCGCAGCACAGGTTCTCGAAGCAACTGGGATGGTGGCCCTGCCAGTGATAGAGCTTCTCGAACATTTCCTGGCTACAGGGCGTGAGCAGAAAGTCATGCCGACCCACCGTATCGGCGACGATCGTGAACATCGCGCGGCTGTCATTGGCATAAAGCACAGCGCCGGTGCTCAGGTAGATCTTGCCGGCGTAGTCGATGCTGCGGCCCGATGACAGGCTGCAGGCAGGGTCGCCGTCCTTGAAAGCGAACAGATCGGCCACCTGCTCCCCCAGCGGGTCGTAGACGCGCAGCAGATCGCCTGCGCGCAGCTTGAAGGATGTGCCGCTTTGGGGCGCGATGCGGGCAAGCGAGGGTGCCACGGCGGTTTCAGCGCGCATGCGGCACGCCAGGGAGAAACGGGCAACCCCAATTGGCGCCCACGGCTCGCCCGGAATACTGTCTCGCCTCGGAGGCTTCTCCGAAGCGTGATAGAACCGGGTTGGCGTCACCCTGCAAGGCAATATCGCGGGCTCGGATCGCGCGTTGCATCTTGGCGTACTTGCCGCTTGCACGCAGTTGTTCGAATTGATCGTGGAAGTTGAACGCAATGCAGGGTGCAGGCGCACGCCGGGCCAGGCGCGACGCGTGCGGGTGGAGTCCCACCACGAAAAACGCGCGGCCACCGATGCTGAACGAGAAGTCAGACGATGCAGGGTCGCTACTGACACCGGGTGCCCAATCGAAGTTTCGTCGGTCGCAGCGGTGCAGTGCTTGCAGGTGGCGCCAAAGCCGCCGCTCGAAGTCTTGCTCGTCACTGACATCGTCGTCGAACAGCGCGATGCAGGTCACCGGTGCTCCGCCGGGATTGGGGTAGGTGGCCGAGAATGCCCCGAGTGCATCGCACAGTGTTTGGAGTCGCGGGGACGCCTCGTCGCCCAAGCGGCCGTAGCTGTCCACGTGCGCACGTCCTGTGTTGACAGCAGAGCGTGCACCCAAGCAAGGAAACGAGTCCGCAAGGACAAACGCTTTGAACCGTTCTGTGGGCACTGTGGCCATCCCGCATGACGACATAGGCAATCCACCTTGTATGGCAACGTGGGAGCGATGGGTCATGCATTCACTCCGAGTCGGTAGGGCTCGGTAGACGGCAAGGCCCAACGCCGCTCGACGCCTGGTAACCGCGACGAATGGATACGCTAGGCCTTGGCCTGCGGCAGCTCTGTTCGCTGGCGTACAGATTGGGAGTAGCGCGGATACGCGCCCGTGCGGCCGGGGTGGATTGCGCGGTCGCGCAGACGCTCAGCGACGCCGAGCTCTAAGCGCCGTTCAGTGAACGAATAAGGTGTCGCTGACGCGCTTTTCTGCATCAGGCTGCGGTAAGCCGGTGCGTTGCGCCACCAACTGGCCCACATAGCGCAGATCTTCGGCCGGTAGGGCGTCGCTGCGAAGTGTGTTCATGAAGATTCTGGCGACTTCAGCCGTGGGCGCAGCCCCGCTCGGGTCCGTTGCGTTGCTTGCCGTCGCAGTGCCTGCGCTCGGGCCCCGACGGAACAGCGAATCCATGAAGTAGCCGGTCGATCCAGGTTCCGCATCGGGCCGTGCCTGGCTGCTACCGGCGGCTGCGTTGCCGGTCATGGCCGGCCAGGCCCGCACTTGCCGCTGGGCCGGCGCTGACGGTCGCTGCAGCCTGCACGCTGCCACCGATGACGGAGCCGATCGCCGAGGTGAGCAGGGCAGTGGTTGCGAGTGTGGCAACGGCCCATGCGAGGAAACCGTGCGCGGTGTCACGGAAGTAGACCTCATCGGTGGCAAGCGTGAGCCACCTGACGCGTAGACGGCCTGCCAGATAGCCACCCATGCCGGAGGCCAGGACCTGGGTCACGCTGATCCACACGATGGCGGAGGTACCGAAGCTCGCTGCACTCACCCCTGCGTGGGCCCAAGGCGAAATTGAGGACAGGCCCAAGCCCACACCCAGTACCAGCAGAATGAGGGACAGCGCGGCAGCGGCGGCAGCGCCGGCTGCGATGGCACCCCATGACACTCCACTCGCCACAGCACTGGGATCTGAAAGCGCGTCGCTCGGCGAGGGGCGTGCATGGCCGAAATCATCCGCAGTTGCAGCATAAGCAGTTGCCATCGTGAATCCTCAGGTGTCGTGGGGTAATGCAGTGTGCTGATGATGAGCGTATGGAAGTGTCAAACGCGCGTCAGTTAGAAAGCTAACGGTCGATCTGCGGAGCCGTTTTCTGATCGATCTGCGTTGCACACCGTCGTCCGGCAAGGCCGGCGTCAGTGCGGGTGACGACCCCCGGATAGCGGCGTATGCCCACGAACAGACACTCCCGGCGATGGGACGGCCTAATCGTTTGAACGGGGGTCGTCCGACCTCTGTTGACCGCACATGTCGCGAGCGCATTTCACGTGAAAACTTCCACCTTGATGATCCAGCTGGCCGTCGTTGCGGCGCTGAGCGCCGCAGTCAGCGCCTGTTCGCAGAGCCCCTCGGCCGGAGCGCCTCAGCCGGGCGGCATTCCGCCTGCCCCTGACGCCGCCGCAGCACCGATCGCGCCGCCGGCGGCGGATGTGGTCACCACCAATCCAGGCAGTGACCCACATCAGGGCGTGATCGAGCAGAACCCAAACGGGACGCGCAGCGACCGCATGGGTCGGGACGGAATACCCGGGAACGGAATGGGCCAAAACGGCATGACTGGGAACGGTATGGGTCAAGGCGGAATGCCCGGGAACGGCATGAGCCAGGACGGCACGACAAAACCGCCGACCGCGGTGCCGCATCCCTCGAACTGAGCCGCAACGATCTCGCCTGCGCACAGCGCCGTCGCCCATGGCGCAGGGCCAGCGCACTGGATCTCCTAGCGCATCGCATCCGTCAGCCATCCGCCGCGAAAGCCCGCACGGTAGAGGCCGGTACGGATGGGTGGCGAGCCACGGAGCAGTCGCCACACCATTCCTGAACGGACATTCTCGATCATCAGCACCATCAATCCCTGATCCAGGCCGAATGTGCCATCGGAGATCCAGCCGCCGGACGTCGCGCCCTGCGCGCCTGTCGTTTCGTGTGGGCGGACGGTGTTGTTGAAGCCGCTGGCCAGTGCTGCGCGACCCTGAGCCGCCACGTCATGGCGGAGAAGCTGTCGAATGGCTGGCAGGACAATCTCCGGTGCAAAGGCGAGCGAAGCCACTGTTGCCGGTCCGGAGATGGTGCCATCGTCGGGCCCATTGGGTACGCCCCGCGCGGCATAGCCGCGGAACGAGCGCCGTCGCCCTGAAATCCACTGGCGCGGTATGCCCGGCCCGTCGCTCGCGGACAGACCCCAGCAGTTTTCTCCATAGCCTGTGAAGCCGCGTGGATTACAGATGGCGTACTCGCGCTGCACGTAGGTAGCGCGGCGGCTGTTTTCGAAATAATCACTCTGTTGCTTGTCCATGAAGTCGTCGCGAATTCCGCGAAAGTCGATCCAGGCGTGCGGGAACTGGTGCGCGAACAGCGGTGCTGCGAACAGAAACTCGATGCCGTACATGTGCTCCCATTGGTAGGTGCTGGTCCAGTGGTGAAAACTGGTGTCGCTGAGTGGATGTGTCGGTGATCCCAGGCCCAGCACATAGAGCAGCAACGCTTCGCTGTAGCCTTGCCAGCGGTAGCGGAGGAAGCCGCTCTCGGGCTTCCATCCATGCACCACCGCACCCCGTGGGCGCTGCGCCCAAGTCCACTCGACGCGCCCGTAGAGCGCTGTGGCAAGGTCGCGCAGTTCGCGCTCGTCGTCGCTGTCTAGCGTGAAATAGGCCGCAGCCGTGAGCATCCCCGCCAACAACAAGGCCGTGTCCATGATCGAGACTTCGCACTGCCATGCGCGCCTGCCGCTCTCCATGTGCAGGAAGTGGAAATAGAAGCCACGACACCCGGAGGATTCCGTTGTGCCGCTCTGGTCGCTGCGCCAGAAAAAGCGCATCGCGGTCAGGCACCTTTGGAGCCCTTCACTGCGCGTGATCCAGCCGCGCTCGATACCTACCGGGTAAACCGAAAGCGCAAAGCCGACAACCGCGATGCTGCAGGGCGAATCGCGTCTGGAGGTGTCCGCCACCAGGCCGTTGGGACTCCGGCCGCGCTGGTCGAAGTAATCGAAGGCAGAGCGCTGCAGGCTGCCCAACATCTTTTCATCGGCGACAGCGAGCGCGGAGATCTGCACGGCCGATCCTAGTGGGGTAGTTTGCTGACGTGCAGGCCGCGTTGCAGGCGTCCCAAGAATGCGACTGCAACTCGCGTTGCTCGTCCCGCTGGCGCCGATATGACGCAGCATTCAAAGTTTGCGTGCCACCACGCAGAACAGCGAGATCAGGCCATCAATGTCGCTGCGTGACGCGCGCATGATCGAGTCTTCGGCCTGCGCTGGCGGCCGGTCACGCACGTACTCGCGCAGCAGCGCATCGCTTTGTGGCAGAAGTTCAGCGCACTGGACGTCCACCAGACCTGTCTTCTCCCAGTGGTCGCGCCACCATGCCAACGTGTGCACATACGACCAGTGCTCGGCGAACTCAGGCTGGAGGTACTCGGGTGCCTGCGACGCCGACGGAATGTCGCGCGTGAAACCAATGTCGACGATGCCGATATAGCCGCGTGGTTTGATGAAAGCCGTCAGGTAGCCGAGGTAGCGTTCATCGGTCGCAAAATAGTGGAACGAATCAATACCAATTACTGCGTCGAAGAACGCATCAGGAAAGGGCAGGCTTCGGGCATCGCAGCGGAGTGGGAAGACTCTTGCGGCAGGATCCAGCATCATCGCACGCTGGAAATTTTCACTTGGCGAGACGGTCTGGTCCACCGCCCAGACTTCGACTTCGAATTCCCGGGCAAGAAAGATGGAACTCGTGGCCTTGCCGCAACCAAGATCCAGGATGCGCATGCCGGCACCGAGCGGCAGATGACGGGCCAGGAATTCGGTCTGGCACAGCGCGTTTTCCCCGAGGGCGTTCTCGGCAATCCAGCGCGGGTCGTACTTTGCCGTCAGCGGAAAATTATTCAACATCCTCTTGCCTTTTGGC
This sequence comes from uncultured Ferrovum sp., assembly GCA_903863375.1. Classification (GTDB taxonomy): domain Bacteria; phylum Pseudomonadota; class Gammaproteobacteria; order Burkholderiales; family Ferrovaceae; genus CAIVHB01. The sequence continues at coordinate 9,637 of CAIPBT010000187.1, forward strand.
TGGCGACAGCAAAGGCACTCTCGCCTCGGCTCTCGCTGGCGTAGTGGCAACGGCCGCCAGTTGCGCTCACCAGACACCGACCGCAGCCGCTACCCTTGTTCGGGCAACGCCTCAGTGTTCGGGCAGCCGGGCAATCTCGCTGTTGATCGCGTCCCTCTGCGACGTCAGCAATTCGATGACAGAGCCATCCCCCGCAATCAGTCCCTGCTGCAGCGTCTTGTCGTACTCATCGCGAACCGCCTCCTCACCCTGTCGCACCGCGGGCAGGACAGCACTGTCAAGATGCGTCAGCCAATCCCGCAATGTCACAACGACCACGTTCACGGTGCCTTGCAGTGAAGAATCGTCCGCTCCGGAATCGTGCAAACGCGCAAGCTCGGCCTCTTGCTCGGCGGCATGGCGTTCGTGCAGTTCGGTCAGGCGCAGGATGACCGGCTGAATTTCAGGCTCAGCCCGCGCTGTCATCTCGCGAAACCCTTTCAGAACGTCATTGGTCGCTGTGTGAACTTGGTGCAATGCATCAATCGCCTGAGAAGTCACGGTATCCCCTTTGCACGGGTGAATTTAATCAAAGAGATCGCTCCGTCATAAGCCCGCAGACCACCAGAAGGCCCGCTCAAGCCAAGCGATCCGGCCGTGACGTCACAATGTTCCGCTTGCCCGTCCGTCGGATCACGGCTGGCGTCCGGCGCCGCACGCTCTCGCCGGACGCGGTGGGAAAGCGCTGGGCGGCATCAGCTGGTGTAGTTGTATTCCGGCAGGCTCTTCAGGGATTCCCGGGTCACGCCGGGGAGAACCATTTTCTTGTCCCTGACCACGAGTGAGCTGAACGGGACTGCGACGAATTTCGTGCCCATACCGAGAAATCCGCCAACCGAAAGGATGGCATAGGGGACCTTTTCGCCCGGTGTGACGATCAGGTCGTCGATGGTGCCAACGTTTTCGTTGGCGTCGTTGTACAGCTTGCTGCCGACCACCTTGGAGGTCCGATAGCCGGTGGCGAGGGTAGTCGGATCTACACGCATGATAGACAGCGTCTGGGGCGCGCCCTGCGAGTGAGCAAGAGGCGCGCCCAGAACCGTGAGAATGACGCTCAGCAGGACAATCGGGCGTAGTGCTTTCATGGGATTCCTCGACATTAAATTAAGAGTGTGATTCACGATCCGCTCCGGCTCACTACGTCCCGTGACGCTGCGGCCAAGATCATATCCAAAGATTGTAGCGGCCTTGAGGCGCGCGGGTCTGTTCGATACACCACCGACCATGATGGGATCCTACTCAAGCAATCAAGGTATCACCGAGTGAGCCGGTTGCTGTGCGTTGTAACGTACAGAGCGAGAGCGCTGGAACACGTTCTAATTTTTACTGACGAAGTGTCATCACGGTCAGGAGAGCGCAGTGGACATGCTTATTGTTCTTATTATTTTACTGATGCTGGTCGGCGGTGGCGGGGGTATTTATTGGGGCATGGGAATGGGCTGGGGAATCGGTCCGATTGGATTGATTCTGGTGGTCTTGCTTGTTTCCTATTTCATCAATGGCTATCGCGGGAGGGGCTGATCGCCGGCGTTACCACGTCGCTGAATCCTCCAATTGGGTCAGCAGTAGATGCACTGGGCAGCAGCTCGGCGCAAGCGCGATGGGACACTCGCCTCAGCGTGCGGGGCCGAACAGAGCGCCCCGGCCACCCGCGCTAGGGTGCAGGAACGACGGCACCTAAGCCTCGCCCGGGGGGCACCCCCCCCGCAGCCGGCGGGATGGCGTCAGCGTCCGTCGTCTTCAATCCGGCGAAATACAGCAAGAAACTCCGCGAAATGTTGGTCGCGGTCGGCGCAATGAAAGGTCCAATCAACCAGTTTTAGAAGGAGTACGACGATGACTACAATGACTGCCACGCGGTCAGGCAACCTGATTGCCGCTGATAAAGTGAAAGGCACCAATGTCTACAACACTGCCGGCGAGAAGCTCGGTTCCGTGGATGATGTCATGATCGACAAAAGCAGTGGTCGTGCCATCTACGCCGTGATGTCGTTTGGCGGGTTTCTTGGCATGGGCGAGAAATATCATCCGCTGCCTTGGTCGACCTTGAAGTACGACACAGAAAAGAGCGGTTATGTTGTGAATCTGGACAAGAAGCAGCTGCAAGAGGCACCCAATTTCGATGAGGGTACTGCATTCACCTGGACGCCGGAATACGGCAAACGGGTGGACAGCTACTATAAAGTCCCGACTTACTGGGACTGAGTTGCTGACTCCAGAATAGGAAATCAACCTCGATGCAGAAAATTCAGTCTCCGCCAGCCCCCAACAACCCTCCGATAGCTGCCGTAACTGATCTCGCATCCAATCGGCTGTTGGCAGCAATGCCAGCGGCCGAACTCGCGTATTGGGTTCCGCATCTGCAACGGGTCGAGTTGTCATTGGGCCAGGTCATCTCCGAGCCCGGGTCCGAGCTTGAGTACGCGTACTTCCCAATCGATGCGATCGTGTCGCTGCTCTACGTGATGAAGGACGGTGAATCTGCAGAAATTGCACTGGTGGGAAATGACGGCATGCTGGGCCTCACCGTGTTCATGGGGGGGAACTCAGCGACGATCCGGGCCGTCGTGCAAAGCGCTGGTCACAGCTACCGGATTCCTGCCCAGGAAGTCGTCGCTGCAGTCTCCCGCGGTGGAGCGACGCTTCATCTCCTGCTGCTCTATACGCAGTCCCTGCTTACCCAAATCACGCAGACGGCTGCCTGCAACCGGCATCACACCCTGAAGCAGCAATTCAGTCGCTGGCTTCTGCTGAGTTTTGACCGCTTGCGAGGTCACGACATGGTGATGACCCAGAAGCTCATTGCCAAGATGCTGGGCGTCACGGGCGAAGAGGTCACCGCGGTGGCTGTGGCGCTGGCGGCGACGGGCGCCATTGGCTATGAGAACGGGCATATCCGTCTCCTGGACCGTGCGGTTCTGGAGAAGACCAGCTGCGAGTGTTATCTGGCCGTCAAGCGCGAGTCCGATCGGCTCCTGGCGCCCACCGCCTGAACCTTGGAAACTGGCAGTCCATGGCCTGCGACCGAGAAGGAGCAGAAGGCGCTGATGAATTCTGTGGGCACCGAGTTTGGGCAACGGATCAATGACACTCGAGGCGCCGCCATGAGGGGCGATATCGATCCAAAAGTGTGGACCACACCCAGCCGGCAGACATGAGGACGCGGAATCGGACCCTGGATCCGGATGTGGCCGGATTCCGTGCGGACATGTTCGTGCATGTTCGGGGCGCCAGGGAACACAATCTCAAGAACGTCGATGTGGACGTTCCCCGCGATGCGCTGGTTGTCTTCAGCGGCGTTTCCGGTTCCGGCAAGTCGTCGCTGGCCTTCGGCACACTCTACGCGGAGTCGCAGCGTCGCTTTTTCGAATCGGTCTCGCCCTACGCCCGGCGGCTAATCGACCAGGTTGGCGTGCCGGACGTCGACAGCATCGAAGGACTGCCGCCCGCGATCGCACTGCAGCAGCAGCGCGGTGCGACGAGCCCGCGATCGTCGGTCGGCAGCGTCACGGCCATCTCCACCCTTTTGCGCATGCTGTATTCGCGTGCCGGAATCTACCCGGCCGAGCAGCCGATGCTATATGCGGAGGACTTTTCGCCGAACACGCCGCAGGGCGCTTGCGCGACTTGCCACGGCCTTGGCCGCGTCCACGAGGTCACCGAGCGTACGATGGTGCCGGATGACCGGCTGACGATCCGCGAACGTGCGATCGCCGCTTGGCCACCGGCGTGGCACGGTCAGAACCTGCGCGACATTCTGGTCACATTGGGCTACGACGTCGACACGCCCTGGCGCGACCTGCCCAGGAAGGATCGGGAGTGGATCCTGTTCACCGAAGAGCAGCCCACGGTGCCGGTGTATGCAGGACTGACACCCCAGCAGGCGCGCGCCGCGCTCAGTTGCAAGGCGGAGCCCAGCTACCACGGCACCTTCACAGGCGCCAGACGGTACGTGCTCCAAACCTTTGCGACCACACACAGCGCATTGATGAAGAAGCGGGTGTCCCGCTACATGGTGGGTGGCGACTGCCCCGCCTGTCTGGGCAAGCGCCTCAACCCGGCTGCACTCACCGTGACGTTCGCGGGTCTGGACATTACCGACATGGGGCGACTGCCGCTGGCACGGCTGGCGGAGGTGCTGCAGCCGGTGGCCCAGGGCACGCTGCACGACGGCGGAGAGGGCGCGGAAAGCGCTGTGCTCGGCCGCGACCAGGCCAGGGCACACATCGCCCGCCGTGTCGCCGCCGGCGGCTCGGCGCATGCCGCCACACCCGACGTGCGCCGCACATCCAACCGGTCGGAGGAAAAGCGGATCGCGGCGCAGCGACTGGCACGTGACGTGCTGGACCGTCTGAAGACCCTTCAAGACCTCGGCTTGGGGTACCTCACGCTGGAGCGCAGTACACCGACACTCTCGCCTGGCGAACTGCAACGTCTGCGGTTGGCGACGCAGATCCGCTCCAACCTGTTCGGCGTGGTCTACGTCCTCGATGAACCGACGGCGGGCCTCCACCCAGCCGACGCAGATGCATTGGTGTCGGCATTGGAGCGCTTGAAGCAGGCAGGCAACTCACTGTTTGTCGTCGAACACGATATCGACCTGATGCGCCGCGCCGACTGGATCGTCGATGTCGGACCGGCGGCAGGCGTGAACGGCGGACAGCTGCTGTACAGCGGTCCGCCGGCGGGATTGAACGCGGTGGCGGCATCGCAGACGGCGCGTTATCTGTTCCAACCGCCGCCGCCGCGCAGTCGGCACAGGCAACCCTACGAATGGCTGCAACTGACCGGCCTGCAATGCAACAACCTGCAGGGACTGGACGCACGAATACCACTCGGCGTGATGACCGCGGTGACCGGCGTGTCGGGGTCGGGCAAGTCCAGCCTGGTCAGCGTTGCACTGGTCGAACTGGTCAGCGCCGCTTTGGGTGGCACAACTGCCATCCCGGCAGCGGATGAGGCCGAGGACCTGCTGGAGGCGGTCTCGCCGGGCCTGATGGCCGGCCGCATCACAGGCGGCCTGCACGGTGTGCGCCGCCTGGTGGGTGTCGACCAGAAGCCCATTGGCAGAACGCCGCGTTCGAACCTGGCGACCTATACCGGCTTGTTCCACCATGTCCGCAAATTGTTCGCCGCGACACCGGAGGCGCGGTCCCGGCGTTACGACGCCGGGCGCTTCTCCTTCAACGTCAGCAAGGGCCGCTGCGCCACGTGCGAAGGCGAGGGCTTCGTCAGCGTCGAGTTGCTGTTCATGCCCAGCGTCTATGCGCCGTGCCCGGCGTGCCAGGGCATGCGCTACAACGCCGAGACTCTGCAGGTGCGGCTGCGCGACAGGACGATCGCCGACGTGCTGGCCATGACGGTCGACGACGCGGCGCAGTTCTTCGAGGGCGAAGCGGCGCTGCGGCGCCCGCTCGAGCTCATGCAGGGCATCGGCCTGGGCTACCTTCGGCTGGGCCAACCGGCCACCGAATTGTCGGGCGGCGAGGCGCAGCGCATCAAGTTGGCGACCGAGCTGCAAGGGGCGCAGCAGGGCCACACGCTGTACGTGCTCGACGAGCCGACCACCGGCCTGCATCCTGCCGATGTCGACGGGTTGATGCTGCAGCTGCACCTGTTGGTGGACGCGGGGAACACGGTGGTCCTGGTCGAACACGAAATGCGCGTCGTCGCGGCGAGCGACTGGGTCATCGACATCGGACCGGGTGCCGGAAATGATGGCGGGCAGGTGGTGGCCACCGGGACGCCAGCCCAGGTGGCTGGCGGGAGCCAGGGGCTGACTGCGCGGTTTCTCCGGGCGGTGATGGATGCGTGACCTGGTGTGGGGGTCTGCGTGGACGATCGAGACATCATCACGCTGGAGGAGAGGGCAAGCGCGACGTTCGCCGCTCGCTCAGCGTCGGACGGGCCCGTCGGGGCGCTCATCGGGCGTCACAGGTCTCCGCGGAAGGGCGAGCGCAGGTCCACTTCGGCGTGCTGTAACTCGATCCCTGGGCGGTCAGCCCAGGCACCCGGCGTGCGTCGCGTCATGACGTGCGGATCGGTCTCGACATTGCGCTGCGCGATGCCACGCTGGGACTGGCCTGGACCGACAGCGCCCGACACCAGGTGTCCGGCGAAGCCAGCGGCCTCGGCGGCGCGGGTAGTGCCGTGCAGTTGACCCTCGTTCAGCCCTTCTGAGCCCTCACGGCGCCGACGGCAAGTTCAACGACAGCCTCAGGGGTGTTCTCGCAGTAGAATTTCGACAGCACCCTGGTTGCGGCCATGGCCGTCCGAGTCCATGGCGCGCGCCATCGGATTTTTGCTCGCCCGGCCGGAGTGCCTCAATGATTCTCACCGTTGCGCTCTTCGGTCTGTCGGCCGTCGCGATTTACCTGGCCTGCGAGTACTTCGTCAACGGCGTCGAGTGGCTCGGTCACCGCCTGAATCTCGGCGCCACAGCGGTAGGTTCTGTGCTTGCAGCGTTTGGTACCGCCTTGCCGGAAAGTGCGGTCACGTTCGTAGCGGTGGTCTTTGGACAGACCCCCGGGCAGAGAGACATTGGAGTGGGTGCGGCGATGGGGGGCCCCTCGTCCTCGCCACCCTGGCGTATGCCGTGGTGGGTGTCGCCCTGGTGTTTCACCATCGCCGTCTAGGGCGCGGGAGCTATGAGGTTCACGCCGACTATGCGCGGCTGAGCCGCGATCAGGCTGCTTTCCTCGCGGTATTTGCCCTGAAGCTGGGCCTTGGACTGGTGGCCTTCGCGATCAAGCCCTGGTTGGGCCTGCTGTTTCTCGCGACGTATGGTGCCTACGTCTGGCGCGAAATCCGCTTCAGCGACACCGCGCCCGAGGAGGAGCAACTCGAACCCCTCAAGATTCGCCCCAAGGTATCCCAGCCATCGCTTGCATGGGCAGCTCTGCAGGCCACCCTGGCCCTCATCGTGATCAGCATCGCATCCAATGTGTTCGTAGGCCAGCTGGAGGCAATCGGTTCTGCCCTGCATTGGGCCCCCCATCTCGTGGCCCTGCTGCTGAGTCCGGTGGCCACGGAGCTGCCAGAGACCATGAATGCGCTGATCTGGGTCCGGCAGGGCAAGGAGCGCCTGGCGCTGGCGATCGCTTACCTTTGGCTGGTCTGCAGGCGCGGCGTCGTCGATGCCCGTGCTCTGGTTGCGGTGAGCATCCTGTACGGTGCCTTTGCGGTCGTGGCTGCGACCCAGCATCCCGGGTGACTTGTTCGAGGCGAACCGGGTGCGAGAGCGAGCGGGAGACTGCCTCGTCAGCGAGCGGTCTTTGCAGCGGATCACGCTTGTCCTGCGTGTCGGCGACCTGCGTGCCGACATCGAGGCACCCGCAAAACGGTGCTCGATGATCCGGCCATCATCAGATTCCTGAACAAGGGCTAGCGCACGGAACGGGATTCGCGCAGGGGGCCCATTGCCCTGTCGGCAGCTTTCCATGAAGGCGATTGGGGGGTGGCTTCTGGCAAATGTCGACTCATGCGGTGCCCAGACGGGACCCGCGCCACCAATCGGTCCGTCCCAAAAAAATGATTGGACTATCCGCTGCCAGACCCAGATCGGAGTTCTCCATGGTCAAATTCATCAGATGTCTATTTCACCCGACGCCATCGCACTCGCGGCAAGGTGTCCACCGCGGTGTACACGCCGTCGCCGTGCTTGCGCTCGCGGCCCTAGTGGTGCCGCAAGGCGCCGTCGCGCAGTCCGCTGCAGGTGCGGAATGGTCGACACCCGCGGGCACCGTCCAGGGCACCCGCTTCAGTTCGCTCTCCCAGATCAACACGAGCAACGTATCCCAGCTGAAGCAGGAGTTCAGCTTTTCGACCGGCGCGAAGGCCGGACATCAAGGCGGGCCGCTGGTGGTTGGCAGCACGATGTACGTCGTGGGCCCTTGGCCGAACAAGCTCTTCGCACTCGACCTTGCCCATCCCGGGCAGACCAAATGGGTGTTCAGTCCGAACCCGAGCGAATATGCCAAGGGGGTGGCGTGCTGCGACATCAGCAATCGCGGCGCGGTCTATGCCAATGGCAAGATCATCTACAACGCGCTCGACAACACGACGGTGGCCGTCGATGCCGTGACCGGCAAGCAGGTCTGGCGGACCAAGTTGGGTGATCCACGCACCGGCCAGACCATGGTCATGGGGCCATTGGTTGTCCGGGACAAGGTCTTTGTTGGCAACAGCGGGGCCGAACTCGGCGTGCGCGGCTGGATCGCCGCGTTGAATGTAGATACCGGCAAGGAAGTCTGGCGCGCGTGGAGCACTGGGCCCGATGCAGACGTGCGCATCGGCAGCCGCTTCAAGCCCTTCTACGCCAAGGATAAAGGCAGCAATCTGGGTGTCAGCACCTGGCCTGGAACGCTGTGGAAGCAGGGAGGAGGAACGGTGTGGGCCTGGGTGACCTACGATCCCAAACTCAATCTTCTCTTCTATGGCACCGCCAACCCGGCCACCTGGAATCCGGATGTGCGCCCCGGTGACAACAAGTGGTCTTCGACCATCTTTGCGCGCGACCCCGACACGGGCGATGCCGTGTGGGCCTACCAGATGACGCCGCACGACGCGTGGGATTTCGATACCGTCAACGAGAACATCGTCGTGGACCTTCCCGTGAACGGTGTCACGCGTCAATTGATCGTGCAGTTCAACAAGAATGGCTTCGCATACACGCTGGATCGCACCTCGGGGCAAGTGCTGGTCGCCGAACCGTTTGTGCCGGTCAATTGGGCCTACAAGATCGACCTTGCCAGCGGATTGCCGGTCTTGGACCCTGCCAAGGCGACGCATGAAGGCGTAGTGACCACCGACATCTGCCCGGCGCCACCCGGCGGCAAGGACATGGAACCGGCGTCGTATTCGCCACTGACCCACCTGTTCTATGTCCCGACCATGAATATCTGCGCGGACACTGAGCCACTCAAAGTGAACTTCATTCAGAGCACGCCATTCATCGGCGCAAGCGTACTCATGAAAACGGGCCCAGGCGGCGATCAGGGTGAGTTCCTGGCCTGGGATGCCGTGGCAGGCAAGAAAATCTGGGGCATCCGCGAGCGCTTTGCAGTCATGAGCGGGGTTCTGTCGACAGCGGGCAATCTGGTGTTCTACGGCACGCTCGATCGCTGGTTCCGCGCCGTGGATGCGACGACCGGCAAAGTGCTTTTCGAGACCCAGCTGCCGTCCGGGATTGTCGGCAACCCGGTCGCTTTCATGGGTCCGGACGGCAAGCAACGGATCGCCATCTACTCGGGCGTCGGCGGACTGATGGGTGCCGTTGCGCTAGGTGGCTATTCCCCAGCGGACCCCTACGCAGCCTTTGGTATCAACAACGCCATGGCTGCCCTGCCTCAATTTACCGGTCCAGGGGGCGCCGTCCATGTCTTCAAGCTGCCTTAGCCGACTCGGCGTGGCAGTGCTGCTGGCGCTGATCGCGCCAGCAGCTGCGCTGGCCGCTGAGCCGGCGCTGCTGCGCGTCTGCGCCGACCCGGACAATCTTCCATTCTCGAACGATCGACTCGAAGGGTTTGAGAACGCGATTGCCCGGCTCGTCGCCGACGATCTTCACGCCAAACTGGAATACACCTGGTTCTCGCAGCGGCACCACGGATTCCTGCGCCAGACCCTCCAGGCTGGCAAGTGCGATCTGGTGGTGGGCGTTCCCCAGGGCTACGATCCGGTCCTGTCCACGTCGGCCTACTATCGCTCCACGTACGTCTTCGTCTATCGCAAGGGCCTTCCGCTCAAGCTGCATTCCTTCGACGATCCGGCGCTCCGCGACATGCGTATCGGGCTGCACGCCTTTGGTGCCGAGGGGGGCAATGCTCCGCCGGCGAATGCGGTGGCCCGGCGAGGTCTGAGCGCCAACGTCGTTGGCTACCCCATCCTTGCAAGCGCGGACGCCCCCGCAGGGAGCATCTTCAAGGCTGTCGCGCACGGCGAAGTGGATGTCGCGATCGTGTGGGGTCCGCTGGTCAGCGGTTTCGTGCGAGGGCAGACACCGGAGTTGGTCGTGGTACCCGTGGAGGCGAGTCAGGAAGCGCATCCACTGCAGTTCGCATTCGACATGTCCATGGGCGTGCGGCGCAACGACGAGTCGCTCAAGCAGCAGCTGGAGGGCGTCCTGACACGCCGCCAGGCCGACATCCGCAAGATCCTGCAATCCCGTGACATACCTCTGGTCGACGTGCCAGCGGCCGTCACGCCTGTGGCTGACGCTGTGGTCACGCCATGAAACCAACCGCAAGGAGATGCACATGAATTTCAATCAACACTCGATCCGGCTTTCAGTCTGCCTGGGCTTGCTTCTCTTCGGCAGCAATGCGATGGCGTTGACGCCGGCGCAGGAGGGCCGCAAGGTTTTTCTCAGTCAGAACTGCTATGGCTGCCACGGAGGGCGCGGTGGCGGCGGGATCCCGATGAAATGGGTGTCCGCGATTACTGAAATACGCAATACTGGCGTTTGAAGGAATTACTTCAGATCGAGGCGGATGACAGCGCCAAAGCAGTTCTCGAAGTGCGTACACCACGTATGAAAAAGAAAATGCATGAAGTGGGCACAGCCCAGCCGACCATCAAGTCACTCTGGAAGGAGGGATACCAGCTCTGCCGGCCAGTAAAGGTACTTCACTGACGAGTCCTAGGGATGGTCTGATCTACCAGTCGTAACCGGGCGCGATAGGAAAGATGGAATTTTTTCGAAACACATTTCCGCCGAACTCTTCATCTGAACGCCTTCAAATGAGTCGCGGAGCCCGGTTTGCCGACGATTTCCGCCAGCTAACTGGATTCCGGATGGAATCATCCCATTGCTATCAGCTGTCGCCTCACCATCTACAGGTTCGACAGCGCGAACACCGTGTTCAACTTGGCGGCATTCTTCGGCAGGTCGCGGTAGCGCGCCTTCGTGAAGTCGAACTGTCGCTTGATGACTCGGAAGGGATGCTCGACCTTGGCGCGCACGCCGGCTTTGAGCTTCTCGATCTTGTCGAGCGTCTCGCCCAGCTTGCTCTTCTTGTCCAGCCAGTTACGCTTTCCGGGTTCCATGGCAATGTGCCAATTGGTGTCAACGCCCTGCATTTCCTCGCGCTTCGCCACTCCGCGGTAGCCGAAGTCTGCCCAGACCACCTCGTCGTCTTCCCGGTCCAGCGCGTGCGCCTGAGTGACGTCGTGCACGTTGGCCGCTGTCGTCACGACCGTGTGGACCAGTCCGGATTCGGTATCGACGCCGATGTGCGCCTTCAGTCCAAACTTTCACTCGTTACCCTTCCTGGTCTGGTGCATATCGGGGTCGCGTTCACCAGCGCTATTCTTCGTCGAACTCGGCACATCGATGATCGAGGCGTCCACGATGCTGCCCTGGCGCAGCATCAGGCCTTCGTCGGCCAGGTGCACGTTGACCGCAATCAGGATTTGATTGGTCAGCCCGTTGCGATCCAGCAGGTGCCGAAAGTTGAGAATCGTCGTTTCGTCCGGAATCGCGCCTTGTGTCAGCGACAGCCGCGCAAACTTGCGCATCGAAGCGATCTCGTGCAGCGCCTCTTTCGTCACAAGATCCGACATGCTGTACCACTGCTGCAAGAAGTGAACGCGCAGCATCTTCGACAGCGGGTAGGGTCGGCGGCCGTTGCCAGCCTTGGGATAGACAGGCTCGATCACTGCCTCGATCTTCGCCCCCGGGATCGCTTGATCTATTGCGGCCAGGAATACCTCCCGCCGGGTCCCCTTCCGCTTGCCCGTAAACTCAGCGTCCGAGAAGCTCAATTGGTCAGTGATCGGCGGCGGCATCCCACGATTGGTGTCGACACCACAAGTTTACAAGTCAGTCCGCGGGGGGGGCTTTGTTCGGACTTGCCCTAACTATCGACCTCAGTAAGTAGTTACAAGTTTTGCAAATTTCATTTGTGTAAATTTTTAGTAATTAACTTCAGGTGTAGCCATGTCCTTGATCGGCCCGCATTTCAAAGGAGTCGTTTCAGTCAACGCTATTGAACGTCTGCTTCCCCAACTTGTTGGCCGAACGCTCTGCTCACCATCGTGGTCAGAACTCCTTGGTGAGCATTTTTCATGCTGAAAACAAAAAGACTTCCAATTGCAGCCGCTCTGACGTTGGCGCTTCTTTCTATGGAGGCTGTTGCGCAAACGGTCCCCGACGCGGGTGCCCTGCGCCAGCAAATTGAGCGGAATCGTGAAACTTCTCTGCCAAACCTTGCGCAACCCGCACAACCGGCATCCCCGGCTGCTCTGGTCCCGCAGTCTGGTGTGATTGTTACGGTCAAACAGTTTCGTCTGGCTGGGAACACCTTGCTCAGTTCAGAGCAACTCCAGTCGGTCCT
>CAIPBT010000188.1 GCA_903863375.1 uncultured Ferrovum sp.
ATCGCCAAATACCTCGCCGAAGTGACGCTGCTCGGTCAGGACTTCGTCAAGGATCCCGAGCAGAAGGTCGAGAAGCTGCTGAAGTCGCGGAGTGCCAAGGTCAACGCCTTCCACATGTTCGTGGTGGGCGAGGGCATCGAGAAGAAGCCGGTGGAGGATTTTGCGGCCGAAGTCGCTGCCGCGGCGGGTCAGGTCCAGAAGTCCTGAGGACACGCGCGATGACCCCCATTTATCAGCGCGTCATGCTGAAGCTGTCAGGGGAAGCCCTAATGGGCGATGACAGCTACGGCATCAACCGTGACACCATCCAGCGCATCGTCGGCGAAATCGCCGAGGTCAGCCGACTCGGCGTGCAGGTGGGGGTGGTGATCGGTGGTGGCAACATCTTCCGCGGCGTGGCACCGGGTGCCGCCGGCATGGATCGCGCCACCGCAGATTACATGGGCATGCTGGCGACCGTGATGAACGCCCTGGCCCTGCAGGACGCGATGCGGCGCGCCGGGCTGAAAGCCCGGGTGCAGTCGGCGCTGACCATCGAGCAGGTGGCCGAACCGTACATTCGGGGCAAGGCCATGCGCTACCTGGAAGAAGGTCGCGTGGTGATCTTTGCGGCCGGCACCGGCAACCCGTTTTTCACCACCGACACGGCTGCGGCCCTGCGCGGGATGGAAATGGGGGTGAACGTGGTGCTGAAGGCCACCAAGGTGGATGGCGTCTACACGGCCGATCCGGTCAAAGATCCGGCCGCCACGCGCTACGAGCGTCTCAGCTTTGATGAGGCAATCCTCAAAAACCTGAAGGTGATGGATGCCACCGCCCTGACGCTGTGCCGGGACCAATGCCTGCCCGTCGGCGTGTTCAGCATCTTCAAGGCCGGGGCCCTGATGCGCATGGTCTGCGGGGAGCCGGAAGGCACCCTGGTCACCGTCTGACAGCGCCATCTGGCGCATCCAGCAAGGAGCGGAAAACGCGATGATTGCCGAGATCAAGAAGCAGGCCGAGTTGAAGATGCAGAAGTCCATGGAATCGCTCAAGCACAGCCTGAGCAAGATCCGGACAGGACGGGCGCATGCCGGCCTGATCGATCACGTCACCGTGGATTATTACGGTAGCGAGACGCCGATCACCCAGGTTGCCAACGTGACCTTGATCGACGCCCGTACCATCGGCGTGCAGCCGTATGAAAAAAAGATGTTGAGCGCGGTCGAGAAGGCCATCCGTGACTCTGACCTGGGGCTCAACCCCTCCAGTTTCGGCGATCAGGTGCGCATTCCGATGCCCGCGCTCACCGAGGAGCGTCGCCGCGACCTGACCAAGGTGGTGCGTGCGGAATGCGAGGATGGCCGGGTGGCCGTTCGCAATGTCCGCCGTGACGCGATCACGCAGCTGAAGGATGCCCTGAAGGCGAAGGAAATTTCGGAAGACGACGAGCGCAAGGCGGCCGACGACATCCAGAAGCTAACCGACCGCTACGTCGGTGAGGTCGACAAGGCCATGGCAGCCAAGGAAGCGGAGCTGATGGCAGTCTGACCGGCTCGGCCCATCCTTCTCCCCCTTCCCGTTGTCTGCCGGAACCCCGTCATGACCGAGCCGCTCAGTTCCACCCTCAGCATCCCCGTTACCGGGCCGATTCCG
>CAIPBT010000189.1 GCA_903863375.1 uncultured Ferrovum sp.
CGGCGCGTGCCAGGGCTTCGATCTGCCAGACGATCAGCGGCTTGCCCGCCACGGTCAGCAGCGGTTTCGGGCAGGTGTCCGATAGCGGGCGCATGCGTTCGCCGCGGCCCGCGGCCAGCAGCATGACCGGGATGGCGGCAGGCTCTGTACTGTCGGGCTGGATGGCTGCGGGCTTCAGAAGCTCAACCCTTCACGCAGGGCATCATGCTGGCTGGCGATCAGCCGACCCAGCGGCCGCAGCTCGTTGTAGCGTGCACACGCCGACTCGAGATACCCCAGCACCCTGGGCAGCGAGGCCAGATAGGCAGATTTGCCATCACGGTGGTGCAGCCGGGCAAAGATGCCCAGCACCTTCAATTGGCGCTGCACGCCCATCCACTCGAAATCCCGGTACAGGGCCCCGAAGTCGTCGCCGACCGGCAGTCCGGTGGCGCGCGCCTGCTGCCACCAGCGCACCAGCCAGTCGATCTGCTGGTCCTCGGGAAAATCGATATAGGCATCGCGCAGCAGCGACACCAGGTCATAGGTGATCGGGCCGATCACGGCATCCTGGAAGTCCAGCACCCCCAGGCCCGAGGCCTGCACCATCAGGTTGCGGCTGTGATAGTCGCGGTGCACCAAAACCTGCGGCTGGGCCATGCACGCCTGCAGCAGCAGTTCGGTGGTCTGCTGCCAGACCTGCAGGCCAGCGGGATCGAGCGGACGCTGCAGGTGTCGGTCGAGATACCAGGTGGGGAACAGTTCCACCTCGTTGCGCAGGCGCGCCAGGTCGTAGCCGGGCAAGGTGCCAGAGGAAATGGCCTGCAGCCGGCAGAGCACGTCGAGTGCTTCGCGATAGAGCGGATCGGCAGCTTGTCCTGCCCCGAGGGCGGCCAACAGCGTCTGGTCGCCAAAGTCCTCCAGCAGCAGGAACCCCTGGGCGAGATCGGCGGCATGCACCTGCGGGGCACGCACGCCGCCAGCGCGCAGACAGTCGGCAACCGCGACGAAGGGACGACAGTCTTCCTGTGGTGGCGGCGCGTCCATCACGATCAGGCTGCTGGCCTGATGCCAGACGGGTTGTGCTGCGCACGCGGCGCCCGGTGTCGGCCCGGGACGGGTGGCCACGCGGTAGTAACGGCGAAAGGACGCATCGCTGGAGGCGCTGGTCAGCTGGTCGGCTTGCAGCGGACCTTGTTGGTGCAGCCAGGCTTGCAGGGCAGTGGAACGGTTCATGCGCAGGTAAATCCGCGGAGCGGGGGCGGATGGCCAACGGCATGCCGCCCGCCTTGGTGGCAAAACAGGCGTAAGTGTGCGATTTTAGCACCCGTTCTCTCATTCCTTTCTGCAGGCAGGCATGCGCAACACGCTGCTCGGGGCAATGTTGGTGGCGGTTGGCGTGATGGTGCGAGCGGGCAGTGCCGCTGCCGGGTCCGACGACGTCCCGCCGACCCCGCTTCCCGATACCGAAGCCGACCGGACCACCGCCTTGCGCGATGCGGCCGATCCTCTGGCGCTGCAGCAGACGCCGCGCATGCTGCCGACGGCCCCCGGCGCTTTGCCGGGCAACCTGCCGGTGTTCCTGCGCGCCGACCGCATCGAGGGCTATGCCAATGGCGAGGTGACTGCGACCGGTTCCGCCGAACTGCGGCAGCGGGGGCTGGCGATCCTGGCGGAAGAGTTGCGCTATGCGGTGCCCGACGAGCGTTGCAGTGCGATTGGCAACGTCGAGGTGCAACGCGGCATCGACCGGATCACCGGTCCGCGCGCCAACTTCAACCTGCGCGACCAGAGCGGCAGCATCCAGGAGCCCGTGCTGCAGTTTGGGGCAAGTCCGGACCGGCCGCGGGGGGCACGGGCGTCGGCGTCGCTCGCGACGTTTCCGGACACCACGCATGAGCATCTGGAACAGGCCAGCTACACCACCTGTGCGCCGGGGCGCGACGATTGGTATCTGACCGGCAGCACCGTCGACATGGACCGCACCACACAGGTCGGCGTGGCACGCAATGCGCGCATCCTGTTCGAAGGGGTGCCCCTGCTCTATTCGCCGTACATGAGCTTTCCGCTCAACGATCAGCGCAAGTCC
>CAIPBT010000190.1 GCA_903863375.1 uncultured Ferrovum sp.
CCCCAAACTCGGATTAAATCATCTCAACGGCGTAAGGGTCTATCGGAGAAGGCTCTCCTTTTGTCCTTTTTACCAAAGCCCGGTTCCCGCCATGGTGCCCCATGTCGGCCGGGCCCAGGGTCAGGCTGCGTGCAGGGCCTGATCGAGATCCCACAGGATGTCGTCGAGCGACTCGAGTCCGACCGAGAGGCGGATCAGGTCAGGCGGGACGCCGGCCGCAATCTGCTGGGTTTCATCGAGTTGCCGGTGCGTGGTGGATGCCGGATGGATCACCAGCGTCTTGGCATCGCCGATGTTGGCAAGATGCGACAGGAATTCGAGTCGGTCGATGAAGCGTTCGCCGGCCGCGCTGCCCCCATGGATGCCAAAGGTCAGGATGGCGCCGCCCCCCTTCGGCAGATATTTCTCGACCAGGTCGCGCTGGGCATGGTCTTCCAGGCCTGGGTAATTCACCCACGCCACTTTCGGGTGGGCGCGCAGCCATTGCGCCACTTGCAGCGCATTGCTGCAATGGCGTTCCATGCGCAGGTGCAGGGTTTCGATGCCCTGCAGGATCAGGAACGCATTGAAGGGCGACAGCACGGGACCGAAGGTGCGCATGCCTTCCATGCGGCATTTCATGGTGAAACCGAAATTGCCGAAGGTTTCGTAAAACCGCACCCCGTGATATCCGGGGGATGGCTCGGTCATAGTCGGGAAGCGCCCGTTGTCCCAGGGAAATTTGCCGGACTCCACCACCACGCCTGCCATGGTGGTGCCGTGCCCACCCAAAAACTTGGTCGCCGAGTGGACCACCACAGCGGCCCCCCACTGAAAGGGCTGACACAGCCACGGGCTTGCCATGGTGTTGTCGATCACCAGCGGCACGCCGGCTGCCAGGCCGATCGCGGCGACCGCTTCGATGTCGATCACACCCAGCGCAGGATTGCCCAGGGTCTCGGCATACAAGGCCTTGGTGCGCGGCGTGATGGCGCGCACAAAGTTCTGCGGATCACCCGGGTCGACAAAGATGGTGTGGATGCCCAGTCGTGCAAAGTTCACACCAAGCTGGGTGTGGGTGCCGCCGTAGAGCGTCCGCGCGGCTACGATTTCGTCTCCGGCTTCGCAGATGTTAAGCAGGGCGATCATCTGCGCAGCCATGCCGCTGCCCGTGGCCACCGCCGCGCGGCCGCCTTCGAGGGCCGCTACCCGTTCTTCCAGCACGGCCACGGTCGGATTGGACAGCCGCGAATAGACATTGCCGAAGGTCTGCAGGTTGAACAGGTTGGCGGCATGTTCGGGGCTGTCAAACACGAAGCTGGAGGTCTGGTAGATCGGCACCGCGCGGGCGCCGGTGGTGCTGTCCGGAATCTGTCCGGCGTGCAGGCACAAGGTGTCGAAACCGAAGCGGTGGTCAGCCATGGCAGTCCCCGTCAAAGTGGGCGGCGTGCCGACACGATGCCGGTGTTGACGCCAAACCAGTTGAGACCACCAAACAGGCGGGCATGTTCGATCTTCACGCAGCGGTCCATCACCACCTCCAGCCCGGCATTGCGCGCAAAGCTGGCCGCCTCGGGATGGATCACCCCGATCTGCATCCACAAGGTGCGTGCGCCGATGGCAACCGCCTCTTCGGCAATCGCCGGCACTTCGGTGCTGCGGCGGAACACGTCGACCAGGTCGACCGGTTCGGGAATCTCGCGCAGGCTCGGATAGCAGCGTTCGCCGAGGATTTCGGTGTAGCGCGGGTTGACCGGAATCACCCGATAGCCATGTGCCTGCATGTATTTGGCGGCAAAGTAGGAGGGGCGGAACCAGTCGCCGGACAGGCCGACCACCGCCAGGGTCTTGCGACTACGCAGGATGCGCCGCAGGGTGGCGATCGGTGGATTCAGCGCCGGATCGTCCATCGCTCAGACGTCCGCCAAGGCCTGGAGCAGGTCGGCCTGAAGGTCGGCCAGCGCTTCGATGCCGACCGACAGCCGCAGCAGGTCGGGGGGGCAGGGCGTGTCGGGACCCTCGACGCTGGCGCGGTGTTCCACCAGGCTTTCCACCGAGCCCAGTGAGGTGGCCCGCCGGAATACCCGCAGACGGGCCGCCACGGCGACGGCGGGGGTCTGGCCGCCACGCACCCGGATCGAGAGCATGCCGCCAAATCCCCCCTGCATCTGCCGTGCTGCCACGGCATGTCCGGGATGTTCGGGCAACCCCGGATAGAGCACGGCGACCAGGGCTGGGTGATGCTGCAGGGCTTCGGCCAGTGCCTGGGCATTGGCGCAGGCCGCGGCCACCCGCAGGAAGAGCGTGCGCATGCCGCGCAGCAGCAGCCACGCCTCGAACGGTCCCAGTACGGCGCCACCAAGGCCACGAACCTGCCGGATGCGCTGCCAGACGGCATCTGGCACGTCGCCGGCCACGACCGCCCCGGCAATCACGTCGGTATGACCATTGAGGTATTTGGTTGCGGAATGCAGGACAAGGTGTGCCCCAAGGGCCAGCGGGCGGGTGAGCACCGGCGTTGATACGGTGGAGTCAACCGCGACGAGGGCGCCGTGCGCGCGAGCCAGGGCCGATACCGCAGCGATGTCGGTGATTTCCCAGCTGGGATTGGCCGGCGTTTCGATCCAGACCAGCCGGGTCGGGGCTGCGGCGAGTTGTCGTGCCACATCGTCGGCGTCGCCATTCTCGTAAAACGCCACCTGCAGGCCCCAGTGGGCTGCCGTGTCGAGCAGCCATTTGCGCCAACCCCAGTAACACACCCGGGGTGCCAGGATGCGGTCGCCGGTCTGCAGCGCCTGCACGATGGCGGCCGCGCCAGCCAGTCCCGATGCAAACAGCAGGCTGTCCCTGCCCCCCTCCAGTTCGCTCAACAGGGTTTCCACCTGGTCGTAGGCGGGGCTCTGGTCACGCGAATACGCTCGTCCGGCCGGATAACCCAGATCCGTCGCCCGTTCGTAGGTGGTGGCAACGTGAATCGGCTGCACCAGGTCGCCGTAAGGCTGGGCGATGCTCTCGCTGCCGTGGGCTGCCAGCGTTTGCGGGGCTAAGGGGGGGCCGTCGCGGCGCACCGGGCCGGTCATGCTGCACTCCGGGTCAGCGTCAGCATCGGCGGCAGGCGCAGGGTCTGGTAGATCACGCAATAGCGTTCCGACAGGCGCAGCAACGTCTCGAGTTGCGTATCGGTGGCATCGGTATCGAGGGTGAATTGCAGCCGGATGGCGCTGAAGCCGACTGCCACGTCCTTGCTGACGCCGAGGGTGCCGCGGAAATCCAGATCGCCTTCCACCGTCACGCGGGCATCACGCAATTCGATGCCCATGGCGGTCGCCACGGCCTTCAGGGTCACGCCGGAACAGGCAGCGAGCGCTTCCAGCAGCATGTCACCCGAGCAGGCCTCCTGTCCGGAACCGCCGGTTGCCGGGTGGAGTCCTGCCGTGACCCGGCCATGCCCACTTTCCAGCGTGACGGTCGGTGCATCGTCACCGATGCGGCCAGTGGCGCGCAGGGTATGCAGGGCGCGCGATGGATCCTGCTGGTAGAGCGCCTTGAGGGGCGCCTGGGCTGCTTTCAGGTGTTCTGCATTCATGCCGGACGGTGCGTCAGGGGAACAAACCATAAGAGTGCCACGAAATGCCCGGCCTGAGCCGCCTAGCCCAAGGCATCGGAGAAATGGCTGGCTGCCGCCACGCTCGCTACCAGCACCAATTTCAGGCGTGCCCGGGTGATGCCGACGAACAGCCGCCGCAGGCTCGCCATATCCAGCGCGGCGCAGTCGATTTCCGTCAGCACCACAGCGGGGGCCGACTGGCCCTTAAAGCGGTGCACCGATTCGGCCAGCACTTCGCCACGGCTGTAGGCTGGAACGCCGAACAGATCGTAGCGCCCGCTGAAACTGCGCAGGGATTCGGGGCCGAGGCGCGGCAGGCGCAGAATGGCGGAATGCTGGCGACCGTGAAAACTCAGCAGCACCGTGTCTTCGGCCCGATAGCCGGCCGACCAGCACAGGCGCAGCGCTTCGCGGCTGCGCTGCAGCAGTTCGGTCTCGTCACGGTAGACCAGCAGTTCGATCGGCTCGCCAGGCAGGGGGCAGCGTGCGCGGATTTCGTCGGTCCTGCCAGCGCGCGCCAGCAGGGACTGCAGCACGCGCAGGATCGGTAGCGGTGTGCGGTAATTTTCACGGGCATGCAGGATCGCCCAGCCAGGCAGCGTGACGTCCGGACGCCCATAGAGGTTCTGCATGGGATCTTCCAGCCACAACAGGCGGGCTCCGGCACGGGCATGCCGCAGTACCTGGCCGGCCCATGCCTGCGTGAAATCCTGCCCCTCGTCGATGATCACGGTATCAAACAGTTCGTGGCTGCCCGGCGGCAGGGCGGCCGCCGCAGCGACCAGGCCGTCGAAGGCATCCTGCTGACCGTAATCCCAGCGCCTGCCCGCGGTGCGCAGGCGTTCGTCACACCAGTGATGCAGGCTTGCCACCTGTCCGCCGGGAGGCACGATCCGGGCGAAATGATCGGCCAGAGGACGGTTGAAACACAGGTATAGCGGCCGCCCGCCGGCGGCGAGACAGGCGCGATACTCGGCCAGGGCAAGCTGGCTTTTGCCGCTGCCGGCGGTACCGATCACCCGCAGGCGGAACGGCTCCAGCTCAAGGCAGCGTGCCCAGTGGGTCAGTCCGCCAGACACCCGGGTGAGCAACACGTCGGCACGCTGCAGCAGCGCGCTGACGTCTGGTTCGAGCGCAACCAGGTCCTGCAGGAAGCGGTGCACCTGCGCCGTGGCCGCGCTTTCCCGGCCGGCTGGCAGCAGCGCCAGCACCCGCCGGGAACAGCTGTCCGGACTGGCGGCATCGACGATCCGTTCGGGCACCAGGCCTGCGGTCTGGGCTTCCCGCACCACGTGATCCGGACAGTACAGCAACATGTCTACGCGGACGTCGCGACAGCCCGGCCGGGCCTGCAGCCGCGCGGCGAGACGGCTGCGCGTGGTGGCCATCCGCACGGCAACCTGCTGACGGGTGCGGCCATCGTGTTTCAGCAGGGCCGTGCCTTCTTCCAGCAACAGCCCGTTTTTCTGCTCGATGATCAGCAGGTCGCCCGCGCGGTTGACGATGATGAAGTCGGCCTCGCCGAAGACAGCAGCCTCTCCCTCCAGGCGGGTCCAGTGCACGGCGTGGTATACGGTGTAGGCGTCGGGTAGGTCGCGCGCGAGACGACGCAGGGTTTCCTGACGTCGGCCGGTCAGGCCCTGGGCATCGAGCTGTTCCCAGCCATTCGGAAGGGCACGGGCCATGCGGCGGGCGTCGCTGGGGGTCAGCGGCGCGTCAGCGACTCGCTGCGCGTGCCCAGCAGATAGCCTTCACCGCGGACACTGCGGATCAGCTCCTCTGAGCCGCCGGCAGCGCGCAGCTTGAGACGAACCTTTGAGGCCAGGATGTCGATGCCGCGCTCCAGGGGATTCCAGCCACGGCCATGCACTGCCAGCGACAGCCGCTCGCGGTCGATCACCACCGACCCTCCACGCAGCAGGCAGTGCAGCAGGGCAAATTCCTTGCCGGTCAGGTAAACCTGGCTGCCATCGGGGGCGGTCAGGCGACGTTCGCGTGGGTCGAGCACGAAGCCGTCGAAGCCGAAGGGCCGTTCGTCGTCGCGACTGGACTGGTGACCCAGGCGGCTGGCGAGGCGACGCAGGCGGACCAGCATTTCACGGGGCTCGAACGGCTTGGCGAGATAATCATCTGCCCCTTCTTCGATGCCGTGGATGCGCTCATCGGTCACGCTGCATGCGCTGATGATGATGATGCCGGTGGCCGGGTGCCGGTCGCGCAGCCAGCGTACAAAATCCATGCCGTCCTCATTCCCCAGCATGCGGTCCACCAGGGCAATGTCGAAGGGCTCGCGCTGGAAGCAGCCGAGGGCATCCCGCACGGTTTGCGCATGATGGCAGAACATTCCTTCCTGTTGCAGGACATGGACCAGCAGTCCGGCGGTGATCGGGTCGTCTTCGAGAATCAGGATCCGCATGCGTCAGGGGGCCAGCGGCAGGGGGCGGGTGGCAGGAGAAACGGTGACGAGTGCAAGCATGCCCGTACTGTAGAGCAAAATGTTGGCCTTTACATCCTGTCAAGCCCGCTGCCGGCCCAGCGGCTCCCGTGTTGTAACCGGGTTACAAAAAATGCTTGGCTATGGTTACAATATTGGCTGACGGACATATTCAGGGTGGGCGGCGCATGGCATTCGATCTGGTCTTCCTCGGAGGTACGGGCGATCTGGCGTGGCGCAAGCTCATGCCGGCAGTGTTCCAGGCCTTTCGGCATGGCGCCCTGCCGCCGGAAGGGCGCGTGCTGGCGAGTTCGCGAGAGGATCTGGACCGGGCGGGATACTGTACGTGGCTGCGCGCCAAGTTTGATTCGCTCAGCTGGGACGAACCATTCACCGACGCCGAGTTTCAGGCCTTCGTCGGCATGCTCGACTATCTGCGGCTGGACATCACCAAACCCGAGGCCCATCAGGCGCTGGCGGAATGGGTGAACCAGCGCAGCGCCGAATCGGTGGTGATCTATCTGGCCGTGGCGCCGGCCCTGTTCGGTGGCCTGGTCACGGGACTTGGCCGTGTCGGGTTGAACGACCGGCGGGTGCGGGTGGTGCTGGAAAAACCTCTCGGGTACGACCTGGCGTCGGCCACCGCGATCAACGATGCCGTGAGTGCCGTGCTGCAGGAATACCAGATCTTTCGTATCGACCACTATCTGGGCAAGCAGTCGGTGCAGAACCTGATGGCGCTGCGTTTTGGCAACTCGCTGTTCGAGCCGCTCTGGCGGCGGGAATGGATCGAGAACGTCCAGATCACGATTGCCGAGGATCTGGGCGTGGAGCAGCGCGGTGGCTACTACGACCGCAGCGGTGGTGCCCTGCGCGACATGATGCAGAACCACATGCTGCAGCTGCTGTGCATGGTGGCCATGGAGCCGCCGGCCAGTGAGGACGCCGACGCCGTTCGCGACGAAAAGCTGAAGGTGCTGCGCTCGCTCAAGCCCCTGACCGTGGCGGATGTCGCCAGCAACGTGATTCGTGGACAGTATCGCGCCGGTCGCATCCAGGGCGGCACGGTGCCGGGGTACCGCGAAGAGGAGGGGGTGGCCGCCAACAGCACCACCGAGACCTTTGTCGCCCTGCGTGCCGAGATCCAGAACTGGCGCTGGGCCGGCGTGCCCTTCTTCCTGCGCACCGGCAAACGCCTCGCCCAGCGCACTGCCGACATCGTGGTGAATTTCCGCGCCGTGCCCCACCCGATTTTTGCCGGTCCGGCCGGTTACCAGAACCGGCTTGTGATCCGGTTGCAGCCGGAAGACTCGATCGAACTGGACCTGCTCGCCAAGGCTTCCAACCGCAGCAAAAGCGAGCAGGGCCGGCTGGTACCGGTCAGTCTGAACCTGGATTTCAAGGAAGCGTTCGGCACCCAGACGATCGAGGCTTACGAGCGGCTGCTGCGCAAGGTACTGGCCGGCCGCCTCGACCTGTTCGTCCGCTTCGATGAACAGCAGGCAGCATGGCGTTATGTCGCTCCCATCATCGAGGCGTGGTCCAGCGACCCCGAAAGCCTGCGCATGTACAACGCGGGCAGCTGGGGCCCGCCGGCTTCCAGCGGCCTGCTGGCCCGGGATGGCGCGGCATGGCCGGAGGAGCGGTGAGTGGCCGCGGCCCGTCGCTCAGCCTGATCGAGCGGATTGCGGCCAGCATTACCTCCTGCTCGCCGGCGGAAGCCCGGGTGGGCAAGCTGCTGCTGGAGGATCCCCGCCGTTTTGCCACCCAGCCGATTGCCGAGCTGGCCCGACTGTCGGGCGTCAGCAAGCCAACCGTGGTCCGCTTCTGCCGCCACATCGGTTACAAGGGACTGCTCGACTTCAAGCTGAAGCTGGCCGGGGTCATCAATGAGGGCATACCCTATGTCCACCGGGCCGTCACGCCGGGCGACACGGCGGGCGAGCTCACCATCAAGGTGATCGACAATTCCGTCAGTGCCCTGCTGCACCTGCGCAACCAGCTCAGCACCTCCAACGTGAATCAGGCCGCCCGGTCCCTGATGGCGACCATCCAGGCCGGTCGACGGATTGAATTCTACGGGGTCGGCAACTCCGGCATCGTCGCGCAGGATGCGCAGCACAAGTTCTTCCGCCTTGGCTGCAACACGGTGGCCTACGCCGATGCCCACATGCAGGTGATGGCAGCGAGCCTGCTGGAACCCGACGATTGTGCCGTATTCATTTCCAACTCCGGGCGCATGCGCGATCTGCTGGAGACCATGGACGCGGTGCGCCGGCGCCGGGCGACGGCGATTGCCATCACCGCCAGCGGGTCGCCGCTGGCCGAGCGCGCCGACATCCTGCTGGCCGCTGACCATCGGGAAGACTTTGATCGCTACAGTCCGATGGTGTCGCGCCTGCTGCATCTGATGATCGTGGACGTTCTGACCACAGCGGTGGCCTTGCAGCTGGGTCCGGAGCTCACCACACGCCTGTCGCAGATCAAACGCAACCTGCGGGTGAAATACGCGGCCGACGCCACGGACTGAGCGTCACCCGGCTTGGAACGCGGCGGTCCGGCGGGAAGACCTTGGCGCCGTCAGCCCTGCCAGACGTCGGGCGCGATGCCGTGAACAGCAGGGGGCAGGCCCAGGCTGTCGAGGGAAATGGCCAGGACATGGCCGGCCAGTGGTTCGGCTGCGCGCTCGGCCGCTGGTCGACCCTTGCTGGCGGTGGTGACATACAGCGTGCGCAGATTAGGCCCGCCCAGACACACCATGGTCGGGCAGGTCACCGGGACGGTCACGGCCAGCAGGATGTCGCCGGCGGCATCCAGCCGCAGCACTTGTCCGCCCTCATACATGGCCACCCAGTAGGCTCCGGTGTTGTCCAGGCATGCACCGTCGGGCCGCCCGCCATACGGCTGGTCCGCCGTCCTGGTGGGAAATTGATGGAATACCCGCCGCGCGCCGAAGGTTCCGCTGACGCCATCGAACGGGAACTGCCAGATCACATGGCGGGGTGTGTGGCTCCACCACGCCATCCCGCTGTCGGCCGAAAAGGCCAGGCCGTTGGCCGTGAGGTTGTCGTTGAGGTGGGCACGCAGTATCCAGCCGGTCGACGTGCCAGGGTCGGGTTCCAGACAGTACAGACAGGCGCGGTCAGCGGTCTTGGGTTCGAACACGGTGCCCACCCAGAAGCGGCCCTGCGGATCGCAGCGGCCATCGTTGCAGCGCGAGCTGGCGGTGTCATAGGGGGCGGCGGCCAGCAGGTGCAAGTGGCCATCCTGCGGCTGGAACAGGCCGACACCCGAGCGCAGACCCACCACCAGGCGGCCGTCCGTGGCCGGGGCGAGGCAGGCCGGCGCGTCCTCGCAAGACCAGGACTGCTGGATGCCATCGGCCGTGCGCCGATGAATGGCGTCACCGGCAATGTCCACCCAGTACAACGCCTGCTCGCCGGCCACCCAGAGTGGCGATTCCCCCAGCAGACTTGCGATTTGTGAAACCGGCTCGAAGACGGGGGCGAGGACCGGCCAGGCGGGCGACGACATGACGGGATATTCCTGCGGATGTAACTGAGTTACAATCATACGCATCAACGGTTACAGGGAGCAATGCCATGCATGCCATGCTGCAGACCATCACCGAACGCATTCGCCAGCGCAGTCTGGCGGCCCGTACCGCCTATCTGGCGCGCATCGACGCAGCCGGCCGGCGACCGGCCCGCGACAGTCTGGGATGCGCCAATCTGGCCCATGCCTACGCAGCCCTGCCCGGCACGGAACGCATCCGGGTTCTGGCGGAACGGGCGCCGAATATCGGCATCATCACGGCCTACAACGATGTGCTGTCGGCGCATCAGCCGTTTGAGGGTTTCCCGGCGATCATCCGCGATGAGGCGCACCGCCATGGTGCCAGCGTGCAGGTGGCAGGCGGCACCCCAGCGATGTGCGACGGCGTGACCCAGGGCACACCGGGCATGGAAATGAGCCTGTTCTCGCGCGACGTGATCGCGATGTCGACGGCCGTCGGGTTGTCGCATGAGACCTTCGATGCCGTGCTGCTGCTTGGCATCTGCGACAAGATCATTCCGGGACTGCTGATCGGGGCCCTGCATTTCGGCCATCTGCCTTGCGTGTTCGTCCCGGCCGGGCCGATGCGCAGCGGCCTGTCGAACAGCGCCAAGTCCGAGGTGCGCGAGCGCTTCGCACAGGGGCTGGTGGGGCGTGCCGAACTGCAGGAAGCCGAATCGGCCGCGTATCACGAGGCAGGCACCTGCACGTTTTATGGCACGGCCAACTCCAACCAGATGTTGATGGATGCCATGGGATTGCACGTGCCAGGCGCATCTTTCGTCCACCCTTTCACGCCGCAACGCGAGGCGCTCACCCGTGAGGCGGTCCGCACGGTGCTGGGCATGGTGCGCACGGCGCGCTACACCCCGATCGGCCGTATCGTCGATGAGCGGGTGATCGTGAATGCGATGGTGGCCCTGCTTGCCACGGGGGGCTCGACCAATCACCTGATCCATTGGGTGGCCGTGGCGCGTGCGGCCGGAATCACCATCGACTGGACCGACTTTGATGATCTCTCGGCGGTGGTGCCGCTGCTGACGTCGGTGTACCCGAATGGCAAGGCCGACGTGAACCAGTTCCAGGCCGCCGGCGGTCCTCCCCTGGTGATTCGCGAACTGCTCGACTCCGGTCTGATGCATGAAGACGTGCTGAGCATTCATGCCGAGGGTTTTCGTGCCGCCACACGCACGGCGCCCCCGGCATCGCTCGACCTCAGTGTGGTGCGGCCTGTCAGCGCGCCGTTCAGTCCGCAAGGCGGCCTGCGACTGCTGCAGGGCAATCTGGGCCGCGCCGTGATCAAGGTTTCGGCGGTGGTACCTGACCGGCATGTGATCGAGGCACCGTGCCGGGTATTTGAGTCGCAGGACGCGCTACAGGCTGCGTTCAAGGCGGGCGAACTCGACCGCGACGTGGTGGTGGTGGTCCGTTACCAGGGACCGCGGGCGAATGGCATGCCCGAACTGCACAAGCTTACCCCGCCGCTTGCCGTACTGCAGAAAAAGGGATTCCTGGTCGCACTGGTCACCGATGGCCGCATGAGTGGCGCATCCGGCACGGTGCCGGCAGCCATTCATGTCACGCCCGAAGCGCTGGCGGGCGGCCCCCTGGCGCGACTCGTGGACGGGGACGTGATCCGGCTGGACGCCGACGCCGGCACCCTGTCGGTACAGGTTGATCCGACGGTCTGGGAGGCCCGTCCCTTGCACCACCTCCAGGACGAGACCCATGGCTGGGGACGCGAGCTGTTCGTGCAGTTCCGCGCCAACGCCACCGGGGCCGAACAGGGTGCCTGCAGCTGGTAGGGCAGGTGCCGGTTGTCCGGCGCAGCGACTTTTTTGCGACTTCCACAGGAGCCCAAGCATGCACGACAAGCTGAGTACCTTTGCCGCCCTGGGGCCGGTGATCCCGGTCATGGTGATTGATGAGGTGGCCACTGCCGTGCCCCTGGCCCGGGCGCTGGTGGCCGGCGGTGTGCGGGTCCTCGAAATCACCCTGCGCACGCCGGCAGCGCTGCAGTCGATGCGCGAAATCGCGGCGGCCGTGCCCGAGGCGGTGATTGGTGCCGGCACGCTGCGTACGCCCGCCGATGCCGATGCGGTACTGGCCGCCGGCGCGCAGTTTGCCGTCAGTCCGGGCTACAGTGCCCGCCTGGCCAGCGCCTGCGCGGGTCTTGGCCTGCCGCTGTTGCCTGGCGTGGCCACCGCCACCGAGATCATGCAGGCCACCGAGGACGGTCTGCAGTTCCTCAAGTTTTTCCCGGCGATGATGGCTGGCGGGCCGGCCATGTTGAAGGCCTGGAGCGCGGTATTCGCCGATGTGCGCTTCTGTCCGACCGGTGGGATTGCGTTGGATACGGCACCGTCCCTGCTGGCACTGCAGAATGTGGCCTGTGTCGGCGGCTCCTGGCTGACGCCGGCCGCAGCGGTGCGTGAGGGACAATGGGACCTGATCACCCAACTGGCCGCGCAGGCCGCAGCCCTGCCACGCGCTGTGGCCTGAAGCGAAGGGGGGGCGCCCAGTACCGGATTACCCCCCGCTGTGACCTGGGTCTCAGCCCAGAGTCCTGTTTTCGCCTACCAGCCGCCGAGTCTTCTGCCTTTGGTCTCAGCCACGGGTCTTATGGCGGGCCCTGCCTGACCTGACCAGAATACGAGCGTGGTTTGCGCGTTCTCGGTCCGGCCTTTCGGTGAGATGCGCGCCATCCTGTCTGCATCGGGTCATGGAGGAGGGCGTTGCCGTGGGGTTTCCTGTGCGGGGTGGTCATCGGGTGC
>CAIPBT010000191.1 GCA_903863375.1 uncultured Ferrovum sp.
CTGGTCCTCGGTATGCCCTGCGCTGCGTCGCAACCTCCGTCGAAACCAGGTCGCCCCCATGTGCTTCAGGAGTCGGCTTGCCCAGCAATCGCCTTTCAGCGACACCTGACAACACCAACCACAGCTGGAGTCCAACACTCCACACATCATTATGCGCCAATTCGGGCGCAACGTGTATCGCCGGCTTCACCGCCCGCCAGCCACCGCCAGAATGCTGCCGGTGACGTAACTGGCGGCATCCGACAGCAGCCAGACAATCGCCTGGGCGACTTCGTCGGCGGTGCCGGCCCTGCCCATCGGAATCGAAGATTGCAGGGTGGTCAGCCGCTGCGGTTGGCCGGCGCGGGCATGGATTTCGGTGTCGATCAGGCCGGGTGCCACCGCATTCACGCGCACGCCTTCGGCGGCGACCTCACGGGCCAGGCCCAGCGTGAAGGTGTCGATCGCGCCTTTGCTGCTGGCATACAGCACCATCTCGACCGAGCCCCCGGTGCGGGCCGCCCCGGACGAGAGGTTGACGATGCTGCCTCCCGGGCCGCCGTGGCGGGTGCTGAGGCGGCGCAGGGCCAGCCGACTGGTCTCGAACACGGCGGTGACATTGCAGGCGAAAACGTCGCTCACATCCTCCTGAGCAAGATCATCGACGCGAGCGATGGTGCCCAGGATGCCGGCGTTGTTAACCAGTCCGACCAGGGGGCCGATGCCATCCACCTGCGCGAACAGGGCCTCCAGGGCGCCGGGCAGGGTCACGTCGCAAGCGAGGGCGTGCGCGACCTGGCCTTGCATTCGCAACGCCTCCACCAGGGCCTGTGCGGTCTTAGCCTCCTGCCGGTACGTGAAGACCGGCAGGTAGCCGGCGGCCGCCAGCCGCCGCACCGTGGCAGCGCCAATCCCACGGCTGCCTCCGGTGACCAGCACGACGCGCTGGGCTGGTTCCCGGGGCCGTGCCCATGCCGGTTCCCGGGCCGGCGCCAGTCCCGACGTCGGCGCCGGTGCGGCAGCCGGGGGCGTGGTGGCGGCCGGCACGGGCATCGGTGCCTACCCCTGCACCAGCGCGAGCAGCTCGGTGGGATGGGCGATGTGGTGGGCGGCGGGCCACTGTTCGGGCGGCAGGCCGTTCCCCAGATAGCCGTAGGCGGCAACCACACCGGCCATGCCGGCTGCGACGGCGGCCTGCATGTCGCGCTCGTCGTCACCGACATACAGAAGCTCGGCTGGCGCGATGGCAAGCCGCTCGGCGGCACCGAGCAGGGGGTCGGGATAGGGTTTTGGCCGGGCGAAAGTATCGCCGCATACCAGACAGCCGGCGCTGTCCAGCGGGGGCATTTGGGCCACCAGGGGCTCGGCAAAGCGGGCGAACTTGTTGGTCACGATGCCCCACGGAATGGCGGCCTGCTGCAAGGCAGCGATGAGTTCGACCACGCCATCGAACAGCACCGAGTCGCGCGTCAGCCGATCCTGATAGATCGCGTAGTACTCGTCGCGCAGTTCTTCAAAAAAGGGATCGGCGGGGCCGATGCCAAAACCCTCTTCGATCATGCCGCGGGCGCCAGTGCTGGCGCGCCGACGCAGCCGCTCCATGGCCACCAGCGGACGGTCGTAGCGGGCGCACAGGTCATTGAGGGCCCCGCCCAGATCCGGCGCGGTATCCGCCAGCGTGCCGTCCAGGTCGAACAGCACGCCACGGTAACGCGGCTGCGCCCCGGCCACGCTCATGCAGACCCCTTCGGCATGCGGCAGGAGAGGATGTAATTCACGTCGACATCCTGGTTCAGCCGGTAGACCTTGGTGAAGGGGTTGTAGGTCATGCCGGTCAGGTCATTGCAGGCAAGACCGGCGTCGCGCGCCATCCGCGTCAGTTCGCTGGGTTTGATGAAGCGCGACCATTCATGGGTGCCCCTGGGCAACAGGCGCAGGATGTATTCGGCGCCGATGATGGCGAACAGGTAGCTCTTCGGATTGCGGTTCAGCGTGCTGAAGAAGACGTGGCCGCCGGGTTTGACCAGCCGGGCGCAGGCCTGGATGGTCTGGGCGGGATCCGGCACGTGTTCCAGCATTTCCATGCAGGTCACCACGTCGAAGCTCTGCGGTTCGCGCGCCGCCAGGTCTTCGGCGGCAATGATTTCGTAGTCGATCCGGGCACCGGTCTCCAGGGCATGCAGGCGGGCCACCTTGAGCGCCTTGTCGGACAGGTCGATGCCCTTCACGGTCGCGCCCTTGGCCGCCATCGACTCGGACAGGATGCCGCCGCCACAGCCGATATCGAGCGCGCGGCGACCCATCAGGCCGCCAACGGTGCGGTCGATCAGGTTCAGGCGCAGCGGATTGATCTGGTGCAGGGGGCGGAATTCGCTGTTCGGGTCCCACCAGCGGTGTGCCAGGGCGCTGAATTTCTCCAGCTCGGCCGGATCATGGTTGGCGTTGCCTGCGGTCTGACCGAAGCCAGGCTCTGCAGGAGGCGAGAGGGGGGAAGTCATGACGGGACTCTCTGAGAAGGACGAATTCGGAAGCTGGGACTCATTCCGCTGGACAGGGTTCGCAGCAGACACTGATTGTCCTACAGGAAACGGTCGAGCAACCGGCGGCTTTCACGGTCCAGGGCCCAGCGATCCTCGATACGGTAGTGCAGGCCGTGGCTGTCCGCAATCAGCAGGGCGGGGCCGGCCAGGCGCCGGATGTCTTCCTCGCCGCGCAGCACCAGCTCGGTTTGCCCCTGATCGGTTTCCACGACCCAGGTCGAGGGGGTGGCAAAGCTCGACACGCGCACAATGCGCCGCAAAGCGGGCATGAAGTCCCGTTCGGTGAGGCTGTCTTCGATCAGGCTGCGCAGCGGCACGGCCAGGTCGTCCAGGTTCTCGATCCAGGCGCATTCTTCGCCGTGGTCGCCTACCAGGGCGATGCCTTCGCGTGGCGCGGTGAGCGGAAAGGCGCGCACCGGCACCACCACCTGCCGCGGCGCCTCTGGCGTGGCGGCATATTGCAGACGGCCGAAGGCGTCGCGCTCCAGGTGCCAGGGCGTCATGCCGGATCCTCGAGGTGCGCCTCGGTGGTGCGCAGTTGTGCCTGGTACAGCCGCCAGTAAGCGCCTTGCTGCGCCATCAGCGCATCGTGTGGCCCGATTTCGACAATCCGGCCGCGGTCCATCACGACCAGACGGTCGGCCTTGCGCAGGGTGGACAGGCGGTGCGCGATCGCGATGGTGGTGCGCCCTTGCACCAGGTTGTCGAGGGCGCGCTGGATTTCCTTCTCGGTTTCGGTATCGACCGAACTGGTGGCCTCGTCCAGGATCAGGATGCGCGGATCGATCAGCAGGGCACGCGCGATGGAGATGCGTTGGCGCTCGCCGCCCGACAGTCCCTGGCCGCGCTCGCCCACCAGCGAGTCGTAGCCGTGCGGCAGGCGCAGGATGAATTCGTGCGCGTGGGCGGCACGCGCGGCCGCCAGGATCTGTGCCCGGGTGGCATCGGGCCTTCCGTAGGCGATGTTGTCGGCGATGGTGCCAAAGAACAGAAAGGGCTCCTGCAGCACGAGACCGATATTGCGCCGGTAGTCCCGCAAGGGCGTAGAGCGGATGTCCACGCCATCCACTAGGATCGCGCCTTCGGCAACGTCATAGAACCGGCAGATTAGGTTGACGAGCGTGCTCTTGCCGGACCCGCTGTGGCCCACCAGGCCGATCATCTCGCCCGGCGCAATCGAC
>CAIPBT010000192.1 GCA_903863375.1 uncultured Ferrovum sp.
TCCGCCAGTTCGCTGTCCCACTGCTGTTCCAGCGCCAGTTCGAGAATCTGACGGGCGTCGTCCATCCGTTGCAGCGCAATGAAGCGCCGGGCCGCAGCCAGCGCGATGGTGCGTTCCAACCGCGCCTGCGGTGCCACCGTCTTCCAGAAATCGCGAAGGCTTTTCTCGTCACTGCCATGGTGCGCGATCAGTTCCAGCTGTGCCTGACGCCGCACCGCATCGGCGTGGGGCGCATCGATGGCCTGGGATTTTTCCAGCTGCTGCAGGGTATCGAGAGCCTTGTCCCATTGCCGCAGCAGCACCTGGGCACGCAGGGTGAGGCGTCGCACAGTCTGGCTGCGCGGCGCAATGTCGCGGGCCCGGCGCAGGGTTTCGAGGGCCTCTGGATGGCGGCGCTCGTCGAGCAGCAGATCGGCCTGGGTGGTGAGCTGCAGCACCTGGTCAGCCGGCAGCAGACTGTACAGCGTGTCCAGATAGCCATCCCGGGCCTCGAAACGGCGCTGATGATGGGCGGCACGTGCCGCCACCACGGCGCACAAGCCGACCGACTCGCCTTGCTGCAGAGCCTGCGCGGCGGCCTTTTCGGCGCGCGCATAATGCCCGTCGAAGTAGTCTGCCACGGCGCGCAGCACCGCTTCGCGCGCCAGTGCCCGCCGTCGCCCCAGGCGCAGGGCACGGATGGTAAGCGGCAGGGACAGGGTGCCCACGGTTACCCGCGTGACAAAAAACCCCAGCACCATCAACAGCATCATGGCGATCACGAAGGCTGCCACCGAGAGTTCGATGCGCCAGGGCGGAATCACCAGCAGGACATAACCACCCCCCTCCCCGGTGAGCAGGGCGGTGGCCACCGCCAGGATGGCAAGGACCAGCACCCAGAGCAGGGCAATCATGACTTGCGTCCCTTGGCAGCCGGCCGCGCCTGCCGCACGGCGCGAGCGTCGCGCACCGCCGACAGGCTGGCCGAGACATCCGGCACGTTGATCGAGACCGGCGAATCCACCAGCTGGTGCAGGGTTTCGGCAGTCTTCACCACGCTGCGGTCCTGACGGTCGTAGAACGTGTCGAGCCAGCGTACCGCCTGCCGCAGGTCGCCGCGGAAGGTGGTTTCGTCATGGGCCAGCAGGGCCTGGCGTGCCGTGAGCAGGCGCAACCGCAAGGTCTGGCGCAGGAAGAAGGCCTGATCGGGGGCCAGTGGCGGCAGGTTGGCGCCGTCCGTGCGCTGGATGCGCACCGCCTGCCCGAGATCGGCCAGCAGGCGGTTGCCGAGGCTGGCCCACATCCCGTCCGCCGGCGTCCGGGCCGCCCGGGGCGCCACTGCCGGCCGTGCCGCGGCCGCCAGTGGCAGGGTGTCGGCGGCTGCCGCAAGGTTGTCGAGACGCAGGCTCATGCCCGCCAGATCCACCACCGGCACCGCGCGCAGGCGGCGCAGGTCTTCGTCAAGAATCCGGCGCAGGCCCAGCAGCCCAGGACTGTCGAGCCGTTCCATGCGACGGTCGGCATTTTCCATGGCCCGTATCGCCAGCCGGACATCGCCCGCCAGCTGCAATTCTTCATTGGCCACCGCGATGGCCTGTTCGATTTCAGCCAGCGCCGTATCTTCCTGGTTGACCGACAGGTCACGATACAGCGCCTCCAGTGCGGTCTGCTGGGCCTGCGCATCGGCGATGCGGTTTTCCAGCCCCACCACCCGGCCTTCCAGATCGTGACTGACTTCCTGCGCCTGTCCAGCCAGCGCGCGCGCCTGGCGGTTGGTGGCGTCGAGATCCACCAGCTGTTTTTGCAGGTCACTGCGCGCTTCCTGAATCTCGCGTTGTGCTTCCAGTCCCGCCAGCAGTGTCAGCACGCACGCCAAGGCACCCAGACCGAGGGCGATCCGGGTCTGGGCTTTCAGTCGGCGGTGGGCGGCATGCAGTTCGGGTTCGGTCGACATGTTCTGGGTTACCACGGTTGTTCGTTCCGGTATGACTTGGTCAGGGCTGGGTGCGCCGGGCATTCAGCCCGGCGCTGGGTAGCGTTCCTGCAGCGCCCGCAGCACCGCAACGTCGCTGCTGCCGGCAGCCTGAACCACCTGCCGGATCCCCAGCGCGGAAGCGGCCTGCGCGACACGCGGGTGCGGGACAATCCAGCAGCAGCGACAGAGGGCGGCATGCCACGCTTCACCCAGCCGATCGAAGAGATTGTGAATGGTTTCGGTGCTCATGGCGCAAATGCCTGCGATGTCCCCGCTGGCCAGTGCCTGCTGGAAGGGTTCGACCGGCTGGGTGGCCGCCACCCGGGCATAAACCTCGGCATAGGCAACCGTCGCGCCGGCCCGGCGCAGTCCTTGTGCGAGCACGTCGCGGCCGCCGATGCCGCGGATGATCAGCACCTGCTGGCCGTGCAGGTACTGCAGTTCGGGACACGCCAACAGGCCCTCACTGTCTTCGCTGCCGCAAGGGCGCAGCACAGTCGCAAACCCGGCCGCGAGCAGGGCCTGCGCCGTGCTGGCGCCAACCGCCGCGATGCTTGGTCGCCCTGGTTCGCGGTCATCCGGCAGGTGCGGCAGACCGTGGCGGACGGCATTGCCACTGACAAAAAAGGCCCAGTCGGTGGCATGCCAGCGTGCCAGCGCCTCGGCACTGGCGGGCGCCGGTTCGACTGGCTGGATTTCCATGCCGGGAAACAGCAACACGCGACCACCGTGTGCCTGGATCGCGGCAGCCAGACCTTCCGCCTGACCGCCAGGCCGGGCAAGGACAAACAGACGTCCCTGCAAGGGCCGACGCTCAGTGCCCGGCGAGGCGGTCGCCCAGGATCGATGCGGCACCCTGGTCGATCAGGGCGTCCGCCAGGGCGGTGCCGAGTGCCTCGGCCTGGTCGGACGGCCCCTGCCGGGTCTCGCGCAGCAGTCGGGAGCCGTCAACGGCAGCCACAAACCCGGTGATCTGCAGGATATCGCCGGCGAGCGTCGCGTGCGCCCCGAGCGGCACATCACAGCTGCCCGCCAGTCGTCGCGAGAACGCGCGCTCGGCGGTGACCCGCGCGGTTGCGAGCGGATCGGCCAAGGGCAGGAGGGCAGCCCGGGTTTCATCGTCGTCGATGCGGAATTCGATGCCCAGTGCCCCCTGGCCTACGGCAGGAATGCTCTCGTCGAGGGGCAGGGTGGCACGGATGCGCTCTGCCAACCCCAGCCGGGTCAGACCGGCGGCGGCCAGGATGATGGCCTGATACTCGCCCTGGTCGAGCTTGCGCAGACGGGTGTCGAGGTTGCCACGCAGCGGTCGCACCTGCAGGTGGGGAAACCGCGCCCGCAGCTGGCTCTCGCGCCGCAGGCTGGAGGTGCCGACCACGGCACCCGGGGGCAGCGCCGCCAGACTGTCGTAGTCGTTGCTGACCAGCGCATCGCGCGGGTCTTCGCGCGGACCGGTGATCAGCAGGTCAAATTCCGGGGGCAACACCATCGGCACATCTTTCAGGCTGTGCACGGCGAGGTGGGCGCGGCCTTCGAGCATGGCCACTTCCAGCTCCTTGACGAACAGGCCCTTGCCACCGACCTGGGCCAGCGTCCGGTCGAGGATCTGGTCCCCCAGGGTTGTCATTCCCAGAATCTCGAGGCTGGCGTCTGGATATAATCCGGCAAGACGATCCCGCAGATGATGGGCCTGCCACAAGGCGAGCCGGCTTTCCCGGGTGGCAATCACAAGATGGGAACGGACAGACATGGTTGGTGTGCAGGAAGTCATGGGCAATACCCGGTCGATTGAGTGTAGCACGAAGGAAAACGGCCTCCGGGCAGGTGCCCGATGAGTAACTGTCTGCGGATTGCGGTGCTGTT
Organism: uncultured Ferrovum sp.; assembly: GCA_903863375.1. Taxonomy (GTDB): domain Bacteria; phylum Pseudomonadota; class Gammaproteobacteria; order Burkholderiales; family Ferrovaceae; genus CAIVHB01. The sequence goes on from CAIPBT010000192.1 coordinate 3,818, forward strand.
TGGTGGCACCAGCGCCGAACGCGACGTCTCGATTGTCAGCGCCGCGCAGATCGTTCGTGCGCTGCGCAGCCGGGGACATCAGGTGATTGCAATCGACACCGCCGTCGGCATCCTCGATGGGCACGACGAACAGGCCCTGTTCGACGCAAGGGTGGGCCAGCAGCCGCCAATGGAAGGCCGGGGTCTGGGCGCGCTCGCGGTCGACCCGGCACGCTTTTTTGCCGATCCCCGCCTGTCCGACCTCGATCTGGCGTTTCTGGGCATGCATGGCGGTGCTGGCGAGGATGGCCATCTGCAGGCACTGCTCGATCTGCAGGGCATACCGTATACCGGCAGCGGACCGCTGGGCAGTGCCTGCGCGATGGACAAGGACATTGCCAAGCGGCTGATGCGCCTGGCAGGTGTGCCTACCGCCGACTGGCTGATGGCCCCGGTCGATGCTGCCACCGTTGCAGCCACCCTGGGCTGGCCAGTCGTGGTGAAGGCAAGCAAACAGGGGTCGACGGTCGGCCTGTCCGTGGTGCGTTCGGCGGAGCAGTTGCCGGCGGCGATTGCGCTGGCATTTGCCCATGACGATGAGGTGCTGGTGGAGCGCTTTGTGCCCGGCCGCGAACTAACGGTGGGCATCCTGGGCGACCGGGCACTGGCGGTGGGCGAGATCGTGCTGCACCGGGGCGAGATCTTCGATTACGAGGCCAAGTACCAGCCGGGTGGTGTGAGCGAGGTGTTTCCGGCCGAGGTGCCGGTTGCCGTGGCAGCGGAAGTCCAGGCCCTGGGTCGGCGCGTGGCGCAGGCCCTCAAGCTGCGCGATTACTGTCGGGTGGATTTTCGGCTCGACCCCCAGGGTAGCTTATGGTGTCTGGAAGCCAACACCCTGCCGGGCATGACGGCGATGAGCCTGTTGCCGCAATCCGCCGCAGCGGAAGGTCTGCCCTTCGACCAGCTGTGCGAGGCGATCTGCGCGGCAGCCCTGGCGCGCTCCGCCCGCCCGGCCGGTGATCCGTCGACCGCGTCGCGGCCCGCGGGATGACTACCCCGGCGGCCTGCGAGCTGTGTTCGTCGGACGGTGGCCAGGTGTTGTGGCGGCATGCACGAGCTCGGGTGGTGCTGGTGGAAGACCCCCTGCACCCGGTGTTCTGCAGGGTGATCTGGCACCAGCACGTGAAGGAGATGACCGACCTCGATCCGGCGGCGGCGCAATGGTTGCTGGCGGTGGTACTCGGCACCGAACGGGCCATGCGTGATACGGTGCAGATCGACAAGATCAACCTGGCCAGCCTGGGCAACATGACACCGCATCTGCATTGGCATGTCATCGGACGCTTTGCCAACGATCCGCACTTTCCGGTGCCGGTCTGGGCGCCCGCGCGTCACGCCCGGCCGCAGGCTTTGCCTGACGGCTGGCAGGCGGCCCTGGCGGCAGCGCTCGCGCAACGCCTGGCCGCCCTGGTGGCCTGAGATGATGCCGCCGAATCAGCCCGTTCCGGGAGATGCGGCGGGCGTCCGAACCTTCCTGGCCAGTCTTGATAGCCTGCCGCCGGCCGATGCGCTGCAGGCCATCTGCCACGTGCTGGCCGCGCTGGGCGACGGTGACCACACTGCCACCAGCCGCCTCGAGGTTCTGGAAGAGCTGCGTCCGCCGGTCTGGCGGGCGCTGGCTGCCTTCGAGCATGACCATCTGGCGCGGGTATTGCCCTTCACCACGGACGAGACCCAGCGCTGGCGGCTGTACATCGAGGCGTGGTCCCTGCTGCTGGGGGTTTATCTGCGTTGTCTGGCCGACGCCGATGCTGGCGTGGAGGGCATCAGCGGACTGACACCCTTGCTGGTCCAGCGCGTGCTGCGGCAGGCAGGCCAGCTGGCGGCCGCCAGCTATCGCGCCTACCAGGGCGTGGCGCCCGATCTGTGGTTGCTGGCGCACGACCATCTGCGCCGGGCGGAAAAAGCGGGCTGGGCCGATCTCGCCGTGGCAGACGCCACCCTGCCCCTGGAGGGAACCGGCACGCCGGCCGAGGCCTGGCTGCACATGGTGGTGCTGGATTACAGCGATCCCTACGCCATGACCGCGCTGCAGCTGGCACTCGCCAACCGCTGGCTGGAGCAGCTGGTGCGCTATGTGCGACGAACCCTTGAGCCCGTGGCCCATGGCAACACCGGCTATCTGGTGGCTTGGCTGGAGCGCGCCCATGGCGTGCGCCTGACCACCGAACTGCCGGTGATCGATCCCGGGCGTGAGGCGCCGCGCTTTCTGGTGCTGGAGGAAGCCCGCGAGCAGGTGCGTCGTCTGCTGGCCAAGCTGCAGCTCGACATCCCGCCGCAGGACCTTTATCTCGGGGAGCGGTGCAGTCGCGACGACGCCATCCACCTGCTGGAACATCTGGGCGGGCGCTGGCGCCCGACGCGCAAGCGGGCCCTGCCGCGCCGCGCCGTCAACGCCCCGGCCCAGGTGGCGGTCGGTCTGACCGCCATCCACCGCTACCTGTCGCGGCAGGCGCTGGACGCGCCCCTCCCGGCCGTGACCCCGCCGTCTCGCACCCCGGCGCCTGAGCGGGACGGACTGGAAGACGAGGCGATGGCGTCGCTGGACCCGACTTCGCCCCTGTTCACCTTGCTGGAGGCCCAGATTGTCGATCAGTCACCCACCGGCGTCGGCCTGCTGCAGCGGGACCCGTCGGCAGGCCGGCTGCGTTGTCACCAGCTGCTGGCGGTGTTGACCGGACGCGAAATCCTGCTCGGTTCGGTGCGCTGGCTCAGCATCGACCCAAGTGCCGGCCTGCGGTTTGGTTTCAAGGTGATCCCCGGTCAGGCACGGCCGGTACGGGTACTGACCAGCAGCACCGAAGAGGGCAGCTATGAACGGGCCCTGTTGCTGCCGGCCCTGCCCGCCCTGGACGTATCGGCCACCCTGGTGACGGCACCCGGCATCTATTTTCCCAACCGGTTGATGCGCTTGTGGCCGGAGGCCGGCGAGGCGCGCTCGCACATGATCGAGCTGACCGAGCGCCTGCTCACCGGGAGCGATTTCGAACGCGTGGTCTTCCGTATCGTGGATTGATCGGCGTCAGGCGGCGCGTTCCGTCAGCTTGCGCCGGCTGTCCTTCAGCTGCAGACGGCGCGCCAGCAGGGGCGTTGCCTCGAGCGCGCCATTGCGGCCTACCCAGAGCACCTGGCTTGCCCCGAGCGTGCGTGCCATGGCGGGCCAGTCTGCCTGCGGCGCCTGATACAGGGCGGCGGCCTGCCGTGCCGCCAGCACACCCTGGCCGCGCAGCACCACGGCGCAGCAGGCGCAGGCAGCGGCACCCGCCGGAGCAGGCGCCAGTGGCTGGCCAGCGCCCGGGCGATAGCGCGCATAGCTCGATACGGTGGCCAACCGTTCGCTGTCGTAGAGGTCGAAATGGGCCAGTGGCAATCCGTCCTGCGGATCGGGCACGCCAACGTGCCAATCGCGGAACCCGCGTTGTCCCAAGGCCAGCAGATGCTGGCCGAGTGTCAGAAGGCTGCCCTGCAATTCGGGCACCTGCAACAGCGGCGCGATGCGGTCTAGCGCGAGACCCCGCAGGGCAAGGTCCGGCATCCAGGACGTCGCAAGACCGGCGGGAGCGGCAAGCTGGGCCAGCAGCGGCGGATCCCGCTGCAGCCAGGCCTGGTCAAGCGCGGTCAGTTGCTGCCAGACCTGCTGCGCCAGGGTCTCGGCGGCAGCCTGGTCCAGGCCCCACAGGGCGACTTCGGCGGGTGCGCCAAACACGGTGCCCGGAACCCGAACCAAGGCCTCGCTGCTGCATGCCGAGAGCCAGGCGAAGGGCGCGATGGCGGCGGCGGTCAGCGGCAGGGTGAGCAGGCGGCGGCGCCAGCGGTGCGCCGCGACCGTGCCCGCTGGCGCCCCAGGCTGGCTGAGGTCTGCCGCCCCTGGCCGTTTCATCCCGGCTGTCCGGTGGGCGCGGTCCTGGCCTCGATGGCCTGCACCATCTGACGGGCGACATCAAAGCCCGTCTGCTCGAAGATTTCCACCATGCAGGTGGGCGAGGTCACGTTCACCTCGGTGAGATGGTCTCCGATGATGTCGAGCCCGACCAGCAGCAGGCCATGGTCCCGCGCATACGCACCCACCGTCTGGGCGATTTCCTGGTCCCGCGCACTGAGCGGCTGGGCCACGCCCCGGCCGCCCGCCGCCAGATTGCCGCGGGTTTCTCCGGCCGCCGGAATACGTGCCAGTGCGAAGGGCGCTGGCACACCATCCACCACCAGCACCCGTTTGTCGCCAGCCACGATCGCTGGCAGGTAGGCCTGTGCCATGACGGTTTCCTGGCCATGACGGGTAATGGTTTCAAGGATCACCGACAGGTTGGGGTCGTCCCGCCGCACCCGGAAGATCGAACTTCCGCCCATGCCATCGAGAGGCTTCAGGATGATGTCGCCGTGTTCTGCCAGGAAATCGCGCAGCACGTCCTGCTGGCGTGCCACCACCGTTGCTGGCGTGAATTGCGGGAAGCGCGCCGCTGCCAACTTTTCGTTGTGTTCGCGCAGGGCACGCGGCCGGTTGAAGATCTGCACGCCCTGTTGTTCTGCCAGTTCCAGCAGGTGGGTGCTGTAGAGATATTCAAGGTCGAAGGGTGGATCCTGGCGCATCACCACCGCATCGAACTGGCCCAGCGCGCACCGCTCGGGGGCCTCTGCCTGGTACCAGGAGGCGCTGCCCGTCGGCATCAGGGTGAGCGCGCGACACAGGCCCGAGACCTGACCACCGACCAGGGCGAGTGACCCTGCGTCGATGGCGGTGACGCGATGGCCACGGGCAACCGCCGCACGCAGCAGGGCAATGCTGGAATCCTTGGCCGGCTTGAGATCTGGCAGGGGGTCGACGATCAGGGCGAGATGCATGCAGATACTCCGTCAGACGCCAGCGGCATGCGCCAGCACAGGCAAGGGCCCTGGCGGCGGTGCTGCCAGCGGGCCCCGGATTGCCGCGCAGTGTAGCAGAGCCGATCCGGCCCGCTGCCGCAGCCGCTGCTGCTTGCGCCGCCACTCCCGCTACCGCCGCTGCCACTGCTACTGCTACTGCTACTGCTACTGCTACTGCCACTGCCGGTTTGCGGTGCGGTGCAATACAGCACTATACTAGTCCACATTATCGAAGCGGAGTGTGCCGCACCATGCTGAAAATGGGCAAGCTCACCGACTATGCAACGGTGATCATGAGTTTTCTTGCGCAGAATCCTGGCAGTGTCCATGCCGCGAGCGAACTCGCCAGCGCTGCCGGCATCAGCAACCCAA
>CAIPBT010000193.1 GCA_903863375.1 uncultured Ferrovum sp.
CGTGCTGCTGGGCGCCCTGCTGTTCGGGATCGATGCCCTGCTGCATCCGGCCCGTCGTGACGACCACACCATCGTGGTCACCAAGGCCCTGCGGCAGAACTTCATCGACAATTTCGATGAGGACAAGGCCCGCGTGCCCACCGAAGAGCAGTTGCAGAAGATGATCGACGCCTGGGTCGGCAGCGAGATTCTGTACCGCGAAGGCAAGGGCATGGGAGTGGACCGGGGCGACGAAATGATCCGCGACCGGATCGCCTACAAGTTGCAATTGCTGATCTTCGACCAGGTCAAGGTGGCGCAACCGACCGACGAGCAGCTGCAACGCTGGTTCGCGCAAAATCATGGCCGCTTCGACGAACCCGAGACCGTTGGCTTCTACATGACGCCGCCCAGCGACGAGGCCACGGCGCGACGCACGCTCTCGGACATCCAGGCGCAGCGCGAGTCGGCCGACCTGCAGGAAAAGACGCGGGCGGTGCTGGCCCGGCCGGTGCAGAGCCTGGCGCCTGCGTTCGGCGCGTCATTCCGCGACGCCCTGCTGGCGCTGCCGCTGGGCACCTGGAGCCTGCTGCAATCGAAGGATGGCTGGCATGTGGTGCGGCTGGATTCGCACCGTCCCGGCAAACTGGCCACCCTGGCCCAGGTCCGTAACGAGGCCGCCCGGATCTGGCACGACGACGAAGTGCGCAACCGCGCCTGGGAGGCGGTCAAGCGGCTGAAGACGCAGTACACGATCCGCTACGAGCCATGAGCGGCGCGCTCATGACCCGTGCGCTCATGTCCAGTGCGCTCATGACCAGTGCCCCGGTGACCAGTGCGCCCGTCATCAAAGGCACGCGACGGGCCTGGCGCTGGCTCGCACTCGCCCTCGCGCTGACGCTGCTCGCCCTGCCGGGCCTGCTGCCGATGCCGGCCAGCGCCCACGAAACTTCGCTCGGCGTGCTGGAATTGCGCGAGGTGCGGCAGGGCGCCTACATGGGTCGCTGGACCATGGAACCGGCCTTTGGCACCGCGCGCATCGACCTGCGTCTGCCCCGACAGTGCTTCGTGCAGTTGCCGCAGGTGCTGTGCGGCAAGCAAGGGCTGGTCGGGCCGATCACCGTCGGCAATCTCGGGGCCAACATGTCGGCGGTCATGATCCGCATCCTGCCGATGACCGGAGAACCCCACAGCTACACGCTGACCAGTGCCAACCCGGTGGCCACCGTCATGGCGGCTGGTGCGCCGACCCTGGGCACCTGGCTCGATCTCGCCCCGACCTACATCAACTATGGCATCGACCATATCCTGCTCGGGGCCGACCATCTGCTCTTCGTGCTCGGGCTGATCTGGATCGTGCGCGGTGGCTGGCGACTGGCCAAGACCATCACCGCCTTCACGATCGGCCATAGCCTGGCCCTGGCCGCCGCGGCATTCGGCCTGATCGGGGTGGCCGAGCGCCCGCTCAATGCCTGCATCGCGCTCAGCATCGTGTTCGTGGCAGTCGAGATGGTGAAAGACCTGCGCGGCCAGCCGGGTCTGACCGCCCGTTATCCCTGGGCGGTTGCCGGGGCCTTCGGCCTCGTGCACGGCATCGGTTTTGCCAGTGCACTCGCCAATCTGGGACTGGAACGTAATCTGCTGCCCCCGGCCCTATTGTTTTTCAATATCGGGGTGGAAATTGGCCAGTTAGGCTTCGTGCTGCTGGTACTCGCCCTGATCGCCGCCCACCGCCGGCTGGGTGCCGTCTTGCCCGCCTGGGGCGCCGTCCTGCCCGCCTATGCGATCGGTACGGTGTCGTCCTTCTGGTTCCTGGGCCGCCTGTTGCGCATGCTGGCGGCAACATGAACATCCGACTGCGACAATCCCTGCAGAGGGGTGGTGCCCTGGTCGCGCTGATCCTTGCCCAAGGTGCCGCAGCGCACGAGCAGGCCGGGGTGGCCGGCGGGCTGGTGAGCGGCTTCCTGCACCCGATCACGGGGCTCGATCATCTGGTCGCGATGGTGGCCGTCGGATTGTGGGGCGCGCAGCTTGGTGCACCGGCACTGTGGGTGTTGCCGGTCACCTTCCCGCTGGTGATGGCCCTGGGCGGCGTGCTGGGCGTGCTCGGGGTACCGCTGCCGATGCCGGAGCTGGTGATTGCCCTCTCGGCGCTGGTGCTGGGGGGTGCCGTGGCAGTCCGCCTGCGCGCGCCGTTCGGTGTGGCCGCCCTGCTGGTGGCCGTGTTTGCCGTGTTTCATGGCCATGCCCATGGCGTGGAGCTGCCCAAGGCCGCCAACCCGCTCGCCTACGGTATTGGCTTCGTATTGGCCACGGGCTTGCTGCATGGCTGCGGCATCACCCTGGGCTTGCTCACGCGCTGGCCACAGGGCGACCGCCTGGTCCGTGCCCTGGGCGCCGCGATTGCCCTGCTGGGGACGGACTTTCTGGCCACTGGCCTGAGGATGCTGTAATGACTCCACCGACCATGACGGCGCGCCCCTGGCTGCTGGCGCTGGTCCTGCTGCTCGCGCCTGGCCTGGCAGAGGCGCATATCATTGCGGCCCGTCTGGGGGATTTCTACACCGGAGCCTTGCATCCCCTGACCGATCCGCAGGACATCGTGCTGTGGCTCGCGCTAGCGCTGTTCGCCGGGTCGCTGGGCCCGGGGCGGGCGCGCTGGCTGGTGCTGCTGATGCCCCTCGGCCTGCTGGCAGGTTTCCTGCTGCAGGTCACGCTCGGTATTGGGCAGATCGGTGCCCTGGGCGCCGCCGGACTGATGGTCGGTCTGGGCCTGTTGCTGGCCAGTGGACTGGCCACCGGGCTTGCCGCCGGCAACCGCCTGTTCGGCGGCGCCGTGCTGTTGGTCACCGCCACCAGCGGTGCCAGCAATGCAGCCGGCATGGCACCGGAGGCCAACGCAACACTCTTTGCCGCCGGACTGGCTTCGGCCGGCTATGTCGTCATCACCCTGCTGCTGGCGGCCATCGTTGCCTTGCGCTGGCCCAGCACCGACACGTCAGGAACCGCCGGCTGGCGCGCGATCGTACTGCGTGTCTGTGGCAGCTGGATCGCCGCCATCGGCCTGATGATCGGCGGATTCGCCCTCAAGTCCCTGGCCGGAGTCTGACCGCAGCCTAGCCGCTGTTGCGCAGGCCGGCCGCCACGCCGTTGATCGAGATGTGAATGCCCCGGCGCACCACGCCGTCGGTATCGCCGCTGCGATATCGGCGCAGCATCTCGATCTGCAGGTGGTTGAGCGGATTCAGATAGGGCGTGCGGTTACGGATGGCCTGGGCCAGGGCCGGGTTTTCGGCCAGCAGGTCTGGTGCCCCGGTGATCGCCAGCAGGGCCTCGCGCGTGGCGTGCCATTCCTCCTGGATGCGAGAGAAGATGCGGGCGCGCAGGTCGGCATCCGGCACCAGTTCGGCGTAGCGCGCGGCGATGTTCAGGTCGCTCTTGGCCAGGATCATGTCCATGTTCGACAGCTGGGTGCGCAGGAAGGGCCAGGCCGCATGCATGCGCTGCAGCCGGGCCAGGCCATCGGTGGGATGTTCGGCCAGCCACTGGCGGATAGCGCTGCCAAAGCCATACCAGCCCGGCAACATCAGCCGGCATTGCGCCCACGAAAACACCCAGGGAATGGCGCGCAGGTCTTCGATGCGCTCCGAGGGCTTGCGCGACGCCGGCCGGCTGCCGATGTTCAGGTGGGCGATTTCCGAGATCGGGGTAGAGGCCCAGAAATACTGCGTGAAGCCGGGGGTTTCATACACCAGTCCGCGGTAGGCCTCGAAGGCCAGCTGGGAGATCCGTTCCATGACACTGTGGAAGCCTTCGGTCACTTCCACGTGCCCTTCATTGTCGAGCAGGGTGGCTTCCAGCGTGGCGGCCGCCAGCACTTCCAGATTGCGCAGGCCAACTTCCGGCTTGCCGTACTTTGAGGCGATCACCTCGCCCTGTTCGGTGATGCGGATCTGGCCACTGACGGCACCGGCGGGCTGCGCCAGGATCGCGTCGTACGCGGGACCGCCGCCTCGGCCGACCGATCCGCCGCGCCCGTGGAACAGGCGCATGCGCACGCCATGCCGCTTGAATACCTTGGCGAGCCCGATCTCAGCCTTGTACAGCTCCCAACCGGACGTCAGGAAGCCGCCGTCCTTGTTCGAATCGGAATAGCCCAGCATCACCTCCTGCTCATCGTGGCGCGATCGCACCAGGGCCCGGTACAGCGGCAGGTCGAGGATGTGCGCCATGGTACGGCTGGACTGGCGCAGGTCCTCGATGGTCTCGAACAGGGGAATGATGTTCATGGCGAGCGAGGGCGCGCCGCCAGCCGGGGTGGCGGGCTTGAGCAGCCCGGCTTCCTTCAGGATCACCGCCACCTCGAGCAGGTCGGAGACGCCGTCGGTTTTCGAGATGATGCAATTCGGCAGGGCAGCATCACCATAGGCCACCTTGAGGTCGCGAGCCGCAAAGAAGATCGCCAGTTCACCCTCGGTTTCTTCCTGATAGGAGAGATGGGGTGAGTACAGGGGCCGTGGTACCGCCAGCTCGCCCAGCAGCAGGGCAATCCGTTCGGGTTCGGCCAGGGCGCGGTAATCGGCACACGCACCGGCCTGGGCCAGCAGGTCGGCCACTGTGCGTTCATGCACGTCGGAATTCTGGCGCAGGTCGAGCGGCGCCAGATGGAAGCCAAACACCTGCACGGCCCGGATCAGCCGACGCAGGCGCCCACGGGCCAGGCGCGACGCACCGTTTTCGCGCAGGGACTGGGCGATGGTCTGCAGTTCACTCACCAATTCGGTGCTGTTGGCGTAGGGCGGCAGCACCAACGCAGGGCCTTCCACCGCTTCCCCGGCCGAGGGCAGGCTGGCCGCAGACCTGGCTGCCGCCAGGGTGGCCGCGGCCATCGCCGCTGCGCCCCCCGCCGAACCGGCGCTCTGTTCACGCAGGGCCAGGCTGCCGCGCAGGCGGGCCAGCATGCCGGCCAGTGCCAGCCGGTAGGGCTCGTCGGAACGATGCACCGAGCGGTCTGGCGACCGGGCGGCCAGCGCCTGCAGGGCGGGGCTGACCTCGACCAGCAGCCGCGACTGGGTGAGCTCGCCGTCGAGCTGCTCCAGCTCGCGCAGATAGAATTGCAGGGCCGCCGTCGACTGCAGGCGCATGGCCTCGGTGACCACCGGCGCGGTCACAAAGGGGTTGCCGTCGCGGTCACCACCAATCCACGCGCCCACCTTGAAGAAATTGGGCAAGACCCAGTCGCGCTGGGGGTAGCGGGCGCGCAGCAGGTCTTCGAAGCGGCAGTACAGGCGCGGCACTTCCGTGAAGAACGTCTCGTGATAGTAGGAGATGCCGTTGGTCACCTCGTCCAGCACCGTCAGGCGTTCACGTCGCAGCATGCGCGTTTGCCACAGGGTGAGGATGATGTCCTTCAGGGATTCCTCCATCGCCTGGCGCTCGTCCTCATCGAGCACGCTGCGATCCCGCTGATCCAATTGCCGGGTGATGCCATGCTGCAGGCCGAGGATGCTCTTGCGCTGCACCTCCGTGGGGTGCGCCGTCAGTACCGGGCTGACCTCGGCAATCGCCAGCACATCCGCCAGTTGCTGCAGGGGCACCCCCGCCTGCTCCAGCCGGGTCAGCGCGCGCGCCAGCGTTCCGGCCGCCGGCTCCTGGCGGCCCTGCTGCCGCTGGGTGCGCATGTTGTGCTGGTCTTCCGCGATATTGGCCAGATGCAGGAAATAGGCAAAGGCGCGCACCACAAACACGGCATTGGCCGCCGTCAGGCCATTCAGCTGGTTGGCCAGCTGGTGCGCCCCGGCCAGATCGGCGTCGTGCATGAACTGCATCGCTTGCTGCCGCACGCCCTCCACCAGACCGAAAACCGCCTCCCCCTCCTGTTCCCGGATGGCATCGCCCAGACAGCGGCCAAGCAGCCGGATGTCGTCGCGCAATCGTTGCGCTGCCGCCTGGGCGGGCGGCGGGGCGACGGATTCCGGCAGGGACGCGGTGGCGGGTGTCGACATGGCAAGGCTCCTGTGGATACTGGACGCAGCATCAAGTCGGGAGCATGAATCATGCCGACCCGGCGACGCACTGCCGAGAGCAGGGTCGCCGCAGACTCTAAGGAAAAGTCCGGGTTACGGCATGGGTAGATATGCTGTCCGGAAACCCGGAATGCAAACGACCCGGTGTCGGAAGACACCGGGTCGTTTGCGATATTTCTGGCGCGCCCGAGACGATTCGAACGTCCGACCTTCGCCTTCGGAGGGCGACACTCTATCCAGCTGAGCTACGGGCGCGTGACCACATAGTGTACAGCAAAGATCGGCAAGCCGTCTGGTCATTGCCCGGTCGATCCTGCTACTGTCCCCCCTCCAGGGCCCTGAGAGAGGAATGGCAGGCATGCAGCACGGCCAACAGCAACGCGTTTACATCAACGAAGTCGCCACGCGAGACGGTTTCCAGATCGAGGCGCAGTTTGTGCCTACCGCAGACAAGATTGCCCTGGTCGATGCCCTGAGCGCCTGCGGCCTCGCCAAGATCGAGGTCACGTCCTTCACCTCGCCCAAGGCGATTCCGGCCCTGGCCGACGCCGAGGCCGTCATGCAGGGCATCCGGCGCGCGCCCGGGGTGACGTATGCCGCCCTGGTGCCGAATGTGCGCGGCGCGGAACGCGCCCTCGCCGCCGGCGTGGATGAACTGAACCTGGTGATGTCGTGCAGCGAGAGCCATAACCTGGCCAACCTGCGCATGACTCCCGAACAATCGTTCGCCCAGGTTGCGGCGGTGGCGCAAGGCGTGCGAGGACCGGCGGCGGCTAGGCCCGTCGTTCTCACCCTGTCCTTGTCCTGCAGTTTTGGCTGCCCGATGGAAGGGCTGGTACCCGCGGCGCGGGTGATTGGCTGGGCCGAACGGGCCGTCGCCGCCGGCATCGACCAGATCGCCCTGTGCGACACCACGGGCATGGCCTGGCCGACGCAGGTGGCGGACCTGTGCGCCGCCGTGCGCCAAGCCCTGCCCGAAACCGGCGTGATCGTGCATGTCCACAATACCCGCGGCATGGCGTTGGCCAACGTGCTGGCGGCGCTCGACGCCGGGGTGCGGCATTTCGATGCGGCACTGGGCGGCCTCGGGGGTTGCCCCTACGCCCCAGGGGCATCGGGCAATGTCTGCACGGAGGATCTGGTGCACATGCTGGAGCAGATGGGCTATGCGACCGGGGTCGACCTGCCTGCCCTGCTGGCGGCCTCCCGCCGGCTGCCGGCCCTGGTCGGCCATGACACCAGCGGCCAGGTGGTCAAGGCCGGACGCAGTCTCGACCTGCACCCGATCCCGCCGTATGTCGAAGCCGCGCGCCAGCACGCGCTGGCCCGTCCGGTGCAGTAGACTTCTGCCTGTTTTGACCTTGCACGGAGGCATACGACCATCCGGCAACCCTGAGGAGAATTCCCTGATGAGCACCACCACCGCGTCCGCGACGTCCCCTGTCGCCGGCAATTGGCAGGGCCTGAGCGCCAGCCAGCGATATCTCACCCTGACCGGCTCCTGGGCCGCGTGGCTGTTCGACGCCCTCGATGCCACCGTGTTCGGCTTCCTGATCCTCTCGATTGCGAAGACCTTCCATGTCGGCCTGGCAGACGTGGTCTCAACCGTGGCGTGGTTCCTGCTGGCCACTGGCATTGGCGGTTTTTTCCTCGGCAACATCTCCGACCGCATCGGGCGCAAGAAAACCATCCTGACCTCCGTCGCCATCTACGGAACGGGCACGCTGCTGTGCGGTTTTGCGCACTCGTTGCTGGAACTCAACCTCTATCGCTTCGTGGTGGGCATTGCGGTGGGCGGCCTGTGGTCGGCGGCGGCGGCTTTGATCTCGGAAATCTGGAAGCCGGAGGGGCGTGCCCGGGCCATCTCGGTGATGCAGACCGGCTGGTCTGGCGGCGGGTTGCTGGCGGCGGTCTTTGCCTGGAACCTGCTGAATCCCAACGACCCCGAATCCTGGCGGCTGGTTTTCCTGTGGGCGGCCGCCCCGGCTTTCGTCACCTTCCTGTTCATCCTGTTTTTTGTGGAAGAGTCGCCGGTGTGGCTGGCCAACCGCGAGTTCATGCGCCGGCAGCCGCAGCGGGGCAAACTGTTCGAAATCTTCCAGCCGCAATATCTAAAGGTGACCCTGCTCGGGCTGCTGATCTCGTCGCTCGGCATGTACGGCTACTGGGTGATCAACACCTTCATGCCGGCCTACCTGCAGCAGATCCTGAAAGTGCGGGTGGATCAGGCCCCGGTCTTCCTGGTGTGGAGCGGCCTGGGGGCCACCTTCGGCTATCTGGTCTACGGGCAGCTCGCCGAAAAGATCGGCCGCCGCCTCACGTTCTCGTTGTTCTTTGCGGGCATGGCGGTGATGGTGCCGGTGTTCGTGTTCGCGGTGACGCAGATGCCCCTGACCAACGGCAAGCTGGCATTCACGCCGCAGAACGTCGCCACCCTGGGCGCGGTGGCTGCCGTGCTGGGGTTTTTCACTGGGTACTTCAGCGGTTTCGGGGCCTGGTACTCCGAACTGTTTCCCACCAGCATCCGCTCCACGGCGGCTGGCTTCTGTTTCAACTTCGGCCGGGTGGGCGCGATTGTCGGCATCAAGCTGGTGCCGGTGCTGCTGCCTCTGCTGGGATTCACCATCACCATTTCCCTGGCGGCCGTTTCCTACCTGTTGGCAGCGGTGATGGTGTTCCTGCTTAAGGAAACCCGCGGCACCACCCTGACCAGCGGCAACTGAGGCCACGACATGTTGCTCGATTTCAGCCAGACCGACGCCGGCACCGCCTATCAATGGCTGATTGCCACCGTCACGCCCCGACCGATCGCCTGGGTATCGACCTTGTCCGCGAACGGCATCAGCAACCTGGCGCCGTTCAGCTTTTTCCAGGTGGTGACGGGCACGCCGCCCACGCTGATGATTTCTCCGCTGATCCAGGATGACGGCCGGGTGAAGGATACGGTGCTGAATATCCAGGCAACCGGTGAGTTCGTGGTGAATCTGGTGCCTTTTGCGATGGCCCAGGCCATGAACGCCACGTC
>CAIPBT010000194.1 GCA_903863375.1 uncultured Ferrovum sp.
ACCAGGCGCACCGGGGCAGATTGCGGCACTGCCCCGATGCCCGGTCTTCCCTGTGGGCCTTACTTCAGGAAGCAGGCTTCCTTGGAACTGGCGACAGCCTTTTTGTACTCGGCATTCAGTCGCTGCCCCATCGGGGTGTCGCGCACCACGTTGCCGCGTTCGCCGGAAATGGTAAATGCCTTGGCGGCCGTGCTCATGTCGACGAACTGCTCGTAGGTGTAGGTCTTGGCGAGATTGTCGATCAGGCACGAGCACTTCTGCACCATTTCAAAGCGTCCCTTGTCGGGATATTCCAGCATGCACTCCTCAACAAACTGAACCCGCTCGGCCGTGGGATAGTCGTTGCCATCGGTCGCGTGCGCGACGGGGGCGAATGACAGGGTGGAACACAGGCTGGCAAGGGCCAGCAGGATGGCGCGGTTCTTCATTTGGTCTCCGTGAGGGTGAGGGTTTCTTCGATCATCACCTTGCCAGTCAGGCTGCCTTCATGCATCACTGTCTTGATGCTGTAAACGCCGCCGGGCACCTGATCGGACAGGATGAACTGATAGGTCTTGTTGGCAAACCGGCTGAAACGCGCACGAGCCGGGTCATCTTTGAAGGGATCCAACAGGATCTCCTCGCCGTGGATGTCGTGCCCTTGCCAGCGCAGATTGACCGGCTTGATTTCCTTGGCATCCACCATCGCCAGACGCAGGCGTTTGCGGTAGTAATTCGGCTGGCCACCGGTGATGCGCTTCAGCTCGCGGACATCCCGTTCAAGGAAACCCAAGATCACCGGATTGCCCTTGGCGCCCTCGACCGGGGGCAGATCGGTCTTGTGATCCCCGGTCAGGAATTCGACCTTGCTCGGGCGACCGTTGTCCTGCGCCGGGTCGGGACTGCCCACCTCGACGGTCACCTTGTCCTCGTAGCCGGACTCGTACGCACCCGATTTGCGGAACTGGTAGACCAGGGTCGCGCCTTTGGCAGGCAGGGTTTTCAGATGTTCTTTCACAAACAGGGCGGTTTCGACGGCAGAAACCGGCGCCGCCGTCTCGCCATGGACGACGGGGGCGGGCGCGGCAGACGACTCCGCG
This sequence comes from uncultured Ferrovum sp., assembly GCA_903863375.1. Lineage (GTDB taxonomy): Bacteria > Pseudomonadota > Gammaproteobacteria > Burkholderiales > Ferrovaceae > CAIVHB01. Next base: position 1,080 of record CAIPBT010000194.1, read on the forward strand.
GCAAGGACCACACCAGGGGCTGCCAGCACGGGCAAGGTAAAGACACTGGCCAGCAGCATGGCACGCAGGCACGGCGACAGGGTTCGAACAAGACGAGACACGGGCGACTCCGAAGGGTGAACGGTAAAAAAGCGGTTTACAGGTGGGGCAGCAAGACGGCCTGCAGAAACCGGACCTTGGCCTGCGCCGCGGACGGGCATCGCCACGCCCGACGGATCGGGGATTGCGCGATCCGTCGGTATGCAAAACGCCATGACCTCAGTGGCTTCCTGTCGTAGCTGGCGCTGCCTCGCTCAACTGCGCAGCGAGGGCGGGGTCCAGATTTTCGAGGGTATGAATGGTAGCCATGCGCTCTTGCTCGAGGTGCGCCTGCGTGTAGTGTTTGCCCAGCGCGTACCACGCCTCTGCCAGCCGCGGTTCAACCTCGGTGGCCTTGCGCAAGGCGGCCGCAGCGTCCTGGGAATGATGCAGCGCCTCTTCGGATTTGCCGAGAGTCAGCCAGGCCTCGGCGTTGCCCGGCTCCTGCCGCGTCCACTGTTCGCCGAGGGCATGCAATCCGGTCCAGTTGCGCGTCAGTTCCAGTGCCGCAGCCTGCAGGAACAGGGGCTGGCGCTCGATCGTTTCCTGCCAGACCGGTTTGGCTTCGTCGAGCAGCCGTGTCGGCTCAAAACCCTCCTTGCTGCCAACCCAAGACTTGAACCAGTCGACCGGCATGGAGTAATAACAGTCTTCGGTACCGCGCAGGCGGAAGGTCAGGATGCCCACCAGACGGCCTTCTGCATCAAACAGGCCGCCACCGCTGGCCCCGGAATTGAAGGCGGTCGACGACTTGATGATGGGCAGGCCGTCAGCCTGCTGCAGGCCACGCACCACCCCGTCGGCGAACTGCAGTTCGTACCCTCCGGTGAACCCCATGGCAATCACCTGATCGCCCAG
>CAIPBT010000195.1 GCA_903863375.1 uncultured Ferrovum sp.
ATGAAGACACCGAAACGATTGCAGTCGCTGCTGGACGAAGGCCTGATTGACGGGGTGGTGCGTCAGCTGATGAGCGGCAAGGAAGCCACCGTGTATGTCGTGCGGCAGGGCGAGCAGACCCTTTGTGCCAAGGTATACAAGGAAGCCGATCAGCGCAGCTTTCGGCAGGCGGTGGATTACACCGAGAACCGTCGCACGCGCAATTCACGCCAGGCGCGCGCCATGGCCAAGGGCACCAAGTTCGGCCGCGAGGCCGCCGAGAGCGCCTGGCAGACAGCGGAAGTCAATGCCCTGCGCACGCTGGCGACGGCCGGCGTGCGGGTGCCCACCCCCTACCAGTTTCTCGACGGCGTGCTGCTGATGGATCTGGTGACGGACGCCGAAGGCAATGCCGCGCCCCGGCTGAATGACGTGGAATTCACGCCGGACAGCGCCCGCCAGCATCATGCTGCCCTGCTGACCGAGGTGGTGCGCATGTTGGGGGCGGGCATCGTGCATGGCGACCTGTCGGAATTCAATATCCTGCTGGCCAGCGACGAGACCGGGCAGGCACATCCCACCATCATCGATCTGCCGCAGGCGGTGGATGCTGCGGGCAACAATCACGCCAGCCGCATGCTGTTGCGTGACGTCGGCAATCTGCGGCGGTTCTTCGGCCGCTTCGCGCCAGACCTGCTCGACACCCAGTTCGGGGCCGAGATCTGGGATCACTTCAGCCGTGGCAGTCTGACGACCGAAACCCCGCTGACCGGACATTTTGAGCCGGCCCGGGCATCCGTTGATCTGGCAGCGGTGCTGCGCGAGATTGCCGAATCCGAGCGCGAAGAGCGCGAGCGCCTGGCCCGGCTGCTGGCCGACAACTGACCAAGCAGGTTGGCATCACCACCCCGTGGCGCTGGAAGGGGCGGTGCCGGCCAGCCTATGTCCTGGCTGCTCCCGGTCCGGTGCCTCGTGAGGTTGTCGCGGTCAGGCACCACGGCCATCTGCTGCAATCAGAATCCATTTCAGGTGCCACAGAAGGTCCGCGTGACGCGCTCATGGGCGGCTGCCGGATGGGCATGGTGCTCTGCGCCAGCCTGCACCTCAAAGGGCTTGGCCAGCGTGGCGTGCAATGCCTGCCAGGGGCGCAGGTCGCCTTCGGCGGCGCCCTGCAGGGCAGCCTCGACCAGATGGTTGCGCGGGATGTAAAGCGGATTGCGAGCCAGCATGCTGGCCCGCACGGCTTGTGGCGGGTGACCGAGCGCGTGCAGGCGCTTGTGCCAGCGGCTGAGCCAGGCTGTGGCGGCGGCGGGATTCTGCAACAGTTGCGCGAAGGGCGGGGCGCCGCTGGCCAGCGGGTGAGGCGACGGCGGGGTGTCGGCCGGTCCGGCATCGGCCAGGCTGCGCAGGCTGAGCGTGTAATCGGCCTGCTCGCGTTCGAGCAGCATCAGCAGGTCGGTCACCAGGGCGGCATCGACTGGGTCAACGGCCCTTGGCGTCGTTGACGGATCGGCCGGAAGCGTCAGCCCCAGCTTGGCGCACATGCCGCCCAGCCACGCCGCTTCGCTGCGCCCTTCCAGGCCATCGATCAGTTCCTGCGCCCATGCCATGGCATCTTCCGGTCGGTCGCCGAGGACCGGCAACATGGCCTCTGCCAGTCGGGCCAGATTCCAGGCGCCGAGTGGCAACTGGTTGGTGAAGGCATATCGTCCCTGGGTATCGATGGCGCTGAAGACCTGCAGCGGACGGTAGGTTTCGAGGAAGGCGCAGGGACCGAAGTCAATGGTGTGGCCGGCAATCGCCATGTTGTCGGTATTCATCACACCGTGGATGAAACCGACCTGCAGCCATTGGGCGATCAGCGCAACCTGGCGCTCGGCAACGGCTTCGAGCAAGGCCGCACCGGGGACGGGTGCTTCGCGCAGGGCAGGGTAATAGCCCTCGATCATGAACTGAACCAGGGCCCGGATGGACGAGGTATCGCTGCGTGCCGCCAGGTACTGGAACGTGCCCACCCGCACATGGCTCGGGGCCACCCGGGTGAGGATCGCGCCCGGCAGCGGCTGTTCCCGCTGCACGGCTTCGCCGGTGGACACCGCCGCCAGCGCCCGCGTGGTGGGAATGCCAAGCGCATGCATGGCCTCACTCACCAGATATTCGCGTAGCACCGGTCCCAGCGCAGCCCGTCCATCGCCTCGGCGGGAAAACGGTGTCGGTCCGCTACCTTTGAGTTGCAGCTCCTGCACCTGACCTGCGCGGTCGACCACATCACCGAGCAGTACGGCCCGTCCGTCGCCCAGTTGCGGGACAAAATTGCCGAACTGGTGTCCGGCGTAGGCCAGTGCCACAGGATCGCTGCCGGCCAGCGGACGGTTGCCGCTGAATGCAGCGGCGAGGTTGTCTTCCGTCCAGTCGGCGGTGGTTATCCCCAGTTCCGCTGCCAGGGCGCTGTTGAAGCACAGCAGTTGCGGATTGGCCACCTGGGTAGGTGATGCCGGCGCCATCAGCGTGGCTGGCAGTTGCCGGTATCGGTTTGTCCAGGGAACAAGCGGGACGGGTGCGGTCTGATCGGGGGTGACTGGCAGCATGGCGGACGAGGGAGGGGCGCAGGAAAACAACGTGACAGGGCAGTGTAGCGCAGCCATTGCACCGGCAGGACAGCCCGGACAAGGTGCCATCTGGTCATTGCCATCCGCGCACAGGCTTGCGGGTACACTGGCCACTGGGTAATTGGGTAATTGGGTAATTGGGCAACGGTCTGGTACTGACACCTGCATGCTGCGGCACATCCTGATCCTTCTGCTGGCGTTTGTGATGCTTGGCCGTGGCGGGCTGGCGCGGGCCGAGAACCTGGTGACGGCGCTGGCTGCCCTGGAGGACGTGCGAGGCAACCTGACGCTGGCCGATGTGCAGCAACGCGAATTTGTGCCGGTGGACCAAACGCTGAGCCGCGGCTACACCAACAGCATCTACTGGTTGCGCATCCGTTTCCGACGGCCCGTCGGGGGTGAACCACTGGTGGTTCGCCTGCGCCCGTTCCTGCTCGATCAGGCCATCCTGTACCAGCTGCCTGCAGATATCCAGGAGAGCTGGCGGGCCGATGTGCAGGGTTTCGACCAGCCCGCCGATGCCGAAACTCCGTTGCCGGTATCGCACGGGTTTCGCCTGTTGCCGGCGCTTGGCAGCCCGGTCGTCTATCTGCGGGTGCGGACCAAGGGGGCCATGCTGGTCTCGCCGCAGGTGTTGACCGAGTCGGAAGCGATCCGCTTTGAGCACCACCTTGACCTGCTGCTGCTGGCAACGCTGGCGTACAGCCTGCTGTCGACGCTGTGGTGCATCTCCAGCCCCTGGCTGCTCGGCAATCCCCTCAGGTTGCCGCTGATCGGCTTCCAGCTGGTCTTCTGCGTCTGGGCTGGCTGCATGTTCGGCAATTTTCACAGCTGGCTTCCGCCGCTGCTGAGTGACTGGTATGCCCCCTTGGTACGGATCAGCTTCTGCCTGCTGCCGGCGGCCAGCGTGCGCTTCAGCGCCGCGCTGTTCCGCCACTTTCAGGCGCCACCAGCGCTGATCCGTCGCTATCGGCTGTTTTACGCCTGGTTTCCCCTGCAGATCCTTGGCCTGGCGACCGGACACACGGCCCTGGTGCTGATGCTCAATGTGCCGGTCCACATGGTGTCGCGCTGGTACGCCGTTTTCGTTGCGCTGCAGTTCGCTGCCCCGTCCAGCACGGCGCGGCGGATGGCGCAGGTTGTGCACCTGGTCATGGCGGCGTTGAGCACGGCGGTGGCGGTCAGCCTGTTGGGGCGCAGCAACCTGTACCGGCAGAGCGAGACCGACCTGCTGTTCCTGTTCAGTTACGGCATCCTCGCGCAGCTGCTGTCGCAATTGGTTCTGGTGGCGCAGGCGCATGCCGCCGGGGCCGAGGCGCGCCGCGCCCAGCTGCGGGTGCCGCAGCTGGAGGCCCTGCTGGCCGAGGCACGCGACCAGTACCGGCAGGCGCAGCAGCAGGCGCAGCGTGATGACCTGACCGGGGTGGTCAGTCGCCGGCAGTGGCTGGCGCAAGTGCGCCAGATCCTGCAGCAAGAGCGCCCCGCAGCAGGGACACGCCACTTGCTGTTGCTGGATGTCGACCACTTCGCATCCATCAACGACACCTATGGCAGCGTGGCGAGCGACCAGCTGCTGCAGCAGCTCGCCGCCATCCTGCAGGACAACGTGCGCGACCCCGACCTGCTGGGCCGGGTGGGTGGCGAGGTGTTTGCGGTTGCGGTGTCAGACATCAGCGTGGCGCAGGCCTGCCAGCTTGGCGAGCGCCTGCGGGCGCAAGTCGCGGCCGCTGCCCTTCATCTGCCGGGCGGGCTGCACCTGCGCCTGACGGTCTCGGTTGGCATCGCGCCCCTGCGTGCCGAAATGCCGGATCTGGACGCCTGGATGCGCGAGGCCAATCAGGCTCTCGCACAGGCCAAGCGGCAGGGGCGGGATCGGGTGATGCTGGCGGCCGAATTGCGCTGATGCCGAAATGCCGGCGCTGAGGTACCAGAGCCCAGGTACCAGGTGCCAGCTCTGAGGTACCAGAGCCCAGGTGCCAGAGCCCAGGTGCCAGAGACCAGATGCCAGCGCTGAGGCACCAGCCCTCAGGTGCCAGCCAATATCCAGCGGGCAGCTTTTTCCGCAATCATCAGTGTGGGGCTGTTGGTATTGCCGCTGGTGATGGTGGGCATCACGCTGGCATCCACCACCCGCAGCCGTGCCACGCCGCGCACGCGCAGGTGGCTGTCGACCACCGCCTGCGGATCGTCTGGATGACCCATCCGGGCGGTGCCGACCGGATGGAAGATCGTGGTGCCAATGCGTCCCGCCGCCGCCACCAGAGCTTCGGCGCTGGTCAGGCTGGCGCCGGGCTTCAGTTCGCTGGGCTGAAAACGGGCCAGCGCCGGCTGGGCCACGATCTGACGGGTCAGGGTGATTGCCCGCACGGCGGTGGCCTGATCCTCGGCTGCCGAGAGGTAATCCGGCTGGATCACCGGAGCGCTGTCGGGATCGGCCGACCCCAGTCGGATGTGGCCCCGGCTGGCCGGATTGAGCTGACAGACGCTGGCGGTGAAGGCTGGAAACGGATGCAGGGGCTCGCCAAATGCCTCCAGGCTGAGCGGTTGCACGTGATACTGCAGGTCGGGCCAGGCCAGTTCTGGCCGGCTGCGTGCAAAGGCCCCCAGTTGCGACGGGGCCATGCTCATGGGGCCACTGCGCGTGAGCAGGTACTGCAGGCCGATCATGGCTTTGCCCCACAGGCTGGCGGCCTGCGTGTTGAGCGTCTTCACGCCCTGCACGCGAAACACCATGCGCAACTGCAGGTGATCCTGCAGGTTCTGGCCCACCCCGGGCAGATGCTGCTGCACGGGTATGCCATGCGCCTGCAGCAGCTCAGCCGGCCCCAGGCCCGAGCGCTGCAGGATGACCGGACTGCCCACCGCCCCTGCACTCAGCACCACTTCGCGCCGGGCGTGCACGGTGATCGCCGTGCCCTCGCGTCGCAGCGTCACCCCGGTGCAGGTCAGTCCCTGGTTTGGCACGCTGGTCAGTTGCAGGCGGTCAACCGTGCAGCCGGTCCAGACTTCCAGGTTGGGACGCTGGCGGCGGATGGGTCGAAGGAACGCCTTGCTGGCATTCCAGCGCCAGCCGCTGCGCTGGTTGACCTCGAAATACCCGACGCCTTCGTTGTTGCCCTGATTGAAGTCATCGCTGGCGGGCAGCCCCGCCTGACCGGCGGCCTCGGCAAACGCGTCGAGAATGTCCCAGCGCAGGCGCTGGCGTTCGATGCGCCACTCGCCGCCAGCCGCATGGAACTGCTGCCAGGCGACGTTCGGTGGTGCCGCCATGCGATAGTGATCTTCGTGTGCGCGAAAATCGTGCAGGCACGACTCCCAGTTCCAGGCTGCGTCCCCGGTAACGGCGGCCCAATGCGCATAATCGCGTGCCTGACCGCGCATGTAGATCATGCCGTTGATGCTGGAGCAGCCGCCCAGGGTGCGTCCGCGCGGATACAGCAGGCTGCGCCCCTGCAGGCCCGCGACCGCCGCGGTGCGGTAGCGCCAGTCCGTGCGCGGATTGTCGATGCAGTACAGGTAGCCGACCGGAATGTGGATCCAGGGGTAGTTGTCTGGTCCGCCCGCCTCGATCAGCAATACCCGGTGGGCCGGATTGGCGCTGAGGCGGTTGGCGAGCAGGCAGCCGGCCGTGCCGGCGCCCACCACCACATAGTCGAATTCGGCAGTGACCATCGACCTGCCAGCTTACTTCGCCACCGGCATCGAGAATTCGGCGCCCGTGGCGATCTGCGGCTGCCAGCGCTGCATGATGGACTTCTGCTTGGTGTAGAAGCGCACCCCTTCCTCGCCGTAGGCATGCATGTCGCCGAACAGGCTCTTCTTCCAGCCACCAAAGCCATGCCACGCCATCGGCACCGGAATCGGCACGTTGATGCCCACCATGCCCACCTGCACCCGCCGGCCGAAGTCCCGTGCCACGTGGCCGTCCTGGGTGAAGCAGCTCACGCCGTTGCCAAACTCATGCGCGTTGATCAGCGCCAGAGCTTCGTCCAGCGTGTTGACGCGCACGCACGCCAGCACCGGGCCGAAGATTTCTTCCTTGTAGATGCGCATGTCGGGGGTGACGTGATCGAACAGCGTGCCACCCAGCCAGAAGCCCTGCTCGTGCCCGGCGACCGAAAAACCGCGGCCGTCCACGCGCAGGGTGGCGCCTTCGGCGACCCCCAGGTCGATGTAGCCCGTGATGCGTTGGCGGGCAGCGGCGGTCACGATCGGGCCCATTTCCGAGGCATTTTCCACGCCGGGACCGACCTTCAGGGCGCGGGTCCGCGCCTCTAGCATCGGCATGATGCGGTCGGCGGCGTCACCCACCAGCACGGCCACCGAGATGGCCATGCAGCGTTCCCCGGCCGAACCATAGGCGGCCCCCATCAGGGCATCGACGGTCTTCGGCAGGTCGGCATCCGGCATCACCACCAGGTGGTTCTTGGCGCCGCCCAGGGCCTGTACGCGCTTGCCGTGATGCGCCCCGGTCTCATAGATGTAGTTGGCAATCGGCGTGCTGCCGACAAAGGAAACCGCCGCCACGTCGGGGTGGGCGAGCAGGGCGTCAACCGCTACCTTGTCGCCCTGCACCACGTTGAACACGCCGTCCGGCAGGCCGGCTTCGCGAAACAGCTCGGCGATCATCAGGGAGGGGGTGGGATCGGTCGGGCTCGGTTTCAGCACGAATGTGTTGCCGGCGGCGATGGCCACCGGGAACATCCAGGCCGGCACCATCACCGGGAAGTTGAATGGTGTGACCCCGGCCACCACGCCCAGGGGCTGCCGGAAGGTCCAGTTGTCGATGCCGGTGCTGACCTGGTCGGTGAAGTCGCCCTTCAGCAGTTGCGGAATGCCGCAGGCAAATTCCACCACATCGATGGCACGGTCGACTTCGCCGGCGGCGTCCGACAGCACCTTGCCGTGCTCGGCGGTGATGGCGGCGGCAAGGCGGGGCTTGTGCTCGTTCATCAGCGCGAGGAAGCGGTTCATGATGCGGGCGCGACGGATCGGCGGCACGTCGGCCCAGGCCGGAAAGGCGGCCTGCGCGGCTCGGACGGCGGCATCCACGTCGGCCGCCGTGGACAGGCCCACCGCACCGGTGACCAGCCCGGTGGCCGGGTTGAACACGTCCAGCGTGCGCTCGCCGCTGGCGCGCGTCACGGCGCCGTGAATGTAGTTTCCGATATAAGTCTTGCTCATTTGTCACCTCTGCAGTTTTTTGGCAATTTACCGGCTATGGCGACGATAATCCAATGATCTTGCCTCATGAATGATATTAACGACTGAAATATCATGGACACCCTTGATCCCCGTGCCCTGCGTGCCTTTGTTGCCGTGGCACGTAGCGGCAACGTCTCGCGTGCGGCTACCCTGCTGCATCTCACCCAGCCGGCGGTGAGTCTGCAGCTGCGCCGCCTGGCGGACCAGGTCGGGCTGACCCTGTTCACCCGGGCGCCCCACGGCCTGATGCCAACCCGCGATGCCCTGCTGCTGCTGCCGCATGCCGAGCGCGCGCTGGCGGGCCTGGATGCCTTCCTGCAATCGGCGCAGCACGTGGGGCGGTCGGTGCGCGGCATTCTGCGCGTTGGCACCATCCTGGACCCCGAATTTACCCGCCTCGGCGCCTTCCTGTCGGCGCTGGTGCAGTTGGCACCCGATCTTGAGCCCCAACTGCAGCAGGCCATGAGTGGCGACGTGCTGGCCGGCGTACGTCGGGGTGAACTCGACATCGGTTACAGCGTGGCCGCCGGCGCGGATGATCCGGCGCTGCAGGGCCTGCATTTCGTGCCCCTGACCCGCTTCACCTATCAGGTGATCGGTCCGCCGGGCTGGCAGGCGCGGCTCGCCGGACAGGACTGGCCCGCGCTGGCGGCCCAGCCCTGGATTCTCACGCCGCCGGCCTCGGCCCATCATCGCCTGCTCACCCAGGTACTGGAGCCGCTGGGGCTCAGCTTGTCCGGCGTTGCCCTAGTCGACCAGGAAGCCTCGATGCTGGCGCTGGTGCGCTCGGGCGTCGGGCTCAGCCTGTGCCGGGATGCCATCGCCATGCATGAGCGCCAGGCGCAGGGGCTGGCGGTGGCCGATCGGGTGGCGGTGCAGGCCACGCTGGGACTGGTGTGCCGGCCGGCGCAACGGGATACGCCGGCGGTGCGGTGTGCGCTGGATGCCCTGGCGCAAGCGTGGTAAGGCTCTCGCGGGGATCTCGCGAGGATCTCGTCAGGCGCTCACGAACCGGTGACGAACCTTTCGTGAACCGCGGGCCGCCGCCGCAGTCTGCATCAGGGCGATGCCTGTCATGCGCGCTGCCGTATCATGTTGCATCGCGATAAACTGTGTTGCGTCGATTGGCCTTCTGGAGAACCCCATGCCTGCGTTCCTGACTGCGCGCCCCTTGGCGCCTGTGTCCCCATCTTGCGCGCGCCCCACGGCGCCTGTCCCGCTGGCCTCCCTCCTGTGGCTCGCGCTGGTCGGCGGTGCCGCTGCCTTGAGCGGGTGTTCGGAATCGCGCGGCGCGCCGCAGGGTGGTGCCGGCATGCTGCCGCAGGTGTCGGTGGCACCGGCCGTGCAGCGCGAGGTGCAGGATTTCGACGAGTTCAGTGGCCGGCTGGAAGCTCCGCAGACTGTGGATATCCGTGCCCGGGTGTCTGGCGCGATCGAGACCGTGCACTTCCGCGAAGGGCAGGACGTGCGCAAGGGCGACCTGCTGTTCAGCATTGATCCGCGCCCCTACAAGGCGGAACTGGCGCGCACCGAAGCCGAACGCGCCAAGGCCGAGGCGCAGCTGGTGGCGGCACGCACCCAGGCAGCGCTCGCCAAGACCGAGCTGGCCCGTTCGCAGAAGCTGCTCGAGCTGAAGGCCATTTCCCAGCAGGAACTCGATCAGCAGTCCGCTGCCGTGCAGACCGCCGAAGCCAACATCCAGGCTGCCCAGGCAGCGGTGCTCTCGGCCCAGGCGGCCGCCCAGACCGCTGCCCTGAACGTGGGCTACGCCGAAGTTCGGGCACCGATCAGCGGGCGGATTTCCCGGATCAATCCGAGCGCCGCCCCCGGCAACCTGGTCTCCGCCACCGAACCCGTGCTGACCACCCTGGTGTCGACCCAGCCGATCTATGCCTATTTCGACGCGAGCGAGCAGATCTACCTGAAGTACGGCCGGATGGCGCGCGAGGGATCGCGCAGCAGCACCGCCGCCCATGCCAAGGGCAATCCGATCGAGCTGGGGCTGGCCAACGAGCAGGGCTTTCCGCACCACGGCACCGTGGATTTCGTCGACAACCGTCTGAATCCGCAGACCGGCGCCATCCAGGGCCGTGCCGTGTTCGACAACCGCAACCATGAATTCACGCCGGGGCTGTTCGCCCGCCTGAAGCTGACCGGGCGGGGGTCCTATCCGGCGGTGATGACGCCGGACCGTGCCATCGGCACCGACCAGACCAAAAAATTCGTGCTGGTGGTGGGCAAGGATGGCACCGCCCAGTTCCGCGAGGTCAAGCTGGGCACGCTGATCGATGGCATGCGCGTGATCGCCGAGGGATTGAAGCCCGGTGAGCTGGTGATCGTGGATGGCCTGCAGCGGGCGCACCCCGGTGCCCCGGTGAAGGCCGACACCCTGCAGGTGGATCCGAACGGCATGCCGTTGCCGCCTGCGGCACCGGCCGGCGCACCCGGCCACGCCGGCTAAGGGGGCCCTGGACTTGGACATCTCCCGTTTCTTCATCGACCGCCCGCGCTTTGCTGGCGTGCTGTCGATCATGATTTTCCTGATCGGCCTGATCTCGATCTTCCGGCTGCCCATCTCGGAATACCCCAACGTGACGCCACCGACGGTGGTGGTGCGGGCCCAGTTTCCTGGCGCCAACCCGCGGGTGATTGCCGAAACGGTGGCCACGCCGCTGGAGGAGCAGATCAACGGCGTGGAGGGCGTGCTCTATCACGCCAGCCAGGCCAATACCGATGGCTCGATGACGCTTACGGTCACCTTCAAGATCGGTACCAATCCGGAGGTGGCCGAGACAGCAGTGCAGAACCGCATCAACCGCGCCCTGCCACGTCTGCCGGACATCGTGCGGCAGATCGGGGTGACCACGGAAAAGTCCTCGCCGGACCTGACCATGGTGGTGCACCTGATCTCGCCAGATGGGCGCTACGACACCACCTATCTGCACAACTACGCCAACCTGCGGGTGCGTGATGAACTGTTGCGCCTGCCGGGCATGGGCAATGTGATCCTGTTCGGCGGTGGCGACTATGCCATGCGCATCTGGCTCGACCCGCAGAAGCTCGCCGCCCGCAAGCTCGTGTCGGCGGACGTGATCAATGCCATTCGCGAGCAGAATACCCAGGTGGCTGCCGGCGTGGTGGGCGCCCAGCCGGCGCCGGCGGGCGTCGAGTTTGAACTGCCGGTGAATGCCCAGGGCCGCCTGAAGAGCGAGGAAGACTTCGGCAATGTGATCGTGTCGGCCGACAGCAACGACGGCTCGCTGGTGCGCGTGAAGGATGTCGGCCGGGTGGAACTGAGCGCCAACAGCTACTCGCTGCGCAGCCTGCTCGACAACAAGGAAGCTGCCGCCGTGGCGGTGTTCCAGGCCCCCGATTCGAATGCCCTGTCGCTGGCGGCCGGGGTGCGCGAAACCATGGAGCGCCTGAAGAAGGATTTCCCGCAGGGCATGGAGTACACCATCGTCTACGATCCGACACGCTTCGTGCAGACGTCGATCGAAAAGGTGATCCATACCCTGGTCGAGGCGGTGCTGCTGGTGGTGCTGGTGGTGATCCTGTTCCTGCAGACCTGGCGCGCCTCGATCATTCCCCTGCTGGCCGTGCCGATCTCGGTGGTCGGTACCTTCGCCGTGCTGCTGGCGCTGGGGTTTTCGATCAACACCCTGACCCTGTTCGGGCTGGTGCTGGCGATCGGCATCGTGGTCGATGATGCGATCGTGGTAGTGGAAAACGTCGAGCGCAACATCGAGTCCGGCCTGTCCGCGCATGATGCGACCGTGAAGGCGATGCAGGAAGTGGCCGGTCCGATCATTGCGATCGCCCTGGTGCTGAGCGCGGTGTTTGTGCCGCTGGCCTTCGTGTCGGGCCTGAACGGCCAGTTCTATCGCCAGTTTGCGGTCACCATCACGATCTCGACGGTGATCTCGGCGTTCAATTCGTTGACCCTCTCGCCAGCGCTGGCCGCCATCCTGCTGCGCAGTCACGATGCCCCGAAAGACCGGCTGACCCGCATCATGGATGCCGTGCTGGGCGGCTTCTTCCGGCGCTTCAACGGGTTCTTCGGGCGCTCCTCCGAGGCCTACAGCCGCGGCGTGACCGGCAGCCTGCGCCATCGCGGCAAGCTGCTCGGGGTGTATCTGGTGCTCATCGTGTGCACCGGTCTCGTCTTCCGCGCCTTGCCCAGCGGCTTTGTGCCGGCGCCAGACAAGCAGTACCTGATCGGCATCGCGCAGTTGCCGGAGGGATCGTCGCTCGATCGCACCGACGCGGTGATCCGCCGGATGAGCGAGATTGCCCTGAAAGTGCCGGGCATCAACCATTCGGTGGCCTTTCCGGGGCTGTCGATCAACGGGTTCAGCAACCTGCCCAACGCCGGCATCGTGTTCTTCTCGCTGGAGGACTTCGAGCAGCGCACCACACCGGACAAGAGCCTCGGAGCGATCCTGGGCAACGTGAACGGCGCGATCCAGCAGATCCAGGGGGCGCAGATGTTCGTGGTGCCGCCGCCGGCAGTCTCGGGCCTGGGCAATGCAGGGGGCTTCAAGGTACAGGTGGTGGACCGCAGTGCTGCCGGTGAGCAGGCCCTGTTCGGCGCCACCTGGGGCGCGCTGGGCCAGATCTATGGCAACCCGAAAAGCCCGGTCGGGCTGGCGTTCAGCAACTACCAGATCAATGTGCCGCAGCTGTTCGCCGACATCGACCGCACCCGGGCCAAGCAGATGGGCGTGCGGCTGAACGACATCTACGACACCATGCAGACCTATCTGGGGTCGCTCTACGTGAACGACTTCAACCGCTTCGGCAAGACCTATCAGGTGGTGGTGCAGGCCGACGCCCAGTATCGTGCCAAGGCCGAGGACATTGCCCTGCTGAAGGTGCGCAACCAGCGCGGCGACATGGTGCCGCTCGGGGCCCTGATGACGGTCAAGCCAACCTTCGGGCCGGCCAGCGTGACGCGTTACAACGGCTATTATTCGGCCGACATCAACGGTGGCCCCAAGCCCGGCTTTAGTTCGGGCCAGGCCCAGGCCGAGATGGAGCGCATCCTCGATACCTCGCTGCCGCGCGGCATGGGCTATCAGTGGACCGAACTGGTCTATCAGGAAAAGATCGCCGGCAACACCCTGGTCTACATCCTGCCGCTGTGCGTGCTGCTGGTGTTCCTGGTGCTGGCCGCCACGTATGAGAGCTGGTCGCTGCCGCTCGTGATCATCCTGATCGTGCCGATGTGTATCCTGAGCGCGCTCTCTGGGGTATGGCTGTCGCGCCTGCCGCCCTTCATGCAGCCGGGCGACATCAACCTGTTCACCCAGATCGCCCTGGTGGTGCTGATGGGGCTGGCCTGCAAGAACGCGATCCTGATCGTCGAATTCGCCAAGGAACTGGAAGAGCAGGGCGAGAGCGCGGTGGCGGCAGTGGTTCACGCCTGTCGCATGCGGCTGCGTCCCATCCTGATGACCTCGATTGCCTTCTGTGCCGGGGTGATTCCGCTGATCGTGGGCACCGGGGCCGGCGCGGAAATGCGCCGTGCCATGGGCATCGCGGTGTTCTCCGGCATGATCGGTGTGACTGTGTTCGGCATCTTCCTCACCCCGGTGTTTTATGCCGTGATCCGTGGCCGCAAGAATCGCAAGGACCCGGATCTCAAGGGCCCGGATCTCAAGGGCCTGGATCCCAAGGACCGGAATCCCAAGGACCGGAATCCCAAGGAAAGGAGCGCCGCATGAACCCGAGCCCACTGGTCTTCGGACTGCCCCACGCTTTGCTGCGTCGTCCCCGCCTGCCGGCGGCTGCCGGCAGTGTTGCCATCGCGCTGGCCCTGGGTGGCTGCGCGGTGGTCGGACCGGACTATCACGCCCCTGCCGTCAGCCTGCCGGCCACCCTGAGCCAGGCGGCTGCCGGCAACGGTGCGGCCGAGCCGACCAGTCAGGCGGCGCTGGCCGCCTTCTGGCAGGGCTTCAAGGACCCGGTCCTTGACGATCTGATGGCGCACGCCCTGCAGGCCAACCACGATCTGCGCATCGCCCAGGCACGCCTGCAGCAGGCCCGGGCTGCCCTGGTGATTGCCGACGCCGCCGACAAGCCCGGCGTGGCTCTCGGCGCCAGCGCCAACAAGCAGGTGTACGGCCAGACCTTCTTCCCGGGGGATCGCGCCGCGCGCACCAAGACCGCCCTGGGGGTCGACATTCCGGACGCGCGCTGGGAAATTGACCTGTTCGGCAAGTTCGCCCGGGGGCGGGAGGCCGCAGCGGCCCTGGTCTCGGCCGGTGAGGCTGGGGTGGCTGCCGCACAGGTCAGCCTGGCCGGCGAGGTGGCACGCAATTATTTCGAACTGCGTGGCAGCCAGCAGCAACTGCGGATTGCCGAGGCAGCCCTGGCCAACCAGCGCGATACCCTGAAACTCGTCGAAGGACTCGAGCAGTACGGGCGGGGTACCGCCCTAGACACGGCGCGCTCGCGCGCCCTCGTGGCGTCGACCGAAGCGACCCTGCCAGCGCTGCAGACCGCCATCGTGCGCAGTGCCGAACGGCTTGCGGTGCTGACCGGGCAGTTGCCAGATCAGATGCGCACCCTGATCGCCCAGCCCAAAGCCCTGCCGGGACTGGCGCCAGTGCCAATCCTGCGCAGCCCGCGTGACCTGCTGCAGCAGCGCCCCGATATCCGGATTGCCGAGCGGCAGCTCGCTGCGGCGAATGCCAATATCGGCATCGCCACGGCAGCCCTTTATCCGTCCATCACCTTCAGCGGCATGCTCGGCCTGAATGCAGGAACCCCGGCTGGTCTGCCGATGAACAATGCTGGCATCTACAACATCGGGGCGGCACTCAGCTGGACCCCCTTCGACTTTGGCACGCTGCGCAGCCAGATCCGGGTGAATGAGGCGCGGACTGCCGAGGCCCTGGCCAACTATGAAAAGACAGTACTGTTGAGCCTGGAGGAATGTGATGACGCCTTGGTCACGTTCACCCGCACCCAGCAGCAGCAGGACAGCCTGCGGCGCGCGGTGGAAGCCTCGGCCACGGCCGACCGGCTGGCGCAGGCCCGCTTTGCGGCCGGCAAGACCGACTTCCTGACGGTGCTCGACACCCAGCGCCAGCTGCTGGCGGATCAGGACCGCCTGAGTCAGTCCGAGACAGCGGCGGCAACCGCGCTGGTGGCGGTCTACAAGGCCTTCGGCGGGGGCTGGACCGCCCCGGCGGCTGCGCTGGCAGACGCCCGCTGAGCGGGGCGGGACGAGGCGGGCAGGGGCGGGCCGGGCAAGGTGTTGACCAGATCTCACGCTTGGATTAGCGTGTAGCGATGGACTCTCGCGTTACACGCGTTACATCAGGCGCTGTCGCCGTTCCCGGGGTTGCCACCTTGGTTGCCCGGGCAACCTGCGCCCTGATGCAGCAGGCCCTCCCGGGCCTGCTGCCGTCGCTGCTGCTGCTGCGCGTCGCGCGCACCTGATCCCTTCCCCCCCTCCCTGTGTGCCTTGTCCGTCGACTCCTGCGAGCCGACGAATCCGCATCAGCGTTCGTCCGGAGCTTCTGCCATGTTGAAACAGCCCAACACCAAATATCGCGCCTTCCCCCCGATCGATCTGCCAGACCGTACCTGGCCCGCGCGCCGCATCACGGCGCCGCCGCTGTGGATGTCCACCGACCTGCGCGATGGCAACCAGGCGCTGTTTGAACCGATGAACGCCGAGCGCAAGCTGCGCATGTTCCAGGCCCTGGTCAAGATCGGATTCAAGGAGATCGAGGTGGCCTTCCCCTCAGCATCCGATACCGATTTTGGCTTTGTGCGGACGTTGATTCAGGACGGCCACATTCCAGATGACGTCACCATCATTGTGCTGACCCAGGCTCGTGAACATCTGATCCGGCGTACCCTCGAATCGCTGCGCGGGGCGCGCCGCGCCGTGGTGCACCTGTACAACGCCACCTCGCCCAATTTCCGGGAAACCGTGTTCGGACTCGACCAGGCCGGGGTGCTGAAGATTGCCGTCGACGGCGCACGCCTGATTCGCGAACTGGCGGAGCAGCAGCCGGACACCGAATGGCAGTTCGAATACAGTCCGGAGACCTTCAGCGGCACGGAGCTGCCCTTTGCCCTGGAAGTCTGCAATGCGATGGTTGAGGAATGGCAGGGTTCGCCCGCGCGCAAGGTGATCCTCAATCTGCCAGCCACGGTGGAAATGGCCACGCCCAACATTTACGCGGACCAGATCGAATGGATGCACCGCCATCTCGATCGGCGCGACAGCGTGGTGCTCAGTGTCCATCCGCACAATGACCGAGGCACGGCGGTGGCTGCCGCCGAACTGGCGGTGATGGCTGGCGCCGATCGGGTGGAGGGGTGTTTGTTCGGGCACGGCGAGCGCACCGGCAACGTCGACCTGGTGACGCTGGCGCTCAATCTGTACAGCCAGGGCATCGACCCTGGCCTCGACTTTTCAGACCTGAACGCTATTGTTCGCATCGTCGAGGAATGCACGCAGCTGCCCGTACATCCGCGTCACCCGTATGCCGGTGATCTGGTGTTCACGGCGTTTTCCGGTTCGCACCAGGATGCGATCAAGAAAGGCCTGTCGGTGCAGAAGGCCGATGCCCTCTGGCAGGTGCCGTATCTGCCAGTCGATCCGGCAGATCTGGGCCGTACCTACGATTCGATCATTCGGGTGAACAGTCAGTCCGGCAAGGGCGGCATCGCCTGGCTGCTGGAGAACCATTACGGGGTGGTGCTGCCGCGCCGCCTGCAGGTGGAGTTTTCCGGAGCGGTGCAGGCCGTCACCGATGCCACCGGCAGCGAAGTACAGGCCAGCGATCTCTGGCAGCTGTTTGATCGGGTGTATTTGCAGGCCCGTGAGCCACTGCAGTATCTGGGGCACCAGCTCGGCGCTGACGGCGCGCGGGAAACCATCGTGCTCACGGTCTGCCATGGTGGTCAGATCCGCGTTCTGCATGGCAGCGGCAACGGCCCGCTGGATGCCTTGTTGAATGCCCTTCAGCCCGCCGCCCGACTGCACGCGTACGAAGAACGCAGCATGGGGCAGGGTGGTGATGCGACGGCCATCGCCTTCGCAGAGATTGCGGCGGAAGGCCTGGTGGGCACCACCTTTGGGGCCGGTCAGCATGCCAACATTGTCACGGCGTCGATCCTGGGCGTGATCAGCGGTCTGAACCGGATCGTGGCCAAACTCGATCCCGAGGCGCGGTGCCGGTTCTTCGGGCATCCCGAACTGCAGGGTGTGGGCGGGGCAGCGGCCTCAGCCTGTGCCTGATCGTCATCCGGTCGGGGGCTGCGCGGTGTTGCACGCCTGCGCTATGCTGCGAGTTCGTCTTCTGGTCTGACTGGCGATGCCTTCCGCCTTTCCCTTTGATGTCTCGCCCTTTGACTGCC
>CAIPBT010000196.1 GCA_903863375.1 uncultured Ferrovum sp.
AACCCAAGGAGATCATCATGGCTGGCTATAACGCCTTTGTCCCAAGCCCCGGCAACGTCGGGTTGCTTCCTGCCCCTGTCGGGTCGCTGGTCACGTCCTCGGTGTCGACTGGCGGGGCGACTTACTCGGGCCTTCCCTATCAAGTCATCTCGGTCCCGCTGGCAGATGCCGGCCCGCTGGTGGCGAGCGGCTGGACACCCTGTCAGGACTTCGGGTCTGGCACCACGGCACAACGACCGGCGGCCGCCACCACCGCCGGGCAATTACCTCGCGGGGCAACATACCAAGACTCGACGATCAGTGACCGTGTGGTCTGGGACGGCAGCGTCTGGCGGTCCACCACCACTGGCCGGGCCGTCTGACCTCACCGTGTAAACGGGCGGCGGCACCGAGTCTAGGCTTGGCATAGGTGCCCCCGTCGCAGTTCAGGGCGAATGCCCTGGCTGCCTCATACATGCCAAGCCATCCACACTCGCGTCGCAGCGGACCCCGGCCTGTCCCGTCGGGAGCCTGCGGCGCACCCAGCTGACCGGCCCTTTTTCCGTGACACAACGTGACAGTTTGTGACAACTCAGGGAAGCTGCCACCCCCCTTTCGGTAAGCGACAAGGCCCCCGGACGGGTAATGTAGGATCGAGTTGTTATGGTCCGGAGAAAACACGCGATGCCCGTAATGACGAACGCCGAGTGGGCGGCTTGGGTTCAAGCCGTCGGGGCAATTCTCGCCTTGGGGGGGATGCTTTGGCAGAGCCACAAGCAGCACCGTTCGGCACTGGAGATGTTCAAGCTGCAGCAATCCGCCACCCGACGCGATCAAGCCGAGTCCGTCGCCGTGCTCGCCGAGGCAGCCCATAAGATCGTCTGCGTGACAAACATGACCTATCGGGACCGGAACGACTTTCACGGCCCTGTCCATAGCGACAACTTGTTTATCTTCGGGGAACTGCTGCGGGTCGAGTCGGCCGCCACGATGATCCCGCTACACGCGATGCCGAGTGAAGTTGTCCGGGTAACGCTAACACTCGCGTCAACCTGCAACCGCTACCGGCGGCTGGTGGAGACGGCGCAGGCCGAAAACAGGGCCATGGACGCCGACCGATTCGACCAACTGTTCCGGACCATGGGCGAGATTGAAGTCAGCCTTTCCGAAACGGTCAACGACGCCAAGGCGGCTGCGAGACAGGCTGCGTAAACGCTGGCCACGGTGACTAGAGCACCTGCTAGCCTAGCGTTTTCCCTAGGGTGGGGCGTTTGATGGGGTAAAAATAAAAACGCCCCGGAAGGGGCGTATTTATTGGGCTTCTGGCGGAGAAGGAGGGATTCGAACCCCCGTTACCTTGCGGTAAACCTGATTTCGAGTCAGGCGCGATCGACCACTCTGCCACTTCTCCGAGCCCGATAATCTACCACAGCTGCCTTGAACGATGCCAGCGATAATCGCGCCGACGCTCAGCCTTCGGCCGCACGCTTGCGGCTGTCCAGCACATCCCAGCGTTCCAGGGCGGCCAACAATTCCTCTTCAATGGCTGCTGCGCGATCACCCAGGGTGCGCACCTTGGCCTGATCGCCCTGATAGGTTACGGGGTCAGCCAGGGCTTCTGCGATGGCCGCCTGTTCTTTCTCCAGCGCCTCCATCCGGGCAGGCAGACCATCGAGTTCTTTCTGCTCCTTGAACGACAGCTTGGCAGGTTTTGGCCCAGCAGGTACCTTCGCCGGCATTGCGGGTGCCTCCTTTGCCGCCGCGGACACTGTGGCGGCCGGCACGGCCATCGAAGCCGCCTGCGCCGCGGTCACGGCGGCAGGGACTGCAGCCACGGTCGCCGCGCCAGGTGGAGCAGACGACGTGGCGCCACCGGCCGCCGCCGGCGCAGAGCCACCTGCTGCAGCCATGGATCCCGATCCAGACGCCTGAGCGGCGGCCACCCCGGCGAAGTATGCCCGCCCTTCCCGGCTGTCGCGCCAGCGCTTGTAGTCCTCATAGCCACCGGCGTTTTCCACCACCCCGCCCTGCCCGTCCAATGCGATCACCTGGGTGACCACGTTGTCCAGAAAGGCACGGTCGTGGCTGACCAGAATCAGGGTACCGGGATAATCCGACAGCAGCTCCTCCAGCAGCTCAAGGGTCTCGACATCGAGGTCGTTGGTCGGCTCGTCGAGCACGAGCAGGTTGGCAGGACGCGCGAACAGGCGGGCCAACAACAAACGGTTGCGCTCACCGCCGGACAGCGATTTCACCTTGGCACGCGCGCGCTCGGGGGGAAACAGGAAGTCGCCCAGATAGCTCAACACGTGTTTTTTCTGACCCCGGATCTCAACGGTATCCGAACCGGGACTGATGGTGTCGATCAGGGTGGCCTCGCCATCCAGCTGGGCACGCATCTGGTCAAAGTAGGCAATCTGCAGCTTGGTGCCGAGGCGCACATTGCCGACCGCTGGCGGGTCTTCGCCCAGCAGCACGCGCAGGAAACTGGTCTTGCCGGCACCGTTGCCACCGATCAGACCGATGCAATCCCCGCGGATGATGCGCGTGGAAAAGTCCTTCACCAGGGTGCGACCAGGAACCTGAATCGTGACGTGTTTGAGTTCCGCCACCAGTTCGCCGCTCTGGTCGCCGGTATCCACGGCCAGACGGACCCCGGACAGGCGCTCGCGGCGGGCGGCGCGTTGGGCGCGCAGCCGGTCAAGGCGCTGCACCCGGCCAACGCTGCGCGTGCGGCGGGCTTCCACGCCCTTGCGGATCCAGACTTCTTCCTGTGCCAGAAATTTGTCGGCCTTGGCGTTTTCCACGGCCTCGCGGGCAAGCTGATCGGCCTTGCGGATTTCGTAATCGCTCCACGAACTGCCGAAGTCGCCCAGCCGGCCGCGGTCGAGTTCGATCACCCGGGTGGCGACCCGATCCATGAAGCGCCGGTCATGCGTGACGAACACCACGGCTCCGCGGAACTGCAGCAGGGTGTCTTCCAGCCATTCGATGGTCTCGATGTCGAGGTGGTTGGTGGGCTCGTCGAGCAACAGCAGGTCGGGATCGCTCACCCAGGCGCGGGCCAGGGCCACGCGCTTTTTCCAACCACCAGACAGGTCACCGATCCGGGTCTCGGCTGGCAGCATCATCTGGTCGATGGTGGCGCTGATCCGGCTCTGCTGGGTCCAGCCATCCCCGCCGTCCAGCACCGACTGCAGATCGGCCAGTTCAGCCAGTTCAGCATCCGAAGCCTCGCTGGCTGCGGCCAGCCGGGTGCTGAGGTGGTGATAAGCGACCAGCGCCGTCCGGATATCACCCAACCCCCCGGCCACGGCCTCGAACACCGTGTCGTCGGGATTGAGCGGCGGCTCCTGCGAGACATGGGCGAAGCGGATGCCGGGCATCTTCCACACCTTGCCGTCATCGAGCTGGATTTCACCTGCCACGGCCTTCACCAGGCTGCTTTTTCCGGTACCGTTGCGGCCGATCAGAGCGATGCGCTCGCCCATCTCGACCACAAGATCCGCGTGATCCAACAGGGCATGGTGGCCAAACGCCAGACAGGCGCCTTCAAGGGTCATTACAGGCATGGCATATTCCGCAGTCGATCAGAAGGAAACAGCAGGCGCACGCGATGCTGGCGCCGCCGGCAGCAGCAGCAGGGCCAGGCCGCCGATGAGTGCGGCGGTCAGGAACGCCGTGGGCGCGCCCGCAGTCTGCCACAGTCCACCGAACAGGACACCCGCCGGAATGGCTGCCACACCCGTGGTCAGGTTGTACCAGCCGTAAGCGGCACCGCGCTGACCTGGGTCGGCCAGATCGGCGATATGGGCGCGTTCGGCGCCCTCGCCGAATCCGGCGGGCAGGCTGCCCAGCAGCGCGATGGCAATCAGCCAGGCAGCATCCGGAGCCCAGGCCAGGGCCAGACTGGTCAGCGCCGCCCCCACCCAGGACCGGCGCAACACCCACAAGGTGCCCTGCCGGTCCGCCAGAATCCCGCCAAACCGGGCAGTCAGCGCCTTGCAGGCGTTGAGGCCAGCCCACACCACCAACAGCGTAGCGGGAGCAAGGCCCATTTCGCTACCACGCAAGACAATGAAAGTCTCCGACAGGCGCGATAGCGCGAACACCAGCAATGCCCAAAGGTAGGAACGCAGGGCCGGTGTCAGCGCCGTCGATGCCAAGGCAGGGCTGACCGTCGGGCTGACTGCCAGACTGACCGTCGCCCGGATAGGGTCGACCAGCGGGCTTGCGGGGTCAGACGGTGCAGGCGAGGGAGAGGCAGCTGTCTGGCGCGGTTCGCGTACACCAACAGCCAGCAGCAGCACGGCAAGCGCCCCCGGCACAGCGGACCAGAGCACCACGCTGCGAATCTGGGCGCCGGGCAGGGAGAGCGCCCCGGCCGCCACCAGCGCACCGACCACGGCGCCGGCATTGTCGAAGGCGCGATGCAGACCAAACGCCTCACCCCGCTGTTGCGGCACCACCAGTTCCGCCAGCAGCGCATCGCGCGGCGCGCTGCGGACGCCTTTGCCAACCCGGTCAACCGCCCGCAACAGCAGCAGACCCCACCAGACCGGGGCCAGCGCCAACGCGGGCCGGACCAGATTGGACAGGGTGTAACCCGCCAGCGCGAAGGGTTTGCGGCCCCCGCTGGCGCGATCACTGCGCCGGCCTGACCACAAGCGCATCAGCGCGGCAATGGCGTCGGCGCTGCCCTCCATGGCGCCAAGCGCGATGGCTCCCCCTCCCACCGGCCCTGCCAGCAACAGGGGCAACAGGGGAATCACCATGTCGGAGGCAACGTCGTTGAAAAAACTGACGAAAGCCAGCAGATAAACCGCTTTGGGCAGGGCACGCATGTCGGAGTTGGCAGCCGGATGGGACATCAGGCGGCGACCGAATGTCGCCACCGCTCGCTGCCAGTATCGCCGATCTGCGCCCGCTCAGATCCGGAAGTGCGCCATGCGGCGGCGGGCCTCGTCCGAAACGCGCAACAGGCCTTCGGCGGTCTCGGCCACAGACCGCACGGCATTGGAATTCTGATCGGCCCTCTGGGCAATGCTTTCCACGTTGCGCGCCAACTCGGCCGAGGCGTGCCGCTGCTCGCGCAACGCCGTGGAAATCTCGTCGATGGCAGCCGTGACGGTATCGGCAGCGTGGCGAATTTCCTGCATCGAAGCTCCGGCTGCCTGCGCCACGCCAGCGACCTCGGTGGCCGCCTGACGGCTGGCGGCCAGACTGCCCGCCACCGAATGCGCGCCCTGTTCGATGCGCTGGATCACCGAGCTGATTTCCTGCGCCGAGGTGGTGGTGCGCTCGGCCAGCTTGCGGACTTCATCGGCCACCACCGCGAAACCGCGCCCCTGCTCGCCAGCCCGTGCCGCCTCGATGGCGGCATTCAGGGCGAGCAGGTTGGTCTGGTCGGCCACGCCACGGATCACGCTGGCAATCTTGCCAATCTCCACCAGCTGCCCGGTCAGTTCGGCCATCTGCTGCGTGGAATGCTCCACCGCGCTGGCCACCTGGGCCACCTGGCTGCTGGCCTGCTCGACCTGCTCCCCGCTGCGCTGCGCCTGGGTGCCCGAGGCGGTGGCGGTGGCATTCGCCGCGTTCGCGTTGCTGCCGACGTGATCGATGCTGACGGTCAACTCCTCGACCGAAGCGGCGGCGCTGGAGGTGGCATCGGCCTGTTGGTTGCTGCTGACCGCAACCTCGGTCGCTGCTGCAGCGAGGCGCGTTGCCGAGTCGTGCACGCTTGCGGAATTGCGGTTGACATCCGCAATCGTTTCCGCGAGCGAACGGCACATGCGATCCAGGGACCGCAGCAGATCCCCCAACTCATCCTGTGGCCGTCCGGTGGCATCCTGCACCCGCAGATCGCCATCGGCGACCTGCCGGGCAATCTGGTTGGCCTGCTCCAGGCGCTGCTGGATGGCGCGTTGCAACCCGAGGCCGATCGACCCGAGGATCAACCCGGCCAGCAGCAGGATGCCAAAATTGATCTGGACTGATCGGCTGCGCGTGGCGGCTGCATCCAGACTGGCCTGCTGGCCCAGCGCGATATCATATTTGAGGTGTTTTTCAATGATGGCGGTGGTCTCGTTGGCAGTCCGGCTGTTGGCCAACAGCAGCTCGGCCGACAAGGCATGCTTGCCATCACGGATGGCAGCAACCGCTTTCTCCATGCCCTCGTAATAGCGGGCGAGTGCAGCACGGTCTTCGATCAGCAACTGCCGGTCCTCCGGCAGCGCGCTCAGCCCCTCATACGCCACGAGCGTGTCGTCGATTTCTTTGCGGGTTTTGGCAATGCTCGCCTCGACCTCGGCCTTCACGGCGGGATCTTCCGCAATCGCGGAGCGATAGGTAAGCAGCCGTAAGCCAGTCGTCTCGCGCACTGCTGTGGCGAGGTTGACCACGCAGGGAATCGCCGTGGTGTTCCCGTAATTGGCAGCTGTATAAACGCGATCGATCAACACATAGCTGAAGCCTGCCAGCAGGATCAGGGCAAACATGCCGATGGCTACAAGGGCCTGCAATTTGCGGGCTAAGGTCATAGGGTTTCCTTCATGGGTGCAATGGTCGGATAACGGCTGCGCGGATCAGATCCTTGAACCGCTGTCCTGCTGGAAGGGTGCGCCCACCAAAGCGGGAGCGCCGGCAATCGCGCGGGCACGCCCGAGCAGCGCGCTTGACGGCAAAGCGCGCCTGGTCGCACCATCCAGCCCTGTCCGGAAGCGTGAACGGCCTCGCCGGCACGTCGGGTTTCCGGAAGTGTGTGACGCGCCCCGGTAGCTCAGTGGATAGAGCAGCCCCCTCCTAAGGGGCAGGTCGGACGTTCGATTCGTCTTCGGGGCGCCAGATATCGTCAGATGCCCTCGGGCTGCAAGATACCGCTGCCAGATTCCCTCGGGCTGCCAGATACCCGGAACCGCCAGATACCCAGTGCCGGTCAGTCGCCGGCCACCTGACCGTCCTTGCGCGGATCGGACGCTGCACAGTAGAGGCCATTGGGCAGGCGCAACATCAACTGCGCACCGCCGAAGCCGAAGGCCGAACCGGCTGCGGGCTCGCGATGGCCCATGGTCCGCAGCGTCTTCACCGTGGCGGGCGCAAAACTCGCCTCAAGATCGGTGTTCTGCTGCGCATCGACCTGCCAGCGCGGCGCGTCGCAAGCCGCCTGCGGATTCTGGCCATGCAGGCCCATCCGGATCACCATCTGGGCATGTCCCTGCGGTTGCATGATGGCCCCCATGACGCCGAAGCTGAGCAGCGGCTGCCCGTGCCGGGTGACAAATCCCGGCAGGATGGTGTGATAAGGACGTTTGTTCGGCCCGACGCGATTGGGGTGATCGGCGGCCAAGGTGAATCCGGCTCCCCGGTTCTGCAGGGAAATGCCGGTGCCCGGCACCACAATGCCAGAGCCAAAGCCCATGTAATTGCTCTGGATGAAAGACACCATCCGGCCTTCGTCGTCACAGGCGGTGAGGTACACCGTGCCGCCACGGGCAATCTCGCTTGGGCCGAAGGTCTGCGCCCGGAGTGGATCGATACGCGCCGCCTGCGCCGCCAGGTAGTCCGGTTCCAGCCAGCGGGCAGCGTCTGCCCGCATGTGCGCCGGATCGGCTACTTGCGCGTGCACGTCCGCAAAGGCGAGCTTCATCGCTTCAACCTGCAGGTGCACGCTGGCAGCGCTGTCGGGCGCCAAGGTCGCGAATTCCGGGCGCGCCCGCAGGATGCCCAGCGTGATCAAGGCCGAGATGCCCTGACCGGAAGGCGGGATTTCGTGCAGCGTGTGGCCATGGAAGTCGAGCGACAGGGGCGTTACCCAATCCACCGTATGCGAGGCCAGATCGGCCTCGCTGAGCGCACCGCCGCCGGCGCGCGCGTGCGCTGCAATCAAGCCGGCCAATCGTCCGCGATAAAACGATTCACCCCCGGTTTCGGCGATCTCGGCCAGGGTTTCGGCCTGACCCGGCAGACGGAAGCGCTCCCCTGCCTGGGGTGTGCGCCCTTCCGGCATGAAATCCCGCACAAAATCAGGGTAGGCGCGTAATTCCTGGGCCTGCACAGCCCAGTTCGCCGCAGTGATCGGCGACACGGCAAAGCCGGCACGCGCATGCTGCAGCGCGTCCTGAAACAGGCGTGCGAAAGGCAGGCGGCCAAAGCGTTTGGATAGGGCTACCCAGGCTGAAACGCAACCCGGCACGGTGACCGCCTCCCAGCCCCGGGTGGGCATGCTGGCATGACTGGCAAACCGCTCCGGCGTCCAGCCGGCCGGGGAGCGGCCGGAAGCATTCAAACCGTGCAGGCGCTGTCCGTCCCACAGGATGGCGAAGGCATCCGAGCCGATGCCATTCATGTTGGGCTCGACCACGGTCAGGGTGATCGCGGCGGCGATGGCGGCATCCACCGCATTACCGCCTGCCTGCAGGACCGCCAGACCGGCCTGTGCGGCGAGCGGCTGGGACGTTGCCACCCCCCGGCGGCAGAACACCGGCATGCGCGTGGAAGAGTAGGGAAACTGCCAGTTGGGTTGATCCACGCTACGGTACCTGAACAAATTGAAAAGAATACGCAAACGACGGGGCTGCCGCACTGGCGCCTTCGGCGGGCGTTGCCACCACCAAGCGTTGCGCCGGACTGTCCCAGGCTGCCACGCTGCCGGCCGGAAGGCGCAGCAGGATGCGTGCTTCAGCCTGGGTCGGGGCGCATTGCACCAGCTGCCCCTGCGCTGTGAGCGCGAGCAAGCGGTGACCGGTGGCATCCCAAAACAGCTGTTGCGCAAGCAGGTCTGTCCCGGCCGGGCTGACCGCCGGCTGCCAGTCGGTCAGCCATTCCCCCTGGCGCAGGTCGAACACCGCGATCTGGCCTGTGGCACAAGGCAGGAACACGCGCAGGGTGGCCGGATCAGCCACCAGGGCCGGTCCGGCCTGACAGCTCGGCGGCAGCGGCAGGCGCGCCAGTACCCGGAAGGGTCGCAGCGCGAGCACCAGCAGTTGCCCCTGCTCCGGCAAGGCCGCCACCACCCGACCGTCCGGGGCCAGCAGCGCCGCTAGCGCTGGCGCGCCGAGCGGCAGCAGGCCCTCGTAGGCGCGCGACTGCGTATCGAAAAGCGTGACCGTACCCGGGCCGTTGAAGCTGGCCAGCTTGTGCAGCACCGGATGGTAGAGCAAGGGGCCCGGTTGCGGTGCCGCTGCCGGAACCTGATGCACCTGCTGCGCCGTCGCGAGGTCGATGAACTTCAACTGTCCTTCCGCAGTGGCGCTGGCATACACCAGCCCGTTGTCTGGCCCAGCCGCCAGGTGACGTGCGCCCGGCGCGGGAATTTCCGCTTCCGCCTGCAAGCGCGCGGCTTGCCCCGCCACCATCACTTCGCGCAGCACCACGACGGCCTCGCCGGTCGCCAGGGCACCGGCATGACGGGTGCTGTCCCAGATCAGATCGGCAGCCGCCAGAACGGGCAGGGAGCAAGCGCCCAGCAACAGCAAGACAGACCATGCCCACCGCATCGCCCGGCCGCTCATGCCACCTCCAGCACGATCTTGCCGATGTGCGCACCACTCTCCATCAGGGTGTGCGCCCGGGCAGCCTCGGCAAGCGGAAACCACGCGTGGATCAGGGGACGCCATTGGCCAGCGGCCAGCGTCGGCCAGACCCGCGCCAGCAGCGCTGCGGCGATACGTGCCTTGAAGGCGACCG
>CAIPBT010000197.1 GCA_903863375.1 uncultured Ferrovum sp.
GCTGCCACTCTAGGCTGCCACTCTAGAGTTCACCGTCTGCGCACTGGCGGCAGATCTGTGCACGCCCCGTAGAAAGCCTCGGCAGCCATGCCGATCGACTCTCCCAGGGTCGGATGCGGATGAATGGTGTGACCGATGTCGTGCGCGTCCGCCCCCATTTCAATCGCCAGGCAGATTTCTCCGATCAGGTCTCCGGCATGCGTGCCGACGATGCCGCCACCGATCACCCGGCCGGTCTTCTCGTCGAAGAGCAGTTTGGTGAACCCTTCGTCGCGCCCATTGGCAATTGCCCGGCCCGACGCCGCCCACGGAAACACCGACTTGCCAAAGGCCAGCCCCGCCGCCTTGGCCTGCTCCTCGGTAACGCCAGCCCAGGCAACTTCCGGATCGGTGTAGGCCACGGAGGGAATCTGCCGCGCATCAAAAAAGGCCTTGTGTCCGCAGACCACCTCGGCCGCGACATGCCCCTCGTGCACCGCCTTGTGCGCCAGCATCGGCTGCCCGACCAGATCACCGATCGCAAAAATGTGCGGTACGTTGGTGCGCATCTGGCGGTCTACCGGAATGAAACCGCGTTCGGTCACCGTCACCCCAGCGGCCTCTGCCGCAATGGCGCCGCCATTCGGCGAGCGCCCGACCGAAACCAGCACAAGATCATAGGTCTGCGGCTCGGCCGGAGCGGCGGCTCCCTCAAACCGCACCACAATGCCCGCGGCCGTCGCCTCGGCACCGACGGTGCGCGTGTTCAGCATGACCTTGCCAAAACGGGACAGGTTGCGCTTCTCCCAGACCTTCACCAGGTCGCGATCGGCCCCTGCCATCAGCCCGTCCTGCATCTCGACCACATCGATTTCCGCCCCAAGGGTGGCATAGATCGTGGCCATTTCCAGGCCGATGATGCCGCCGCCGATCACCAGCATGCGTTTCGGCACAAACGGTAGCTGCAGGGCCCCCGTCGAATCGACAATACGGGGATCCTTCGGCAGGAACGGCAGGGCAACCGGACGGGAGCCCGCCGCGATGATCGCCTGCTCGAATCGGATGTCCTCGTGACTGCCATCGGCGGCAGTCACCCGCAGGGTATGCGGATCGGTGAAGCGGCCCTCGCCACGCACCACCTCCACCTTGCGCGCCTTGGCCATGCCGGCAAGACCACCGGTCAGCTTGCCGACCACTCCCGATTTCCACTCGCGCAATTGCCCAAGGTCGAGCTCGGGGGCACCGAAGGTCAGCCCATGTCGCGACAGGGCCTTCACCTCGTCCGCCACAGCGGCCACATGCAGCAGGGCTTTGGAGGGAATGCAGCCAACATTCAGGCAAACGCCACCCAAAGTGGCGTAACGCTCGACCAGCACCACCGTCTGGCCCAGATCGGCTGCCCGGAACGCTGCCGAGTAGCCACCAGGACCAGCGCCCAGAACCATCAGCTGACAGGTCTTCACAGCAGTGCCCTCCGCATGTCAGCGAGCAAACTGCCAAGCAGGGCGTTGAAGCGCGCCGCCAGGGCACCGTCGATCACCCGGTGGTCATAGGACAGCGACAGCGGCAACATCAGACGCGGCTGGAAGCTTGCACCGTCCCAGACGGGCTTCATGGTCGAACGGCCGACGCCCAGGATCGCAACCTCGGGGGCATTGATGATCGGCGTGAAATGGCCTCCGCCGATCCCTCCCAGGCTGCTGATCGAGAAACAGCCACCCTGCATGTCTGCCGGACCGAGCTTGCCTTCCCGGGCTTTGGCGGCCAGCTCGGCGCTTTCCCGGGCGATGTCGAGCACGCCCTTCTGGTCGGCATTGCGCAGCACCGGCACCACGAGGCCATTCGGCGTGTCGGCCGCGAAGCCGATGTGGTAATAGCGCTTCAACACCAGATTATCGCCATCCAGCGACGCGTTGAACTCGGGATATTTTTTCAGCGCAACGGTCACGGCCTTGATCAGGAATGCCAGTGCGGTGAGTTTCACGCCGGACTTGGCCATTTCGCCGTTGAGCTGGTTGCGCAAGGCTTCCAGGTCGGTGATGTCCGCCTCATCCTGGTTGGTGACGTGCGGAATGCGAACCCAGTTGCGGTGCAGGTTGGCGCCGGAAATCTTTTTGATGCGCGACAGCGGCCGGACCTCGACCGCACCAAACTTGGTGAAGTCGACGGTGGGCCACGGCAACAGGTCGAGCCCACCCGCGCCGGCGGGCGCGGCTGCGCTGGCTGCGGTCGCCGGCCGTGTCAGCATCGCCTGTTTGACGAAGGCCTTCACATCGTCCTCGGTGATGCGATCCTTCGGCCCGGTCCCCTTGACCAGCAGCAGGTTGACGCCCAGTTCACGGGCGAGGCGACGGATGGTTGGACTGGCATGCGCCACCGACAGATCCAGCTGGGCCGCTTCCCGATCCCCCACCTGCGCGGCAGCGGCCGAACCGGCACGACCTGCAGCGACCGGTGAGGAACCGGCGGCGGCAGACGCTGCCGGCGGCGTCGACGGGTTGGCGGCCGCGAGAGCGACAGCCGGCGCGGCGGGTGCCGCTGGGTCGGCGGGTGCGGTAGCCGGGCTGCTGACGGCAGCCGTGGCAGCCGCGGCAGCCGCGGCAGCCGGCACGGTGGCTGCGATTTCCAGTTCCAGCACCAGGGTGCCCTGCGACACCCGATCCCCCACCTTCAGCAAGAGCTTGCGAACCACGCCCTTGGCCGGACAGGGCACGTCCATGGTGGCCTTGTCCGATTCGAGGGTAACCAGCGCGTCTTCCGGATTGACGCTGTCACCCTCCTTCACCAGAACGTCAATCACCGGAATATCGGCGTAATCTCCAATATCCGGCACGGCTACCTGCAGCGTGCCCGTCGCCCCGCTGGCGGCGCTCGCAGCTGACGGGAAGGCCGTGGCGGCGGAGGCAGCGTGTACGGCGGCAGCCGGGGCGGCCGGAGCAGCGTGTGCGGCGGCAGGCGCAGGAGCAACCGGGGCGGCAGCCACGGCGGCGGGTGCTGCCGTGGCTGCGCCCGCCTCGGTTTTGGCTGCGCCCGCCTCGGTTTTGGCTGCGCCCGCTAGGGGCTCGAGCAGCAGCACCAGGCTGCCCTGCGACACCTTGTCGCCAAGCTTGACCTGGACGGCTGTCACAACGCCAGCCTGCGGCGCCGGCACGTCCATGGTGGCCTTGTCAGATTCCAGGGTGATCAGGGGGTCCTCGGCAGCGATGTGATCGCCGGTCTTCACGAGGATGTCGATAACGGGGATATCCTGATAATCGCCGATATCAGGAACACGGACTTCGAAGGTCATGAGGGGGGAGGTCCACCTTGCGTGATTGTCATGTGTGCGTCGTACCCGGTCGGTACGACGCACGTGAAGTTGTCATCCGCTTTTGGCTGCAACAACCGACTTATTCTGCCATAAGGGCTCCAGACCGGGCGGCCTGCGGACACAGCCACCTTTGTGGCAGTGCAGCATGGCTTCGATTACACTCACCACACGCGGACAGGATTCCAGCGACAACAGCCAGCCAGGAAGAGCGACGATGAGCGAGCAGCAGGTGCGTGTGGTGTTCAACCAGAAAGGTGGTGTTGGCAAATCCACCATCGCCTGCAATCTGGCGGCCCTGTCCGCGCAGCGTGGGCTGCGCACCCTGCTGATCGATCTGGATCCGCAGTCGAATTCCACCCAATACCTGTTGGGTGAACTGGCGCAGGGCGTTCAGCCTTCCGGTGCCGATTTTTTCCGGCGCATGCTGGACATCACGGCCCCAGACACCGAGTTCGTGGATTGCATCCTGCCCACCCCGTTCCCTCTGTTGTCGATCGTGGCGGCAACACCAGCGCTGGAAGACTTTCAGGGCAAGCTGGAATCGCGTTACAAGATTTACAAGCTGCGCGATGCGATCCGCAAACTGCGCGACTTCGACCAAATCTACATCGACACGCCGCCGGCCCTGGGGTACTACACCCGCTCCGCGCTGATCGCTGCGGACGGCTGTCTGATCCCCTGGGATTGCGATACCTTTTCGCGCCAGGCGCTGTATCTGCTGATGGCCAACGTCGAAGAAATCCGCGCCGACCACAACGAATCCCTTCGCGTGGAGGGCATTGTGGCGAATCAGTTCCAGCCGCGCGCCAACCTGCCGCGACGCATGCTCGACGAATTGCGTGCCGAAGGCCTGCCGGTGCTGCAGTCGACGCTCTCGGCGTCGATCCGCATCCGGGAATCGCACGATGCTGCGAAACCGCTGGCGTTTTTCGACCCCCGGCACAAGGTGGCGCTGGAATTCGCGGCGCTGCTTGACGAACTCGACACCTGAAGCGGGTTGGGTATCATCTTGTTCCCGGTCTTGAGGAACGAGCATGTCGAGCTTGCGTTGCAGCGATATCCTGGGCGGCCTCGCCGCGCCTGACACCCCGATCACCCTGAACGGCTGGGTGCGCACCCGGCGGGACTCCAAGGCGGGCATTTCGTTCGTGAACGTCTCGGACGGTTCGTGCTTTCATCCGGTGCAGGTGGTGGTTCCCTCCACCCTGACAAATTACGCCAGCGAGGTGCAACGACTCACCGCTGGCTGCTCGGTGGCTGTCGAGGGTCTGGTCGTGCCCTCGCCGGCCAAAGGCCAACCCTTCGAAATCCAGGCCACCCGGGTGACGGTGCTGGGATGGGTGGAAGATCCCGACGCCTACCCGATCCAGCCAAAAGCGCATTCCCTTGAATTTCTGCGCGAAGTCGCCCACCTGCGGCCGCGGACTAACGTGATCGGCGCAGTCTCGCGGGTTCGCAGCACGATCGCCGCTGCCATCCACCGCTTTTTTCATGCCCAGGGTTTTCTGTGGGTGAACACGCCAATCATCACGGCCTCGGATGCCGAAGGTGCGGGCGAGCTGTTCCGGGTCTCCACCCTGGATCTTGCCAACCTGCCACGACAGGCCGATGGCCGGATCGACTTCTCGCAGGATTTTTTCGGCCGGGAAGCGTTCCTCACGGTGTCAGGTCAACTCAACGTCGAGACGTACTG
Source organism: uncultured Ferrovum sp. (assembly GCA_903863375.1). Taxonomy (GTDB): domain Bacteria; phylum Pseudomonadota; class Gammaproteobacteria; order Burkholderiales; family Ferrovaceae; genus CAIVHB01. The sequence goes on from CAIPBT010000197.1 coordinate 4,983, forward strand.
CATGGCGCTGTCGAAGGTGTACACCTTCGGGCCCACCTTCCGCGCCGAAAACTCGAACACCAGCCGCCACCTCGCCGAGTTCTGGATGATCGAGCCTGAGATCGCCTTCGCAACCCTGCAGGATGACGCCGACCTGGCCGAAGCGATGCTGCGCTACGTGTGCAAGGCGGTGCTTGAAGAGCGGGCCGACGACATGGCGTTTTTTGAAGAGCGCATCGAGCCGGGCCTGATCGCCAAGGTCCAGGGACTGGCCGAACGCGCCTTCGTGCGGATGGATTACACCGAAGCCATCCGCATCCTGCAGGCGTGCAAGCACCCGTTCGAATACCCAGTCACCTGGGGTACCGACCTGCAGTCGGAACACGAGCGCTTTCTCGCGGAACGGCATGTCGGCGGTCCCGTGGTGCTGATGAATTACCCAAAGGAAATCAAGGCGTTTTACATGCGCCTGAACGATGACGGGCGCACGGTTGCCGCCATGGATGTGCTGGCCCCGGGCATTGGCGAAATCATCGGTGGCAGCCAGCGCGAAGAGCGTCTCGAGGTGCTGGACGCACGCATGGAGGCGGCCGGCCTGGACCTCGGCACCTACAGCTGGTACCGCGACCTGCGCCGCTATGGCACGGTGCCGCACGCCGGCTTTGGCCTGGGATTTGAACGCTGTGTCAGCTACGTCACTGGCGTGAACAATGTCCGGGATGTGATTCCCTTCCCGCGCACGCCGGGCCAAGCGCGCTACTGATCCTCCTGACTTGCCCTGAGCCCTGCCTTCCCATGACTGCCCATCCCCTGCCTATCACCGCGCTGTACGTTGCCCTGGCCGCCCTGATCCTGATGGGACTTGCCGGTCTGGTGATCCGTCAACGAGCCCGTTTCAAGGTGGTGTTCGGCGAGGGCGACGCCAATGCTGCCGCACTGAAGCGGGCCATCCGGGCGCACGGCAACGCCGTCGAGTTCGTGCCGATTTCGCTCCTGGTGCTGCTTTGCTGCGAAATGGCCGGCATGGCTCCCTGGGCGGTGCACGCCTGGGGTTGCACCCTGATCGTCGCGCGACTGGCCCATGCCAGTGGTCTTGCGGCCAGCGAGGGCCAAAGCCTCGGGCGCGGTCTGGGTGCAGGGCTGCAGTTCACGTTCCTGACCGGCCTGCCGCTGTGGTTGCTGGCCCGCATCGCGGGACTGATCTGACGCGACACCCGGCAAGCTCGACACCCCTCACAGCGCTGGCAAGCTTGGCGTCCCTTCCCACACCGGCAACCCTGCACGCCGGCAATCCTGGCAACCTTGCCCGATCACAACGACACCGCAGTATCGGCCATGTGCATTGCATTCGCAGGGCGCAGGGCGTAGTGTCAGCGGCTGACAGGTCATTCAGGGTGAAGCGCCAGCCGCGGGGCGCATCCGGCCTGGCAACACCCGACCAGCCGCCTGCGATCCTGCGCTGGCGGTAGGTTTTCGCTGCGGCAGTCTTACCTCTTCCGGAGGTTCCATGACGACCAGCCATCCCAGCAATCCCCTTGCCGACCAATTCCTGCGCATCTGGTTTGCAAGCCTCGATGTACCGATCCGCACCTCCGCCCTGCTGACCACAGCAAGCGCCCGCCTGATGCAACTAGGCTGTGAAGCGCTGGGACACGCCGTAACGGCGCAGCAACCACTGCAGGCATCGCTCAGCCAACCCCAGCAGGCGCTTGCCCATCTGCCGCGGGCGGCCATCGAACGACAGCAGAGAATGCGCGATACCGCGACGGTCTATCTGGATATCGTCACGCACACCAGTCAGGAATTCATCCGCATCCTGGCCGATGTCACCGGCGGGCACGAACTGCAGGGAGCGACGGGGGATGCCGCGACGGCGCGACCCGCCGTGGAACGCCGCCACGCGAATACCGTCATCGCCTTTCCGGATCGCCGGGTGGCCCTGCATATCCCGCCGATCCTCAATATCCGAGGGACACCCGCCGCCGATCCGGGCAACACCGCTGCCGAATCCGGCGCGCGATCCGACGCGCGGGCGGTGAACGCCCGGGGGAAAGCGCGCTGAACGACCACCTGGCTACCGCGTGCTGACCGACGGCCTGCTTCCGGTCACGGTGCCGTGGCACCCCCCAGCAGGTCGGTTGCCATGAGCACCCTCGACCTGCGCGGACAGGTGGTCTGGATCACCGGCGCGTCCGGCGGCATCGGGGAAGCCCTCGCCTTGCAGGCGGCGCAGGCGGGTGCTTGCCTGGTGCTAAGTGCCCGGCGTGCCGAGGCGCTGGCACGCGTGCAGGCGGCCTGTCCGGATCCGGCCCGGGTGGCCCTGCTGCCGCTCGACCTCACCGATTTTGACGCTGAAGCGGCGTACACGGCAGCCTGCCTGCCTTTCGGTACCATCACCCTGCTGGTCAACAACGCCGGGATCAGTCAGCGCAGCCTGCTGGTCGACACCCGGATGAGCACTTACCGGACCCTGTTTGAACTGGATTTCTTTGCCGTGGTGGCATTGACCCAGGTCGTCGTTCCAGCCATGCGGGCGCGCGGCCATGGTCATGTGGTGACCATTTCCAGCGTCACCGGCAAGGTGGCGGTCCCCCTGCGTACCGGCTACTCCGCTGCCAAACACGCCGTGCAGGGCTTCATGGATGCCGCACGCGCCGAACTGCAGCGCGACGGCATTCACTTCACGACGGTCTGCCCAGGCTTTGTCCGCACCGACATCAGCTACAACGCCATCACCGGCGACGGCGGCCGCCACAACCAGATGGACAGCGGTCAGGCCAACGGCATCTCGGCAGAGGCATGCGCACGACAGGTCTGGCGGGCGGTACAGCGCCGGCAGGCTGAAGTGCTGATCGGACGGGAGGGATGGGCGGTGCTGTTGCAGCGGCTGGCGCCAGGACTGCTGCGCCGCGTGCTGTGCCGCCTGCCGCTGACGCGCTTTCAGAACTCGACGTCGAATTCCTGAAGCTGGTCGGGTTCGGCCAAGGCGGCCTGTTCCCAGGCCAGCATTTCCGGCATCGACAGAATGGTGGCGCAGTACGCGACCAGATCCGGGGGAACGGCAACATCGTAAGTGCGCAGCCGCGTGACGACTGGGGCGTACATGGCATCGGCCATCGATCGTTTGCCAAACAGATAGGGGCCACCCGAGTCAGCCAGGCAATCACGCCAGATGCTGAAGATACGCTCCAGGTCCGCCTGGGCGCGCGACCACACCCGGAACTGGCTGTGACGCATCCGCAAATTGACCGGCAGCGCCGAACGCAGCGCCGAGAATCCCGAATGGATTTCGCCGCAGATCGAACGGCAGCGCGCACGGGCATGCCGATCGGGCGGCAGCAGACCGGCAGCGGGGAACTGTTCGGCGAGATACTCGCCAATCGCCAGCACATCCCAGATCTTCAGGCCTTCGTGCTCCAGCATCGGCACCAGGATCGATGGAGACAGCAGCAGCAGTTCGGCGCGGCTAGCGGGGTCATCCGGGGTGACCATGACTTCTTCGCAGGCCAGACCAGCGAACTGCGTCAGCAGCCAGCCGCGCAGCGACCAAGAGGAGTAATTGCGGCTGCTCAAATGCAATCGCGCCGGCGCCAGCGGTTTTTCGACCGCCCCGACCGCGCGGGCAGCCGCCGACGTTGCGCGGGCCTTTGCAGCAACAGGGGCCGCCGGGGTGGTGTCTTTAGGTTTGGTCACCGGACGGGACTCCTCGTGTCGGGATCGGCTGACACCTTTCCCAGCTTTTATCGACGGCATTGGCCGCCCCTGTGTTTTAATGGAACCGCTGCATACCACTTTTACTACAGGATCCTGCCTTTGGACATGCTCTACGGTTTTGGCCGGGAATTTCAGACCGACCTGCCTTATGCACTTTACCAGACGCAGGATGACCTGCTGGAGCCGTTCCGGGCAAGCGCCCGGATCACCAGCCGATTCCTGCGCCACTTCACCGGCTTTGGCGCCGACGACGGCCTGTTGCGCTTCGGGGCCGGCTGGCTCGAGGTGTTCGGCAACACCCGGCTCACCCATACCCGGCCCCCCTTCAACCTGGATGCGGTGGAGTGCGATGGCAAGACCGTGGCGGTGATGGAATCTACCGTCCTGCGCACACCGTTTGCCTCGCTGGTGCACTTTGCCAAGCCCGAAGTGCGCACGCCCCAGCCGCGGGTGCTGGTGGTGGCGCCCATGTCCGGTCACTTTGCCACCCTGCTGCGCAACACCGTGCGTACCCTGCTGGCGGATCACGACGTGTTCATCACCGACTGGCATTCGGCGCGCGACATTCCGCTCGAAGCTGGCCCCTTCGGTATGGACCACTACACCCGGCACGTGATCGACTTTCTGACCGAGATTGGCCCAGGCGGCCACCTCGTGGCGGTCTGCCAACCCTGTGTGGCGGCATTGTCCGCTGTGGCGCGCATGTCGGAAGACCGTGATCCGTGTACCCCGATCAGCATGACCCTGATGGCGGGCCCGATTGATACCCGGGTGAATCCGACCGGCGTGAATGTCCTCGCCAACTCGAAGCCGCTCGCGTGGTTTGAGCAGAAGCTGATCAGCCGGGTGCCCGCCCGGCATGCCGGCGCCTTCCGCAAGGTCTATCCGGGATTCATCCAGCTGGCGGCTTTCGTCTCGATGAACCAGGCCCGCCACGCAGGCGCGCTCAACCGGCAGATCGTGTACCGGATGAAGGACGAGCAGGCGGCTGCCGACCAGATCAGCCATTTCTATGAAGAATACTTTGCGGCAGCCGACCTGCCCGCCGAGTTCTACCTGGAAACGGTGGACCAGGTGTTTCAGCAACATCGGCTGCCGCGCGGCGAACTGATGTTTGAAGGTCGGCTGGTCCGTCCCGAAGCCATCGTGCGTACCCTGTTGCTGACCGTGGAAGGGCAGCGCGACGACATTTGCGCGGTTGGCCAGACGGTGGCCGCGCAAGACCTCTGTACAGGGCTGAAACCCTTCCTGCGACATCACCATGTGCAGCCCGGCGTGGGACATTACGGCGTGTTCAGTGGCCACCGCTGGGAAGAGGAGATTTATCCGATCGTGCGCAACTGCATCTTCCAGGCGGAACGCGACATTGGCGCACGGCTGCCTGCGCTTCGGGCCAGCTCGCCGGCCTGACCGGCTAGAGGGTTTCCCGCAGGGCCAGCAAAAGGATTTCCAGCAGGAGAATCTCCAGCAGGACCGGCTAGAGGTTTTCCAGCGGGATTGGCTCCAGCGGGTCTGCGGGCTGGAAACCGAAGACCCGCCCGTAGAAATACAGCTCGGCCTGCAGGGCGCGCACCACGGTTTCGTGCCGCCGGAAGCCGTGCTGTTCTCCGGCAAACAGCAGGTATCCGACAGGCAATCCTTTGCGGCGCACGGCCTCGAACATCGCCTCGGCCTGATTGGGCGGCACCACCTTGTCCTCGGCCCCCTGCAACAGCAGCAAGGCGGCCTCAAAGCGGTCAACGTGCGCGAGCGGGGAACGCTCGGCATAGATCGCCGCGCCTTCCGGCCAAGGAGCGACCAGACTGTCCAGGTAGCGCGCTTCGAACTTGTGGGTGTCCTGCGCCAGCAGGCTGAGGTCGCCGATACCATACAGGCTCACCCCAGCGCGAAACACGCGATGGAAGGCCAGCGCCGCCAGGGTGGTGAACCCTCCAGCGCTGCTGCCGCGGATCGCCATCCGTTCCCGGTCCACCAAGCCCTGATCGGCCAGCCACTGGGCGCCAGCCACGGCATCCTCGACATCCACGAGGCCCCAACGGCCGCGCAACCGGCGCTGGTAGGCACGGCCATAGCCCGTGCTGCCGCCATAATTCACGTCCAGCACCGCAAATCCCCGGGTGGTCCAGAACTGGATCGCCAGGCGCAGCGTTGCCGTGGTGGCCGATGTCGGCCCGCCGTGGTTGATCACGATCAGGGGGGGCAACTCGCCGACCAGCCCCTGACATCCCGGCAGATGGGGGGGGTAGAAAAAGGCGTGCGTGGTTTCGCCACCGCTGCCCGGGTAACGGATGGTCTGCGGCAGGCTGACCAAGGCTGGCGGCAGGACCGCTGGCCCTGGCTCGAGCGCATCGGCACTTCCCCGTTCGAGATCGACATGCACAAGACACTCGCCGCAATCCGGCGCACCAGCGATGCACCAGGCCTCGACAGCACCGACCTGCAGCGCGCGCAGATCTGTCCAGGGCAGTGACAGCGGCTGAAAGGGACCACCTGCCGCAGCGATCCGGCCAAGACGGGCGATACCGTCCTGACGAGCGATGGCGAGAATGGTGCCATCGGCCAGAAAGCCGTAGGTCCGCATGCCGAATTCCCACTGCGGCATGCCGAATTCCGCCTGCATGGGACACAGGGCCTGCGCGACCACGGGGTTGGGCAGATCAGGATCGACCCGATACAGATTCCACCAGCCGGACACATCGGACACCCAATGCAGCCGGCTGTCTGCCGACCAGGCCGGCTGAAAGACCGATTCGTCGGTGCCGCCAGCCATCCGCCGGGGCGTACCGAGTTCACCGTCATGGCACGGAGCACACCACAGGGTGGTGCCATCCCAGGGCATGTTCGGGTGATCCCAGGTCAGCCAGGCCAGCCAGCGACCATCCGGCGACGGCGTTGGATTGCTGTAAAAATCATGGCCATGCGCAAGCGTCCGCGCCCGCCCGCGCCCCGCGCCCTGTACCTCGATCCCGATCAGGCGGTTACGCGGCTCCTGGTCGCCTATGCCGCCGTCTTGTGCCACTGCCAGCAGCAGGCCGGCCTGAGGAAACCAGGTCAGGTCGGCGTAATGACTGGCTTCCGCCCCGTGCAGGCGCACTGGGGTGGCGCCATCGCGGTGGATTTCGTAGATGGCATGGTCGGCGTCATGACAGAACCAGATGCGCGCACCATCACTGGCGACGCTGCCGCCGCCATATTCATGGACCCGGTTTCGCACGTTCCAGGGCGCCGGCAGGATCGTCCGCGCGGCCATCTGTCCACTCGCGGGTACATTTGTGCTGACGGCGAGATCGCGCCCGCAGAGTGCCGTGCGCCCACCTTCGGCAGGACGACCTTCTGTCCAGTAAAGTCCTGCTCCGCTAAGCAGCACACCGCCGAGTCGCAGTCCGGCCTGCGCCACCTGTTCGGCCTGCAGTGGCGACGGCCAGGTACCGAACGGCTGTCGCACTGCCGGCGGCGCGTCACCGCTGGCGTTGACCCTGCCATCCGGCGCGCCGGCGTCTGGGAGTGCGCCCGGGGAAAGCGTTATCATCGTGTGTCCTGTTGTCTGATACGGATCCCGGTCGCGGGACCCTTGCGCATGTTCGAAACCATACACGATCGCATGGCGCGTCTGCCACGCGAAGGCAGGCTGCACTGGATCGGCGTGCGTACCCGACGTCTTGGCACCGTGCTCGCTCTTGATTCGGTCACCGCGATCGCCGGTCGGGGCCTGGAGGGCGATCACCGCGCCAGCCGCACCGGCGGCAAACGCCAGGTTACCCTGTTGCAATGGGAACATCTGGCGGTGATCGGTGCACTGTCCGGCAACGCGACCGTCACCCCCGCCCTGCTTCGCCGCAACCTGGTGGTGAGCGGCATCAACCTGATCGCACTCAAGGGCCGGCAGTTCCGCATTGGCGACGTGGTCCTGGAGGGAACCAGCCCCTGCGACCCCTGCTCAAGAATGGAGGAGGTGCTGGGGCCGGGAGGGTACAACGCCATGCGCGGCCATGGCGGCTTGAACGCCATGATCATCCAGGGTGGTGTGCTGCGCCTGGAGGACGTGGTCAGCGCCCTCGGTCAGAACCCCGGCCCGGAAGACTGAGGTAGCGCGTTCCGGCTCAGTCGTTGCTGCCGGCACCCTTGACCGCATCGATCCGGCCATACAGACCGTCCGCTTCCCCATTCGGGCCCGCCGCATAAAACAACGTGTTGCCCGGCTGGAACCGCGCACCGTTGCCGAAGGACAGGCCCCACAGTCCGTCGATGGTGATGGTAGTCCCTTTGGCATCCTTCAGGTCGCCGCGATATTCGCCGTTAGCCAGATCGAAGGTGCTGATCGTGCCGCTGCCAAAATTGCCGATCAGCAACGCACCGCCGTGGCGGCCGAAGCTGACCGGCGCCAGCGCAATGCCCCAGGGCGCATTCAGGGCACCCCGATCCTCCAGTTCCCGCACCAGGCAACCGTCTGCCGTGAATACGGCAGCACGGCCCAGGCCAGGACCCGCCATTTCGTTTCCGTTCATGTCGGCCTGCAGGGCGTACGTCACGACCAGATCGTCGGCCACAGCCTCCACGTTGAAGGGGGCATAGCCCTTCGGCAGGTGGGGGTTGCTGAAATTGCATGCCAGTACCGAGCCATCAAGCGGCACCGGCGCGAAGGACGTGGCCGTCGGGATGGCCGGCGCGGCCGGGGTGCTGGCAGTAGCCGGCACGGCGGCCACCGCTGCGGCGGTGGAGGCGAAATAGACGTCGATCTTGCCGCCCTTGAAGTCTGCGGCATACAGGAACGGCAGCTTGCCGTTGGTGGCAAACCCCAGCCCCTTGTAGACGCGCGAGGCGTCAGCCGACACCACGGTCACGGCAGCAGCCGGATTGTTCTGCGTTCCGGCCCAGGCCGAAATCTCGCCGTCTTCGTGCGACCAAACGAAGGCCGCGTTCACCACCACGGCAGGCTTCATGACCGAGGGTGCCGACGGGGTCGCCACCGTGGTGAAGGCCGGCGAGATGTACTTCAGCAGGGCGGCACTACTGTTGGTGTTGCTGATGATGCCGGTCGGGCTGGTGGGCGTGCCGAACTTGCCAGCACGCGCACCAACGCCATTGTACAGCGTGCTGCTGGCGCTGTTGTTGTTCGACGTCCACACCGGACCATTGCCGAATGCAATGCCCCAGGGGTTCAACAGATCCGGATCGATGGTGAGCACGCTGGCCGGCGCCACCGCCACGCCAGTGCGGTTGGCGACCAGATCGGTACGGACGTAAGCCAGGCTGGACTCTTCAGCAGCGGCGGTCAGGCTGGCGACGGTGAGGGCGAGACCGGAAAAAACGACAACGGGGCGAAAGTTCATCAGGGTTCTCCGCAAGCGCATGGAAGGGACGATTACCAACGCGTGAGAGACTTAAGCGACCTTCAGCGGGTTCCCCCGATTGAGCCTGTCAGAAAAAATTAATACGTCAGTGCCCGGCGTCTGCCGCCTTGCCGCCTTTCAGGGTTCTCAGAGCCTGCAAGGTGTTGTCGATATGCGCCGCGAAGCTCAGCATGGCGGAATAGACAAAATGGATCTTGCCGTCGGTGTCGATCACATACGACGTACGGTCGGCTCCCCCGAGGAAGGACTTGCTGTCATACGCGCCGATCACCTTTTTCTCGGGGTCGGCCGCTACGCTGAACTTGCCCGCGCACTCCTGCACCGAGAACTTGCTGATCACGTCGATGGTGTCGTTCGAGACGCCGATCACGGTGGCACCGAGTGCCTTGTATTCCTCGATGTGCTCAGCAAAGGCGTGCGCCTCGCGGTTGCAGCCGTAGGAAAAGGCGGCGGGAAAAAAATACAGCACCACCGGTCCACGCTTCAGCGCGTCAGACAGCACGAAGTCGCTGACCTGACCTGCCGTGGCGGCGGGCAACCGGAACTCAGGGGCCACCGCCCCCACTTCCAGGGCGGCATTGGCCGCCGGATGAGCAAGCAGCAGGCTGAGACCGACCAAGGGGGCCGCCAGCAACGACCGCCGCCGCGCGGCGGGGACGGGAACCATGGTGGTCGGGGTCAGGGCCGAAGCCTCGGCGGAATCGGGACGGATGGGCAGCATGGTAATTCCTCGACAAGTTAGGCAAGACGGGCTGAGCTGGGCCGGTAAGGAGTCAGACCACTGCGGCACGCACGCGTTCATAGGCGGGGCGGGCCAGCGCCCGCTCCAGGTAGGCCTGCAGATTGGGTGCCGGCAGTTCCTGCCCGGCAGAGCGCGACCAGACCAGCGTGTGCCCGAGCAGGATGTCGGCCACGGAGAACTGCTCGCCCAGGATCCAGGTCTGCTCACCCAGCCCGGTTGCCAGCGCCCTGGCCGCGCGTTGGAACTCCCAGGCCGCGGTATCTGGGATGGCTGGCAGACGGAGCCCTGCTGGCAGCGCGAAGCGGTGCTTGGCCAGGGTCCACAAGGGTTGCTCCAGTTCGCTGATTGCAAAATCACACCACTGATCGCAGCGCGCCCTGGCCAGCGTGCCGGCGGCAGGGATCAGAGCGGCGGCAGGATGGCGGTCGGCAATCAGCCGGCAGAGGGCGGCTGACTCGGTGAGGGCCATGCCGTCCACTTCCAGCACCGGAATTTTCCCGTCGGGGTTGAGCGCCCGGAATTCCGGGGTGCGACTGGCCCCCTTCCCCAGATCAACGTGGACATACTCATAAGGCGCTCCGGCTTCCTCAAGGGCCCAACGCACCCGGTCTGACCGGGTCTTGGCGCAACCGTAAAGCTTCATGGCATGCTTTTCCTTTCTCGTTTCTTCGGCAAAGGATGATGAACATGGATGAACAACACAGCAAGGGGCTTGGCCTGCGCACGCAGGTGATGGGCCAGGCCTTCGTTGATCGTGCCTTTGCCGACCCCGACCCCTTCGCCCAGGAATTCCAGCATCTGGTCACGCGCAACGCCTGGGGTGCGGTGTGGGACCGCGGCACCCTGGAACTGAAGACCCGTTCCCTGGTGACGCTCGGCATGCTGATCGCGCTGGGCCGCAACCAGGAAATCAAGGGCCATGTCCGCGGGGCGCTGAACAACGGCGCCACGCGCGCCGAGATCCAGGAAGTGCTGTTTCACAGCACCGTGTACTGTGGCTTTCCCCTCGCCGTGGATGCCTTCCGCAGCATCAAGGAAGTCTTCGACAGCCTGCCGGCTGCCTGATCCTGGGCGCTGCCGGGCATTCCCGGCAGCACTCCCGAACGCCAGGCCGAAGGCACGGCCGAGAGAGTGCCGAACGCCAGGCCCGGGAGGCGCTTGCGAAGGCGCCGCCAAATCAGAACAGCGCCGCCTCGAGTGCCATCACCGGCTCGTCTCCCGACTCGAGCTGCGCGAACAGGCTCTCGACTTCCGGCAGCACCTTTGCGAAGTAGAACCGCGCCGTAGCAAGCTTGGCGACATAAAACGGGTCTGCCCCCGTCTCGTGCTGCAGGGCGACCTGGGCCATGCGCGCCCACAGCCACGCAAACACCAGATGGCCGCTCAGCCGCAGATAGTCGACGGCAGCAGCACCGACCACACCCGGCTGTTGCTGGGCCTGCGCACCCAGGGCGGCGGTCAGTTTGGCGAAGCGCTGAACCAGCCGGGCCAGCGGCCCCACGAATCCTTGCATGCGCGCATCCTGGCTGGCCTCTGCCAAAAAGGCGGTGATCTCGCCGGCAAACGCCTGCAGACGTTTACCGCCATCACCCAGCACCTTGCGGCCCAGCAAATCGAGCGCCTGCACGGCGTTGGTGCCCTCGTAAATCATGTTGATACGGGCGTCGCGCACGAACTGCTCCATACCCCATTCCGCCACATAACCATGCCCGCCCAGCACCTGCAGGCAATGCGAGGTGGCCATCCAGCCGTTATCGGTCAGGAAGGCTTTCACGATTGGCGTGAGCAGCGCGACGCGCTCTGCCGCCGCCGCCCGTTCATCGGCATCAACCGCCCCCTCGCTGCGGTCAATTTCCAGCACCGTGTAGAGCAGCAGGGCACGGCCGCCTTCAGCAAAGGCCCGGGCAGTCAGCAGCAGCCGCCGCACATCGGCATGCACGATGATGGGGTCGGCCGGCTGGCCGGCGGCAACCGGCCCCTGCAGGCTGCGGCCTTGGTGCCGGTCCAGCGCGTAGCGCGCCGCGTTCTGGTAAGCCACTTCGGTCAACCCGACCGACTGCGCCCCAACACCGAGCCGCGCTGCATTCATCATCACAAACATGGCGGCAAGACCGCGATTGGGCTCGCCAACCAGCGAGCCGACGGCGTCCTGCAGCACCATCTGACAAGTGGCGTTACCGTGAATCCCCATCTTGTGTTCCAGGCCGCCACAGAAAATGCCATTGCGCTCGCCCAGGCCGCCGTCTGGTCGGACATGGAATTTTGGCACCACGAACAGCGAAATGCCCTTCGAGCCGGCTGGCGCATCCGGCAGGCGGGCCAGCACCAGGTGCACGATGTTGTCGGCCAGGTCATGTTCCCCGGCTGAAATGAAAATCTTCTCGCCGTTCAGGCGGTACTGGCCATCGCCAGTGGGCTCCGCCTTGGTGCGCAGCAAACCCAGATCGGTGCCACAGTGCGGCTCGGTCAGGCACATCGTGCCGGTCCACGCGCCGCTGACCAGCTTCGGCAGATACAGGGCCTGCTGCGCAGGCGTGCCGTGGGCGTGCAGACAATCATAAGCACCATGCGAAAGCCCGGCGTACATGGTCCAGGACTGCGAAGCACTGTTGAGCATTTCGTACAGCACCTGATTGAGGGTGCGTGGCAATCCCTGTCCACCAAAAGCCGGATCGCAGATCAGGCTGGGCCAGCCGCCCTGCACGAACTGCTGGTAGGCGGCCCGGAAGCCGGTCGGCGTGCGTACGGCATGGGTGACGGCGTCGAGTTGGCACCCCTCGCGGTCGCCAACCTGGTTGAGGGGCGCCACCACCTCGGCGCAGAACCGTCCTGCCTCGGTGATCACGGCCTGCAGGATATCGCCGTCCAGGTCGGCATGGGCTGGCAGCCGACGGAAAACGTCTTCCACGTGCAGCAGTTCCTGCAGCACGAACTGCAGGTCCCGCAAGGGGGGTGTATAGGTGGTCATGGGTCAGGTCTCCTCAGGCGGACCGGGCGGCCATACGGTCGACTCCGGCAATCATCAGGCGCACGAACCAGGTGTGTGGCAACAGGCGTTTCAGCCACCACAGGCCGCGTTCAAGGCGGTGGGTCAGAATGAAAAAGTGGCCGCGCGCCACACCGGCACGGATCTTCGTCGCAACGGCGTCTGCGCTGACAGCAGCACCGCCAACCAGGCGTTCCGCCACCTGGCGCAGCACCGGTGAGCTGGCACGGCCGTGTCGGGCCAGCGCTGTCCGGAAAAATCCCGGGCAGACCACCGACACACCGACGCCAGAACCGGCCAGCTCGATTTCCAGCACCTCGGACAAGGCCACCACCGCCGCCTTGGTGGCGCAGTAAGCTGACATGCCGGGCGGATGGATCATGCCGGCCATCGACGCAATGTTGACCAGGCGTCCCCGGCCCTGGGCGCGCAGCACCGGCGCGAAGATGCGACAGCCACGCACCACCCCCATCAGGTTGGTGTCGATGATCCATTGCCAGTCACCCGGCAGGCCGTCTTCAAGGCTTCCGGCCAGGGCCACCCCGGCATTGTTGTAGATCAGGTCAATGCTGCCCCAGCGCGCGAGCACGGCGTCGCGGGCCCGTTCCAGATCGGCGTCGAGGGTGACATCGCAGACCATGCCAAAAGCCCCGGCCAGTTCCCCGTCCAGCGCCCTGACCAGGGCTACGGCGTCGCGATCACCAACCGCCACCTGCCAGCCTGCCTGCAGATACTGGCTTGCCAACGCAAAGCCCAGGCCGCTGGCTCCGCCGGTAATGAACACGGTCTGTTGCGTCGACATCGAACCCCAAGGATAAAACGATCGTTTGAAACCCGACTATAACCGGGAATCCTGGGGGCGCAAAGGGCCGCTGTGCGGTTGCCAGCTCCCGTTGCCGGCCGCCGCCACCTGCTGACGGTTGGCACACCAGGCACGCCTTCACTCCCCCCTGGGGCCCTCGATCGCTGTCGACCGTTTACATTGGCCAGAACTGCCTGCAAACTCTGGCCATTGTGAGTCAACAGCCACCGCGCCCTCCGTTCTCGTCCGACCCGCCGCCGCCCGATGCGGCGCCTGTTCTGGCGGACCCGACCAAGGGAAGCGACACCGACCGGCGCCGCCTGCAGATGGCTGACATTGCACGGCTTGCCGGCGTGTCGACAGCCACGGTGTCGCGCGCCCTGAACGGCTCCAGTCTGGTCAACGCCGAGACCCGCCAGCGTATTGTCGATCTGGCCCGCTCCCTGAATTACTCGATCAATGTCGGGGCGCAAAACCTGCGACTCGGCCAAAGTCGCACGATTGCCGTCGTGGTTCCCTATGAGGGCCGCCAGCGCCAGGCCATTTCCGATCCGTTTTTCCTGAGCCTGCTGGGCAGTCTGGCGGATGCCCTGACCGACCAGGGTTACGACATGCTGTTGACGCGCATCGATGCCGACCAGCTGGAGGATGCTGCACGCTATTGCGACAACGGCCGGGCCAGCGGCGTGATCCTGATCGGCCAGTGGCACCACCACGATCAGCTCAACCGGCTGGCGGCCCGCCAGCTGCCGATCGTGGTGTGGGGTGCGCAGTTGCCACGGCAGCTGTACTGCACGGTCGGCGGCGACAACATCCAGGGTGGCATGGCCGCAACGGAAGTGATGCTGCGCGAGGGTCGCCGGCGCATCTGCTTTCTGGGGGATCGCGATCTGCCAGAGGTGGCGCATCGCTACGAGGGCTATCTCGAGGCACATCGCCGGGCTGGCGTGCAGCCCGATCCCCGGCTGTCCCTGCCGGCATCGTTCCTTGCCGAGGGTGGACGCGATGCGGTCAGCCGCCTGCTCGACCTGCATCAGGGATTCGATGGCATCTTCGCGTGCAGCGACCTGATCGCCATGGCCGCCATCGGCGCCCTGCGGGCGCATCAGCTCAGTGTGCCGCAGGACGTCTCTGTGGTGGGGTATGACGACGTGGCTCTGGCCCAGAACTTCCAGCCGCCCCTGACCACCATCCGGCAATCGATCGAAGAGGGCGGCCGCCTGCTGGTCGACGCCCTGCTGGAACTGATCCGCAAAGGGGCGGCGGCGCCGCGCGTGCTGCCGGCAGTGCTGGTGGAACGGGGCTCTACCGGACCGGACCGGATACACGCGACGCCCTGAACGCGTCGAACGTCACAGCCTGCTGCGGTAGTGGACATGCTGGTGACTGCCCGGCGCTGGCACCACGGCCTCGAGCGGCACCAGATTGACCTTGCCAAAGCGCACCCCACGTTCCGCCATCAGGGCATCGGCGAACGCCCTGACCTGCTCCAGGCTGCCGCGCAGGATCACCGTTTCCAGGCACTCCTCATGGTCGAGATGCACGTGCATCGATGACACGGCCAGGTCGTGATGGGCGTGCTGCAGGGCAGCGAGCCGGCTGGCCAGTTCCCGCTGATGATGGTTATAGACGTAACTCACGGCTGCGATGCAGTGCTGTGGCCCCCTGCCCTGCAGACGCACCGTCTCCAGACGATCCCGGATCAGGTCGCGCACCGCCTCCGAACGGTTTTGATAGCCCTGGCGCTGCACGAAATCGTCAAAGGCCTCGGCCAGCGGATCGTCGATGGAAATGGTCAGTCTTTGCATGGGGCGCTCACCGGACACAAGCTGGCATGATATCGCCAGCCGACGTATGATGATTTTCTGAAACTTCATACGGGATGCCCGCAATGACAGCGCAGCCGAAGCCGCAGCCTACCGCGATCGCCCTGGCATTGGGCCTTGCGCTGGCCGGCGCAGCCGCCCCAACGGCGTCAGCGGCGTCAGCGGCGTCAGCCGCAGGCGCAGGCGCAGTCGCCACCCCAGCAGTCCCCGGCACGGTACCCACCAGCGTGACGGTGCTCGATACCGTCCAGGCCACTGGCCACTATGACAACGCCGTCGGCACCTTCGACGCCGCCTCGCAGGGCACCGTGAACGGCGTGCTGTTGCAGGACATTCCCCTGCTGCGTCCCGGCGAAGTGCTGGAAACCGTGCCCGGACTGGTGGTGACCCAGCATTCCGGCGACGGCAAGGCCAACCAGTACTTCCTGCGTGGCTACAACCTCGACCATGGCACCGATCTGGCGAGTTTTCTCGATGGTGTCCCGGTCAACATGCCGACCCACGCCCACGGCCAGGGCTACTCTGACCTGAATTGCCTGATTCCCGAACTGGTCGACCGCATCAACTACCTCAAAGGGCCCTACTTTGCATCGGCTGGTGATTTCTCGGCGGCTGGCGCGGTAGACATCCATTATCGGGACAGCCTGCCACGCCCCTTCGCCGATCTCACCATCGGTCAGGAAGGCTATCGGCGCCTGCTGCTGGCCGGATCAGCGCCCGTCGGGCGTTTCCTGGCCGGGGTCACCGGCGCACCCGGCAAGTCCCTGGTCACTCCCGGCACTGCCGGGGCCGTTGAAGCCCCCGCCCCGACCGGAACGGATGCCGGCCCGGTCCTGCTGGCAGCGCTTGAGGTGCTGGCCCAGGATGGTCCCTGGGTAAATCCGGAGGGTCTGCACAAGACCAATGGCCTGCTGCGCTTGAGCGACGGATCGGCGCTGCGGGGCTGGTCGGCGGATGTCCAGCTGTATGACGCGCAATGGAACTCGACCGACCAGGTACCGCTGTCCCTGATCACGTCGGGTGCCTTGCCCCGCTTTGGCGCTGTTGATCCCAGCGATGGCGGCCGCAGCGGGCGCGCCATCCTGTCTGGGGAATGGCATCGGCAGGATGCCGACGGCTATCAGCGGGTCAGCGCCTTCGTCGAACACTCGCGCCTGCAGCTGTTTTCCAATTTCACCCTGTTCGAAAACCGCGAATCCCTGTCGCCCGTTGCCGGCAATCCGCCGGTCTTTGCCCCGGATCCCCTGCGGCCCACCGACCAGTTCGAACAGTTCGAGCAACGCAACACGCTGGGCACCGGCGTCCTGCAGGGATGGAACCACCACCTGCTCGGTCACGACAGCACGACCGAGGTCGGTCTGCAGGGACGCTATGACTTCGTGCACGTCGGCCTGCTCGATACCCAGTCGCGCATTCCGTTTCATACCGTGGGTGACGATCAGGAGCAGGTCAGTTCGCTGGGTGTCTATGTGCAGAACACCACCACCTGGACGCCCTGGCTGCGCTCCTTGCTTGGCCTGCGCGAACAGCGCGTCAGCCTGGCGCAGACCGACGCGCTGTATGCCCAGAACACGGCTGGGGCGAACGGCAATCTGTTGCTGCCCAAGCTGGCGCTGATCCTTGGTCCGTGGGACCGCACCGAGTTTTTCCTGAATGCCGGTCAAGGCGTGCACAGCAATGATGCCCGCGGCGTGATCAACCAGATCGACCCGACCACGGGTGCGGCGGCGACAGGGGCAACCACCCTGGTGCGCGCCACCGGCTATGAGGTGGGAGCACGCACGGAAGCCATCGACGGCCTGCAGACTTCCTTCGCGCTATGGGCCCTGAACAGCGATTCCGAGCTGGTCTACAACGCCGACTCGGACATCGGCAGCACCAGCGCGAATGGCGCCAGCCGGCGCTACGGCATCGAGTGGAACAACCATCTCCAGGTGGGCCGTCAGCTGCTGGTCGATGCCGATGTGGCATGGACGCACGCGCGCTACGCGGCGCCGAACGCCAACGGTGCCCCGGGCGACCAGATTCCGAATGCCGTGCCAGTGGTGGCGCTGATCCGGGCTACCCTGCGCGATCTTGGCCCCTGGACCCTGTCGCTGGAAGAACGCTATTTGGGCGCCTACCCGGCCTCGCAGGATGGCAGCATCCAGGCACCATCGTCGCTGGTCACCAATCTGCGCCTGCAGCGAGTGCTGACACCAGACATCAAGGTCAGTCTCGACCTGCTGAACGTATTCAACACGTCCTACTACGACATCGTCTATCAGCAGGATTATCGCGTCTCGCCGACGGCGCAGGCCGTTGCCACCGGTACCAGCGTCCATCCCGGCGAGCCACGCGAAGTGCGCGTCAACCTGCAGCTGGCCTTCTGACGCCGCAGGAGGCGCGAACGATCAGTTCCGGAGCCGGCAGGGTCGCCGCCACAAGCGCTGGCACTGGATTGGCATCAGCATTGAGAGCGGAAGGGGTAGCGGTAGCGGTAACGGTAACGGAAGGAGCAGCGGACAAGCCCAGCAGACCGGCAAGCGCCTGCATGGCAATCCGGCCGTGGGCCAGCGCGTCGGTCCGCACAGTGGTCAGTGCCGGAGCCGCAAAGGCAGCCAGCGGAATATCGTCGTAACCCACTACCGCGCAATCCTGTGGCACAGCCCAGCCAGCCTCCTGCAGGGCGCGCAGGGCACCGAAAGCGATCGTGTCGTTGCCAGCAAACAGGGCCGTCGGCCGGCCGCCCGCGGCGAGCAGACGCTGCATCGCCTGATACCCGCTGATGGCGCTCAAGGCACCAAATTCCAGCAGGTCGTCGCGCGGCGCGATGCCGGCCGCGGTGAGCGTATCCCGCCAGCCCTGCTCGCGCTCGGCATCAGCCACATACGCACGTCCGGCAAAGCCGATATAGGCAATCGCCATGTGCCCCAGTCCGATCAGATGGGAAACGGCCAGGCGGGCACCGATCCGGGTGTCCTGACCGACACAGCGGGCGCCGGTCTGTGCCTCGGCCGCTGCAGCCTGACCGAGCAGCACCAGCGGAATGCCGGCCGCGGCGACCGCCGCCAACGGCACCAGCTGATCCTGGCGAGGATTGACCACGATCAGGCCGTCGATGCGCCGGGTACGCGCCAGGGAAACGAAACCTGTGGCCGTGGCGCTATCGTGTTCCGCGCTTTCCAGCAGCAGTTTCAGACCGAAGCGATGACACTCCGCATTCACGCTAGCGAGCAGCTGGGCGAGAAAATGATCGTCGTACAGGTGATCAAGACGCGGCACCACCAGGGCCACCGTAGCCGTCGATCCGCTGGCGAGTGACCGGGCGTTGGCATTGGGCTGATAGCCCAACCGGGCAGCAGCCTCAAGCACGCGCTGTCGAGTGGCCGGCCGGATACCTTGGTCGCGCACGTCATTGAGGACGAACGACACGGTGGTGGGCGATACCCCGGCCAGACGGGCGACCTGCTGGGCAGTGACAGGGGCTTTGCGGGACACGGCAGAACACTCGCAGATCAGGCGGTCGGGGTGGCTTGGCCGACCAGCTGCCGCAACGTTCTGCAGGGTACACGAATGCCACCGGGCAATCGAGTGCTGCATCGCAGCGTGCCATTCAACGGCAGGATTACTACACTTCCGTCAATCTAACGCGCTTTAGCTGATGCCATGTCCCTTGCCAGCCCGCCGTCCTCACGTCCCCTGCACCCGACTGCGGAGCACCTCTGCCTGCACGGCCGGAACAGCAGCGTGATTCTTGAACTGGTGCCCGGCGAAGCGCCGCTCTGGCGCTACTGGGGTGCGCGCCTGCCGGCGGATGCCCGGCCCGACTGTCGTCTGCGCGGCACCCGTCCCCTGCCTAGCTTCAGCCTGGAGTTTGACCAGCCCCTCACCGTACTGCCAACCTTTGGCGTGGGTTGGTTCCATCACAGCGCCCTGCTGGCGCACCGGGCAGGACAGGCGTTTGCCCAGGCCTTTCAGGATTGCGTCGTGCAATGGCTGGTGCCCGACGAAGCGGTCAGCCTGACCCTGACCGATGCCGTTGCCGAACTGGAAACCTGCCTGACCCTGCGGCTGGATCCGACCAGCGACGTGCTGTCCATCCACACCACCCTGCGCAATCTGGGCAGCCAGCCGCTCGAGGTGCAATGGCTGGCGGCAGCCACCCTGCCCCTGCCAGACCACTGCGACACGGTACGCTCCTACGCCGGCCAGCACATGCACGAATTCCTGCTGCAGACCGATACGCTGAGCCGCACCCAGTGGCGCCGCGAGAGCCGACGGGGCCGCACCTCGCACGACTGCTTTCCGGGCGCGGTGGTGACCACGCCCGGCAGCACCGCCGCTGCCGGGCTGGTCTACGGTGCCCATCTCGCCTGGTCTGGCAATCATCAGCAGACCATCGAATGGCTGCCCGATGGCCGCTACCAATGGCAACTGGGCGAATGGCTGGCGCCCGGCGAGGGACTGTTGGCGCCCGGCGCCTGCCTGCGCACGCCAGAGGTAGTGGCCACCTTGTCCACCGCCGGACTGGATGGCCTGGCCGCCAATTTCCATGCCGAACTGCGTCGGCGGGTGCCCTGGCCCGGTGGCCAGATGGCGCCTCGGCCGGTCCATCTCAATACGTGGGAGGGCTTCTATTTCGATGTCCACCCCAAGCCGGTGATGGCGCTGGCCACCGCCGCAGCCAGGCTTGGCGTGGAACGGTTTGTGCTCGATGACGGGTGGTTTCATGGTCGTCACCACGACCGCGCGGCGCTGGGCGACTGGTGGCCGGACGAGACCAAGTTTCCGCATGGCCTCGCCCCCCTGATTGCCCATGTCAACGATCTGGGCATGTCCTTCGGGCTCTGGGTGGAACCGGAAATGGTCAACCCCGACAGCGACCTCTATCGTGCGCATCCTGAGTGGGCGCTGGCGCTGGCGGGACGCCCGGTGCTGACTGCTCGCAACCAGCTGGTGCTGGACCTGTCGCGCCGGGAGGTTGCCGACTACCTGTTCGGCAAGCTGTCGGCACTGCTGACAGCCCATCCCATCACCTACCTGAAATGGGATCACAACCGTGACCTGACCACGGCGGGGCTGGCCAACGGTCTGCCCGGCTATCGCGCTCAGGTACACGCCGTCTATGTCCTGCTCGACCGGCTGCGCACGGCCCACCCGGACGTGGAGATCGAAAGCTGCTCTGGCGGCGGTGGGCGGATCGATTTCGGCATCCTGCGCCACACCCATCGCACCTGGGCCAGTGATTGCATCGATGCGCTGTCGCGCCTGCAGACCCAGGCCGGGTTCCTGCAATTCTTTCCGCCCGAGATCCTGGGAGCGCACGTCGGCACTGCACCAGCGCATACCACCGGACGATCGCAAGGCATGTCCTTCCGCTGTGCGGTCGCGCTCCCGGGGCATTTCGGCGTGGAACTCGACGCCCGCCACCTCGCTACCGACGAGACGGCCGCCCTGCAGGCCTGGATCGCCACCTACAAGCTGCTGCGCGACCGCCTGCACCGCGGCCACGTCTGGCACGGCGACGCCGGGGACGGCATCGTCTGGCAGATGCATGGCGACGCGAGCGGGCAACGATGGGTCTTGCTCGCGTACCGGATTGCGCCCAGCACCTTCCGCTACGCGCCGGCGATCCGCCTGCCCATGCTGCAGCCCGACGCCCAGTATCGGGTGCGCGAATGCCTGCCACTGGGCAGCAGCACCTGGACCGGTCGCCAGAGCAGCGCTGCCTTCTTCGAGCAACTGGCGACACCAGACGGCCAGCGCATCGCCGGGGCCTGGCTGATGCATGCCGGCTTGCCGACGCCCCGATGTCATGCCGAGACCGCGTTCATCGTCGAGATCGACCGGCTGGATGCCGAAGCGCCAACCACCCTCGTCGCGCCGGGCACGACCGGAGCGTCTGGCGCAACTGGTGCAACCGGCGCAACTGGTGCAAGGGCCAGCGCCGCAGCCACTGCCACTGCCACTGCCACTAACGTTCCACTGGTGCACCGGCGGCGCAACCTGCTCAATGGCGATTGGGTGCTGGTCTCGCCACACCGCAACCTGCGGCCCTGGCAGGGGCAGCAGGAAGTCCAGGAGTCCCCGACGGCCGTGCATCACGATCCGGCCTGCTATCTGTGCGCCGGCAACACGCGTATCACGGGCGAGGTCAACCCGGCCTATGCCGGCCCCTATGCCTTCACCAACGATTTCCCGGCACTCTTGCCGGCATCGAACGCTGACGATGACCGGACAGCCGCGCCGCCAGCGGCGGACGATTTCGCGGCAGCACAGGCACCGGCAGGCGAGTTACCGGCGGCCACGCTGACCCCGGGCGATGACCGGAAGGCCGCTGCCGACCTGTTCGTGGCCGAGCCGGTACATGGCACTGCCCGGGTGGTCTGCTTCTCGCCCGACCATGCCGCCACGCTAGGTACCCTGCCGGTCGATGCGATTGCCGCCGTGGTCCGTACCTGGATGGCCGAATCGGCTGCCCTCGGGGCGACCTACCGCTGGGTACAGGTCTTTGAAAACAAGGGGGCCATGATGGGCTGCTCGAATCCCCATCCCCACAGCCAGATCTGGGCGCAAGACACCCTGCCCCGGGAGGCCGAGCGGGAGGATGCGGCGCAGCGGGCCTGGCTCACAACCCACCACCGCCCTCTGCTGCTGCAGGTCGCCGAGGCCGAAATCGACGCCGGCGCCCGGGTGGTCTGCTGCAACGATGACTGGCTGGTGATCGTGCCCTGGTGGGCCGCCTGGCCCTTCGAGACGCTGCTGCTGCCACGCTTCGCGGTGCAACGGCTGCAGGACCTCGCGCTCTCGGCGGTGCTCAGCCTGGCCACCATCCTGGCCGATCTGGCGCGCCGCTATGACCAGCTGTTTGCCTGCAGCTTTCCCTACACCATGGGTTGGCACGGCGCACCGAACGGATCCGCGACCACGGAGCAGCACTGGCAACTGCATGCCCATTTCCTGCCCCCCTTGCTGCGGTCGGCCACCGTGCGCAAATTCATGGTGGGCTACGAGCTCCTGGCCGAAGCCCAGCGCGACCTGACGCCAGAGGATGCCGCGCAACGCCTGCGCGCCCTGCCCGGTCTCGGTGATCCTGGTGGTGCTGCTGACACGGGTGCCCCTGCCCATGTCGGCCGCAACACCGGAGGGACCGCGCCATGACAGCTTCCACATCCCTTCTGCAAGAGCGGGGGCGCGATGGTTTCCGACACACCTTCGGCAGCGCACCGGCCTGGATGGCCTTGGCACCGGGTCGGGTCAACCTGATCGGCGAACACACCGACTACAACGATGGCTTCGTGCTGCCCTGTGCCCTGCCCTTCCAGACCATCGTGGCGGCAGGTCCTCGCACCGATCGCCAGGTCCGCGTGCGCGCCCTTGACCTTGGCGATGCACTCGACACCTTTTCGCTGGACCAGCCGCCGCAGCCGCTCGGTCAGGGCGACTGGCGCGATTATGTGCGCGGCATGCTGCTCGCCCTGGATGCGACACTGGCCCTGCCCCACGGGCTTGACCTGACCATCGCCGGCGATGTGCCACACGGCGCCGGCCTGTCCTCTTCGGCCTCGCTGATGGTTGCCCTGGGAACCCTGGTGCGCGCCCTGTTCGGCCACCCGCCAGATCCCGTGGGGGTGGCCCAGCTGGCGCGTCTGGCCGAGAACCAGTTCGTCGGTTGCCAGTGCGGCATCATGGACCAACTGGCCTCCGCCTGTGGTGCGGCCGACCACGCCGTCCTGCTCGACTGTCGCGATCTGGCCGTGCGCCTGGTGCGCCTGCCACCGGACTGCCAGCTGATGATCCTGCATTCGCGCGTGCGCCGCGGTCTGGTCGACAGTGCCTACAACCAGCGACGACAACAATGCGAACAGGCAGCCCGTCATTTCGGCGTGCGCGCCCTGCGCGACGTGAGCGAGCAGCAGATCGCCGATGCCCGTCCGCTGCTCGACCCGGTGGTCTGGCGGCGCGCCCGTCATGTGGTCAGCGAGAATGCCCGGGTATGGCAGGCGGCCGACGCCTTGCCGGTGGGCGATCTGACCCGGATGGCGAGCCTGATGTCGGCGTCCCACCAGTCGATGCGTGATGATTTCGAAATCACGGTGCCGGCGATTGATCAGCTGGTGGCGATTGTCACCGCGGTGCTGGCGAGCCAGGGTGGCGCGCGCATGACCGGCGGCGGCTTTGGCGGCTGCGTGGTGGCCTTGGTGCCAACCGACGCGGTCCCTGCCGTGACGGCCGCCGTGGCGCGTCACTACCGCTCCCCGGAAGGGGCCAACGCGCAGGTCCATGTGTGCACGGCAGCCTCCGGCGCGCGCGCCGTGGCCCTCGGGGCTGCCGAACCCGAACCCACCGATCCCAACCCAGCCCCGCGGAGCCCCTCATGACGCCGGAGATCGCCAGCAAACCCCGGCTCAGCCTGGGGCGCATCGTGCAGATGAACCTGGGTTTTCTAGGCTTGCAGTTCAGCTTCGGCCTGCAGCAAAGCAATATGGGACCGATCTACAGCTATCTCGGGGCGGACGAAGCCGCACTGCCTTTGCTGCAACTGGCCGGGCCGATCACCGGATTGCTGGTGCAGCCGATCGTGGGTGCCCTGTCGGACCGCAGCCTCTCGCGCCTGGGGCGGCGCACCCCCTATTTCCTGCTCGGCGCCGTGCTGTGCAGCGTGGCCTTGCTGTGCATGCCCTACGCCTCCAGCATCCTGATGGCCGCGAGCCTGCTGTGGATCCTCGATGCCGCCAACAACATCACCATGGAGCCTTATCGCGCCTACGTCAGCGACCGGCTCGACCGCGAGCAGCATGCCACCGGCTTCCTGGTGCAGAGCGCCTGTACCGGCATCGCGCAGACCCTGTCCTATCTGTCACCCACCCTGCTGGTGGCGCTGGGCATGAGCCGCAATGCGCTGGACGCCAACCACATTCCCGCGATCACCCGGGTGTCGTTCGCGATTGGTGCCGTGCTTTCGTTCTCCACCATTGTGTGGTCGATCTGGCGCGTGCCGGAGCTGCCGATATCAGCCGACGAACGCAAGCACCTGCAGTCGCAGCCGCGCTCCTTCGCCGCCGCCCTGCGCGAAATCTGGGCGGCGATCGTCGAGATGCCGCAGGCCATGCGTCAGATGGCGTGGATGAAGCTGTTCCAGTGGTATGGCCTGTGCAGCTACTGGACGTATGCCACCTACTCGATGGCGCGCAGCGTCTACCACACGGCAGACGCCGGTACACCGGCCTTCCGCGAGGCGGTGCTGACCGCTGGCCAGGCCGGGGCGTTCTACAACTTCATGGCGTTTGCCGCGACCCTGCTGCTGATTCCGGCCAGCCGGCGCATCGGCCCCAGGATCAGCCACGCCTGCTGTCTGACCGCAGGCGGCATCGCGATGCTGGCCATTCCGGAAATCGGCAGCAAGGGTTGGATGTTCCTGCCGATGATCGGCATGGGCTTCTGTTGGGGCAGCATGATGGGCAACCCCTATGTGATGCTGGCAGGCAGCATTCCGGCAGCGCGCACCGGAGTCTACATGGGCATCTTCAACATGATGATTGTGATCCCATTGCTGCTGAACGGCCTGACCATTCCGTTGCTTTACCACTCGGTGCTGGCCGGCGACCCCCGCAATGTGATGCGTCTGAGTGGTGTGCTGCTGGTCTGCGCGGCGCTCGCCACGCTGCGCATCCGCCTGTCGGCGCCGGCCAGGGCCGCCGCTTGAAAGTCGCTACCCGACACCGTTGACGCGGGTGGTGGCAGGCGACGGTTCAAGCCATCGGAAAGATCCGCAGCACGTCCAGGTACACCGGACCATCGCTCGACCACAGGTACAGGCTGAGGCTGTCCGCCGCCGGGATGATCCGTTCCGATATCCAGCGACGGCCATCCTGGGTGAACACCTCGACCGAGCTGGCATCCAGCAGCACGCGCAGGCGCACAACCCCGTCCACCGGCCGAGGATAGGGCGCATGACGGCGCCCGGCATAGGGTGCAAAGGTCGGCAGGAAGCCTGAGTGCGCCCGATCCAGGAACAGTCGGGCCGAGTCAGCCTGGTATCCGGCCCAGGTTCCGCTGGCCGGGCCCAGACCTGAGTCCCCTGCTTCTCCCGAGACGCCCGATTGTCCGGTGGCCCTGGTTTCTCCAGTGACTCCGGATTCTCCAGAAACCCCGGCGGCCCCTGGCGCACTGGCGCGCAGCACCAGGCCGGCGCTGGCCTGCGAATCCGGGGCGAAGCGCAGCACCAGTTCGATATCGAGCGCCGAGGCGTCGATTCCTTCCGGCAAGGCCAGGCACTGATAGCCATGGATGGGTTGGTCGCGCAGCTCCAGCAGCAGGGCGCCCCGCCGTGCGGTGATGGCAGGCACGGGCTGCTGCAGCAGCTCCAGACCATCGGCCGACCGGCCCAGGGACAGGGTGCGCGGCACGGACATTTGCCCCCGCCAGGGTGCCGTTGGCAGTTCCCGGGCGTAGACATGGTTGTCCAGCCAGCCAAGCCAGACCGCCTGCCCGGCCGAGGCCGGCAGGTTGGCCCAGGATGCTGCGGCATAAAAATCCATGCCCCAGTCAACCCACGCGCCCTGTCCATCATCGGCCTGAAAGCGCACGCCATCGAACTCGCCAAACCAGACGCGCGCCCCGGCGCTGCCGGCCACATGCCCCTCAAAAATGTCGATTTTCAGAACCCATACCAGCCGCTCGGCCGCGCTGCCCTGCGCCGGCAAGGTGAGCGGAATCAGGTCGGGACATTCCCAGATGCCGTCGCCCGTCTGGGTCGGCCCGAAATCGCTGAGATGGGTCCAGTCGCGCAAGTTGACCGACCCATAAAAGCTCGCCATACGCAGATCAGACCGCACGGTGAGCATCACCCAGCGCGCAGACGGGCCATGCCAGAACACTTTCGGATCGCGGAAATGGGCCACGCCCAGGTCGAGCACCGGGTTGCCCGCCCACTTGGTCCAGGTGCGCCCACGATCCACGCTCCAGGCGAGATTCTGCACCTGGTGCTCCGGCGGCCGCTGGGCAGACCCGGTGTAGAGGGCCACCAGGGCGGTTTCACCGGGGGCCGCCAGCCCGGCGGTGTTGTGATGGTCCACCACAATGCTGCCGGAAAACGCCATCCAGTCGGCATCCTCCGGGATGGCCACCGGCAGCTCCTGCCAATGGGTCAGATCCGGGCTGACGGCATGGCCCCAGCTCATGTGACCCCAGACATCTCCATGCGGGTTGTACTGGAAAAACAGGTGGTACTCGCCATCCAGCCACACCAGGCCATTCGGATCGTTGATCCAGTTCTGGCGGGGTGAAAAATGGAACCGGGGCCGCAACAGGTCGGACATCAGGAGAAGCTCGAAAAGGACACAGGCCGCTGCCGGGCAGACAGACCGAACAGCGCGATGCCGACGTAGCACACCACTGGCACAGCCAGCGCATGATGCAGCCCGCCAGCATCGGCCACCGCACCGGCAAGCACAGGGACCACGGCACCGCCCACAATGGCCATGCTGAGCAATCCCGACGCCTGTGCGGCTCGCCCCGGCACGTCCTCGACCGCGAGCGAGAAAATGGTCGGAAACATGATCGAGTTGCAAAAGCCGATTGCCAGGATGCACACGGCTGCCAGCTGACCGTGCGCGAGCACGCCAAGACTGGCGAGCAGCCCCGCCATCACGGCAAAGGCACTGAGCATCAACCCGGGGTTGATCCGGCCCAGCAAGGCCGCCCCGACGAAGCGGCCGACCATGGCCAGCCCCCAGTAAATGGCGACCATCGAGCCAGCCTGCTGGGCGCCGATGCCCAACACCGAGCCTTGCATCAGGTAATTCGCCACCATGCTGCCGATCGCCACCTCGGCGCCAACGTACAGGAAGATGCCCAGCGTGCCGAACATCAGGCGCGCATTGCCGAGCAGACTGGTCGCGGGTGCGCTGCCCCGGCCCTGGTCAGTGTCAGTGCCGGCGCCTTCGCCCGCCTGTGGTCGTGGCGCCCAGCCGCGACACGTCCAGCAGAACACAGCCAACGCGATCAGCACCGCGCAGATACCCAGAAAAGGTGCCTGTACCGAGCGGCCCTCCACCTGGCGCAAGGCCGCCAGAGCAGCGGCATCGAGATGGGCCGCGTCGGGCGTCACCAGCTGGCCCTTCAGGATGAAGGCCGCGCCGAACAGGGGACCAACCGTGGTGGCCAGGGAATTGAAGGCCTGCGCCAGCGTCAGGCGCGCCGAGGCGCGGGCAGGATCTCCCACGGTGGTGGCCAGCGGATTGACGGCCACCTGAACGATGGTGACGCCAGCGGCGAGCGTGAACAGGGCAGCCAGGAACGCGGGATAGCTGCCGATCTCGGCGGCCGGCGTGAAGGCGGCGCAGCCCAGTGCCATGATCACAAGCCCCAGGGTGACGCTTTGCAGATAGCCCGTGCGCGTGACCAGTCGCGCGGCGGGCAGCGAGACGATGAAGTAGGCCCCGAAAAAACAGAACTGGGTGAGCATCACCTCGGTGTAGGACAACGAGAACAGTGCCTTGAGTTTTGGCACCAGGGTATCCACCAGCACCGTGCAGAAGCCGAAGGCAAAGAACAGCGCCATCACGAGCGCGATCACGCGGCGGGCGGGGGCGGCATCCTGTGCGCCGGGGGACAGGGGGGTGACGGTCATGCTAGCTCCTCTTGTTATTATTGCCCGTTCTGGTGCTGCTGTTTTGGTGCGGATGCCCGGGCGACAGGGGCCCTGCCCTCAGGCCGCCTTGCAGAAGCGGTCGATGTACTGCTGATGGGTGGGCATCTCCTGCGCCATGCGCTGCATGGTGCGGCGCAGACGATCCAGATAGTCGCCGCCATCCACCTGGCGGAAATCGAGGAACGGATCGGTACGCTCGGGAATCATGCCCTGACCGATCAGCACGGCAAGCCAGCTCGGCGAACCGAACAGGTCCATCTCGCCGGGGATGATCCGGCCGCTGCGCCGAAAATGCTCCATCTTGTAATGCAGGCTGTCGGGAATCGTCATGTGCCGGCAATAGCGCCACAGTTCGCTGTCGTCGCGCTCCGTCAGGTGGTAGTGCAGGATGATGAAGTCGCGGATGCGCTCGTACTCGATATCACCCACCCGGTTGTATTCGTCGATCAGATACGGGTCGAAATCGCGATCCGGGAAATAGGCCAGCAGTTTGGAAATGCCAGCCTGGATCAGGTGGATGCTGGTCGACTCCAGCGGCTCGAGGAAGCCGCTCGACAGGCCGATCGCAATCACGTTCTTGTTCCATAGCTTGCGGCGCTTGCCGGTGCGGAACCGCACCTGGCGGGGCTCGGCCAACGCCTTGCCGTCCAGGTTTTCCAGCAGGATCGCGGTGGCCTCGTCATCGCCCATGAACGACGAGCAATACACATGGCCATTGCCGGTGCGGTGCTGCAGCGGAATGCGCCACTGCCAGCCAGCCGCATGCGCAGTGGACCGGGTATAGGGGGTGAAGTCCTTGCGCTCGCACGGTACCGCAAAGGCACGGTCGGCCGGCAGCCAGTGCGACCAGTCTTCCCAGCCGGTCTGCAGCGCACCTTCGATCAGCAGGGCGCGAAAGCCCGAGCAGTCGATGAACAGGTCGCCCTCGACGACAATCCCGCTCTCGAGCGTGAGCGCCGTGACAAAACCGGTTTCCGGATGCTGCTGGATCGAGGCCACCTTGCCTTCCACGCGCTGCACCCGCCGCTGCTCGGAGTAGGCGCGCAGGTACTGCGCATAGAGATTGGCGTCGAAATGATAGGCGTACAGATGGGTGGACCGCACATCGGCACCGTCGCGTGACGGATGGTCGAAGCGACCGGCCTTGGCCGCCGCCCACGCCATGCAGTACTCCTCGAAGGGTGCCGCCCGGCCCGCCTTGTGCTCGCGCTGCCAGTGATGCTGGATCTGCACCAGATCAAAGGGGCGGCCATAGCTGCCGAACGGATGAAAATAGGTGTGACCCTGGCGTCCCCAATTGACGAACTGGATACCCAGCTTGTAGGAGCCCTTGGTCAGTCGTACAAACTCGTGTTCATGGATGCCCAGGGCATCATTGAACTGTCGGATGGGGGGAATGGTGGCCTCGCCGACGCCGACGATGCCGATCTCTTCCGATTCCACCAGCGTGATGGCGCAATCCCGGTGGATGTTCGCGGCGAGCATGGCTGCGGTCATCCAGCCCGAAGAGCCGCCTCCCAAGATCACCACCTTGCGAATGTTCCGGTTTCCGTCTTGCATGAAAGCCTTCCTTGCTGCGGCGGGCAGCGCCCGGTCCCGCAAATGAAAACGGCGCGACGGATATGGTATCCCGTCGCGCCGAACGCTTCAGACCCTCACGGTAACGCTCAGAACTTGAACGTGAGCGAGCCCTGCACCGTGCGGCCGTAGGCGGTCACACCCGTGGCTGCCTGGTTGTTGACCGGCGAGGTGCCCAGCCCGTTGATGTAGGTCACGGCCAGCGAGTTAAACAGGTTGTTCACGTGCAGCGTGAAGATCGTGCTCGGATCGATGGCATAGCTGCCCACCAGGCTGACCAGAGTGTACGGTTCGAGCCAGACGTTCGAGGTACCCACGGTGACCGGCGTGGCATTCGCCCCGGTGATCACCAGACCACCGTAGTACGGGCCATAACGGTAGGTCGGCGCCACCATGTAGGTGACCGAAGGCACGCTGCCCGGCTGATAACCGCTGCCCGACGACGTGCAACCCGAGACCGGGAAGCAGGTGGTGCCGCTGTCGACGTTGGCGTTGCTGTAGGTCAGCTGGGTGGTCAGGCCAAACCCGGCGTAGTTATAGGTGCCATCGAACTCGAAGCCACGGGCCGAGTACTGGTTGTTGACGATCTTGCCGCAATCGTTCGGGGCACCGGCCGGACCGCAAACGGTCAGGTCGGAGTTCGCGTTGGCGAACGAATCGTGGAAGATCGTGAATTCAGCTGAATACTTGCCGTACTTGCCCTCGGCAAAATCACCCTCGGTCTTCACGCCGACTTCCTGCTGCAGCACGATCGACACGAGGTTGGCGGCGGCACGCGGATCATAGCTGCCGTTCAGCGGGTTCACGTTGCCCGACGGCACGAGACGGTCGAAGCCGGCGCGGCCACCACGGCTGGCACGGGCAAACACGCTGTTGCTGTCATTCAGCAGGTACAGCGCGCCCAGCGACCAGCTGTTGTAGCTGATGCCGATGTCGGCCGGTTGGTAGGTCGACGGGTCGAGCGTGGCCAGACCCACCTGGTACGGGTAGGTGGTGCCGCCCAGCACGGTGTTGCCGGTCAGCTGCGTCAGGGTTGCCGACGACCCGGTCTCGGTGTAGCCGCTCACGCGGGCGATGTCGCGACGCACGCTGCCGTCCAGCGACAGGTTGCCCTTGTCCCAGTTCAGCGAGAGGTACGGCGCGTAGTCGGCTTCATCCAGGTTGAACTGACGGGCCACACCGGCACCCCAGTTGCTGTTGTAACCGGACACGCCGTTCAGGGCCAGCAGGGTGCTGGTGGCGCCACTGGTGGACACCGGGTTGACCGGCACGCTGTTCGGCCCGAAGGTCAGGAAGCTGTAGTTCGGGTGCCAGTCGGCCACATACTTCTGGTCCATGTAGAACACGCCGGCACGGGTGCTCAGATCATCCTTGCCCAGCACCGTGAATTTCTTCGACACGGAGAGGTCGTTGGCAAAGCTGCCGGCATCGGTCACGTGGGTGTAGACCTGCACGTTGTTGGTCAGCGGCGTGTTCGGATCGACCAGGGCGCCGTTGTTGTACACGAAACCAGTGACCGTTTTGCCGGAGCCGTTGGCACCACCAATCGCCGAACCAATGAAGCTGCTGGCCGGGTTGTAGTTGCCGAAGTAGGTCGAGAACTCGCCGCTCATCGTGGTGAAGCGGGCCTTGTCGTCGATCACCAGGCCGCCATTGGCCAGGTAGTGCAGTTCGGCACCGATGGCCTGGGCCACCGGGTGAATGCCGCTGGCTTCCACCTGCGAAATCTGGCCGTTGGCAACGTTGGCGATGTTGAAGTAACGCGATGCCGGCCCGACCGTAGCGAACGTGCCGGCGTTGTAGCCACCGAGGTTGCTGGTATTGGTAATCGTGCCGCCGTTGCTCGAATACTGCAGCGGCGTAGCCTGCTGGTAGGGCTCCTTGTCATCGAGCAGCTTCAGGTAACCGCGGATATAACCACGACC
>CAIPBT010000198.1 GCA_903863375.1 uncultured Ferrovum sp.
CCCTGGTGCGGCTGCGTCGACCTGCCTCGTGACAGCGGATCGCGCTGTCGTGCTGCCAAATACAGATGGCACCCCAGGCTAACGCCGGGGGTGCCATCTGACGTTTACAGCTTGGCGAAGTACCGGCGCGTCATATGACGCGCCTGTCCACGCCCGGCGGATTACTTGTTGCCGGGCAGGGCGAACACGGTCAGCGAGCCGCCGAGTTCGGTGTACTTGTTCAGCTCACGGTAGCCACCCACAGCGCCCAGGCCGTCCGTGTCCTTGTCCAGGCCAGCGGCCATGCCGATACCGGCCCAGCCACCAATACCCGAGTACACACCCACGAACTGCTTGCCCTTGTGCTCATAAGTGAACACGTTGCCGATGATGCCGGACGGGGTCTTGAACTTCCACAGTTCCTTGCCCGTCTTGGCGTCGACAGCCTTCAGGTAGCCTTCCAGCGTACCGTAGAAAGCCAGACCGCCCTTGGTGGTCAGAGCACCCGACCAGACCGAGAACTTCTCCGGCTTCGACCATTCGATCTTGCCAGTGCCGGCGTTCCAGGCGATAAAGTTGCCCATCGAACCATCCTTCTGGCTCGGGCTGGCGCTCGGGGCCGGGAACATCGACAGGGTGGCGCCGACATACGGCGAACCTGCGGTGTACTCAACCTTGAACGGCTCGTAGTCCATGCAGACGTGATTGGTCGGAACGTAGAACAGCTTGGTATCCGGATCGAACGAAGCCGGCTGCTCATCCTTCGAACCCAGGGCGGCCGGGCAAATGCCCTTGCTGTTGACGTCCGGGCCGTTCTTGGCCGTGGAGTACTTGGCAACCACCTGCGGGCGGCCAGTCTTCATGTCAACGTGGGTGGCCCAGTTCACGGCCGGATCATACTTCTCGGCTACCAGCAGGGCACCGGTGGTACGGTCCATCGTGTAGCCGAAGCCGTTGCGGTCGAAGTGCACCAGTGCCTTGGTCTGCTTGCCCTTGACGTTGATGTCGGCCAGGATCATTTCGTTGATGCCGTCGAAATCCCACTCGTCGTACGGGGTCATCTGGTAAACCCAGTTCACCTTGCCGCTGTCGACATCACGCGACCAGATGGACATCGACCACTTGTTGTCGCCCGGACGCTGTGCCGGGTTCCAGGTCGACGGGTTGCCCGAACCGTAGAACACGGCGTTCAGGCTGGGGTCGTAGGAATACCAGCCCCAGGTCGTGCCGCCACCGATCTTCCACTGATCGCCCTTCCAGGTCTTCAGCGAGCTGTCCTTGCCCACCGGGGCCATGGCGCCGTCGGTCCAGGTCATGGACTTGTTTGGGTCCATCAGCATTTCTTCGTCGGGGCCGACGCTGTAGCCTTTCCACGCCTGCTTGCCGGTGTTGATGTCGTAGGCGGCGATGAAGCCGCGGACACCCCACTCACCACCGGAGATGCCGGTCAGGACCTTGTCCTTGAACACGTGCGGGGCCGAGCTGTTCACGGCGCCCAGCTTCGGATCACCGTTCTTCACCGACCACAGCACCTTGCCGCTCTTGGCGTCGAGGGCGACCAGGTTGGTGTCAGCCTGCTGCAGGAACACCTTGCCTTCGGCATAGGCCAGACCGCGGTTCACGGTGTCGCAGCACATCTGCGGCACAACGGCCGGATCCTGCTTCGGCTCATACTTCCAGACGATCTTCAGGTCGTTCAGGTCGTAGGCCCACACTTTGTTGGGGAACGGGCTGTGGATGTACATCATGTCGCCGACGACGAGCGGCGAGCCTTCGTGGCCACGCAGCACGCCGGTGGAGAACGTCCAGGCCACCTGCAGGCCGCTGACGTTGCCGGTGTTGATCTGGGCCAGTTCGCTGTAGCGGTGGTTGGCGAAGTCGCCAGCCTGGGCGGCCCAGTTCTTGGCATCCTTCATCTTGCTGGCCAGGTCGGCGTTTGCCTGCGAGGCAACGGGAGCGGCGAGGGCGGCACCAACCATCAGCATCGTGATGCGATTCAGCTTCATAAGAACCTCCTAATGTGGGTTTTCCGGGCCCTTGCCGGGATCATTCCCGGCGGGCCATCGCGACCTGAAAAAATTCGTCGCAGCAGAGTCTATGCACCCGTCCGCTTTCTGTTCTTAGGGCGTTGCACTTGGCGTCGGACGTTGGCAATTGGTTTCAGCTTGGCAGCCTGCGATGTTTCAAGCCGAGGATTCAGGTCGGCCCATTCGCTCGCGATCTTGTGCCGCATTCCCTTGTGGGGAGGTGGCTACCTACGCTGTAACGTCGCCGATCATACACTCCGAATCTGCCGTGTCAACGCGCCAACGCACATTTCTTCACGGATTTCAGATGCGGCGGCGCAACAATGAATCCTCAGATGCGGCGCGGGTTTTCACCCCGCCAGCGGGCGCGTGAGGGGCCATTTTGACCATGTCAAATCATCTATACGAATTTTCTTCGTATATAAGCTTTGTTCATCCAATACTTAGCTCTTTGTTATAGTCAAAAAAGCTTGCTTTTTGCGGCGGTTTTCGGGCTCGTGACACCGTCGGGTGGTGCCAAAATAGACAGGGCACCGTTGGACGGTGCCGAAAAAAGACAGGTCACCGTCGGGCGGTGCCAAAACAGACACGGCACCGTCGGGCGGTACCAGAAAGACAGGGCATCGCCGGGAAGTGCCAAAAAAAAACGGGCACCCGAAGGTGCCCTGCTGGCGGCGATGCGACTGGCGGATCAGGCCGATGCAGCCACGGGGGCGGTCACGGGCGCCGGAACGGGCGGCGAATAGCCAAGGATGGGCGCCAAGTCGCGCTCTGCTTCAGCAAGCGGCACGCCACGCCGTCGCGCGTAATCCTGTACCTGGTCCTTGCCCACCGGACCGACGGCAAAGTAGCGCGCCTGCGGGTGTGCCAGATAGAAGCCGCTGACCGCTGCCGAGGGCCACATGGCGAGGTTCTCGGTCAACGTGAGACCGGCATTGGTCGTAGCCTGCAACAGGTCGAACAACTCCCGCTTCACCGCATGGTCGGGGCAGGCCGGATAACCGGGCGCCGGACGGATGCCCTGATAGCGCTCGGCAATCAGGTCTTCTGTGGACAGGGCCTCGTCTGGCGCATACCCCCAGAACTCCGTACGGATCCGCTTGTGCAGGTGCTCGGCAAACGCTTCGGCAAGTCGGTCGGCGAGCGCCTTCAGCAGGATCGCACTGTAATCGTCGTTGGCAGCCTCAAAGGCGGCAGCCCTGGCCTCAACCCCAGCACCGGTGTTCACGGCGAACGCGCCAACATGGTCGATACTGTCCAGTCCCGGGGGAGCCGGAGCGACAAAATCTGCAAGACACTGGTGATGGCGGTCGGCCGCCTTGGCAGTCTGCTGGCGCAGGCCGTGCCAGGTCATGCGCACCTGGCCGGTACCAGCGGGATCCAGCAGTTCGATGTCGTCCGGCCCCGCCCGGCGGGCCGGGAACAGACCGTACACCGCATGGGCCTTGATCCAGCCCTCAGCCACGATCTGCTGCAGCATCGTCTGCGCATCGGCAAAGACGCTCCGGGCTTGCTCTCCCACCACCTCATCGTCGAGGATGCGCGGATAGGGCCCATGCAGGTCCCAAACCTGGAAAAACGGGGTCCAGTCGATGTCGGGGATCAGGGCTGCCAGGGGGTAGTCGTTAAGCGCATGCACGCCGAGCTGGCGCGGCGTCACCGGCGGCTCGGCAACAAAATCCACCGGCGCCGGGTTGGCGCGCGCCTCGGCCAGACTGACCAGCGACGGCCCTTTCTTCTGCGCATGTTGTTCGCGCACCCGCTGGTATTCCTGCGCCAGTTCGGCAACGTAGGCAGCGCGCAGATCATCGGAGAGCAAGTTGCTGCACACTCCGACGGCGCGCGAAGCATCCGGCACGTAGATCACCGACCCGTGGTAATGCGGTGCGATCTTCACGGCGGTATGTACGCGTGAGGTGGTTGCCCCACCGATCAGCAGGGGGATGTTGAAACCCGTACGCTCCATTTCCCGGGCGACGTGGGCCATTTCTTCCAGCGACGGCGTGATCAGGCCGGACAGGCCGATCACGTCGACGTTTTCCTGTCGGGCCAGCTCGAGGATCTTGTCGCAGGGCACCATCACGCCCATGTTAATCACCTCAAAATTGTTGCACTGGAGCACCACCGTCACAATGTTCTTGCCGATGTCATGCACATCGCCCTTTACCGTGGCCATCAGGATCTTGCCCTTCGAGCGGGTGTCGCCGCTGGCGGCCTTTTCGGCTTCGATATAAGGGATCAGGTGGGCGACGGCCTGTTTCATCACCCGGGCGCTTTTCACCACCTGCGGCAGGAACATCTTACCGGCCCCGAACAGGTCTCCCACCACGTTCATGCCATCCATCAACGGACCTTCGATCACCTGAATCGGCCGCTCGAACTGCTGGCGCGCCTCTTCGGTATCTTCGGTCACCCATTGCGCTACCCCCTTCACCAGGGCATGGCGCAAACGTTCAGCAACCGGCGCATCGCGCCAAGAAAGATCTTCCACCTGGGTACGTGCCGAGCCCTTCACATTGGCGGCGAATTCCACCATGCGCTCGGCGGCATCAGGCCGGCGGTTCAGCACGATGTCTTCGACGTGGTCCAGCAGGTCTGCCGGAATGTCGGAATACACGCCGAGCTGACCGGCATTGACGATGCCCATGGTCATGCCGGCCCGCACGGCGTGGTACAGGAACACCGTATGGATGGCTTCGCGCACCGGATCATTGCCGCGGAACGAGAAGCTCACGTTGCTGACCCCGCCGCTGATCTTGGCATGCGGCAGATTCTGCCGGATCACCCGGGTGGCCTCGATGAAATCGACGGCGTAGTTGTCGTGCTCGGCAATGCCGGTAGCGATCGCGAATACGTTCGGGTCGAAGATGATGTCTTCGGGCGGGAAGGCGAGTTCATCCACCAGAATGCGATAGGACCGCGTGCAGATATCCACCTTGCGCGCGAGGGTATCGGCCTGTCCCAGTTCGTCGAAGGCCATCACGATCACGGCGGCACCATAGCGACGCACCAGCCGGGCCCGTTTGCGGAATTCTTCCTCGCCTTCCTTCAGGCTGATCGAATTGACGATGCCCTTGCCCTGCAGACATTTCAGACCGGCCTCCAGCACCCGCCAGTCGGAGGAGTCAACCATCACCGGCACCCGGGCGATGTCCGGCTCGGCAGCGATCAGGTTGAGGAAGGTACGCATGGCAACCACCGCGTCGAGCATGGCCTCGTCCATGTTGACGTCGATGATCTGGGCACCGGCCTCGACCTGGTTGCGCGCCACGCTTACGGCCTCGGCGTAATTGCCGGACAGGATCAGGCGCGAGAAGGCCTTCGAGCCGGTCACATTGGTGCGCTCACCAACGTTCACGAACAGGCTGTCATCAGCGATGTTGCAGGGCTCCAGCCCGGACAGGCGCATGCGCGGTTCGATGGTGGGCAGCACCCGTGGACGCTCGTTGGCCACCGCTTCGGCGATCGCCTGGATATGGGCCGGAGTGGTGCCACAGCAGCCGCCGACAATGTTCAGGAAGCCGGCCTGGGCAAATTCCTTGAGCAGGGCAGCCGTCTCGGCGGGCCCTTCGTCATATCCCGACTCGGCCAAGGGATTGGGCAGGCCGGCATTTGGGTGGGCACTGACGTGACACTCGGCAATGCGCGACAGCTCCTCCACATACGGTCGCATCAGGGCCGCGCCGAGGGCGCAGTTCAGGCCGATCGACAGCGGCCGGATATGGCGCATCGAATTCCAGAACGCTTCGGTGGTCTGGCCGGTCAGGGTGCGGCCGCTGGCGTCGGTGATCGTGCCGGAAATCATGACCGGCAGGGTGGTGCCGGTGCGCTCGAACCAGGCGTCGATGGCAAACAGGGCGGCCTTGGCATTCAGGGTATCGAACACCGTTTCGACCAGCAGGATCTGTGCACCGCCTTCGACCAGCCCCTCGATGGATTCCGTATAGGCGGCCACCAGGCTGTCAAAGTCGACATTGCGGAAACCCGGATCGTTCACGTCCGGAGAAATCGAGGCGGTCTTGGTGGTCGGCCCGAGCACCCCAGCCACGAAGCGCGGCTTCGACGGGTCCTTGGCCGTCCAGGCATCGGTCAGGCCGCGCGCCAGCCGGGCTGCCTCGCGGTTCAATTCGCGCACCAGGAAGCCCATGTGGTAGTCCTCCATCGAGGTGGACTGCGAGTTGAAGGTGTTGGTCTCGATGATGTCCGCGCCAGCCGCGAGGTACTGCTCGTGGATGCTGGCAATCACATCGGGCCGGGTCAGGGTCAGCAGGTCGTTGTTGCCCTTCAGGGGATGCGGGAAATCCTTGAAACGCTCACCCCGGTAATCCTCCTCGCTCAGTTTGAAGCGCTGGATCATCGTCCCCATCGCCCCGTCCAGCATCAGGATGCGTTGGGCCAGCAAGGATTCCAGTTGTGCGCGCAGATCGGACATGACAGTGACCACCGGTAGGGATTGCCGGGAATACGGCAAAGCCTTGAAATATAACACGGCAAAGGACGGATCCCGGCACGCCGGCCGACGTCACACCCCTGTCACCAAGGGAGGGGACACTCAATCCGGTTGTGTTCATCCAATATTGGGAGTTCTTGCGTGCGCATTCAATCCATTCTCGGGCGTGCCGGCCTGCTCGCCGCATTCGCGCTGTCCGCCTGTGGCGGCGGCAATACCACGGTTCCTACCGTCATCGCCCCGGTCCGTCTGGTGGCCTTCAATGACGTGCACGGCTACATGACGCCGGCCGACAGCGGCGGCACCTCGCTGCAATCGGTGGTTGCCGCACCTGGCGTCGCCGCCGGCACCACCGCCAACACGGGTGGCCTGGCCTATATGGCCACGGTGATCAACACCCTGCGCAGCGCCACGCCGAACAGCATCGTGGTGGCCGCCGGCGACAACATCGGTGCCTCGCCCTACAGCTCGAACATCGCGCATGATGAACCGACCGTCGACTTGCTGAACCAGATGGGCCTGGAAGTCTCGTCAGTGGGCAACCACGAGTTCGACAAGGGCCTGACCGAACTGCAGCGCATCCAGGGCAGCAACGGCACCAGCACCTGCTACCCGTCGGATGGCCAGTTTGGCGTGGTTGGCGTGGACACCTGCCTGCAGGCCGGCAACACCTTCTCCGGCGCCAAATGGACCTACCTGGCCGGCAATGTGGTCAACACCGCTTCGGGCAAGACCATTTTCCCGGCCACCTACATCAAGCAGTTCCCGAGCTCGGGCAGTTATGTCGGGCCGAAGGTAGGTTTCATCGGCCTGACCTTCAAAAACACGCCGCTCGAGGTGAACCAAAACGGCGTGGCCGGCCTGACCTTTGGCGACGAGGCCACGGTGATCAACGCTGCGGCCGCCAGCCTGCGCGCGCAGGGCGTGAATGCCGTGGTGGTGTTGATCCACCAGGGCGGCTTCACCACCTCCACCGTGTACGGCGACACCACCTGCCCGGGCTTCAATGGCGATCTGCTGCCGATCCTGAACAACCTGACTGGGGTGGACGTGGTCGTGAGCGGCCATACCCACACCGATTACATTTGCAAATACAATGGCATGCTGGTGACGCAGAGCGGCTTTTATGGTCAAGGCGTGACCGCCATCGATCTGAACTTTGATCTCAATGGCAAGCTGACCGCCACGGCCAGCAACACGCCAGTGATCAACGACACCAACCAGGCCGCCAGCAATCCGGCCCCGTACGTCTATCCGAAGGGTGTGACCGCCGTCACCCCGAGCGCGACCATCGCGGCGGCAGCCACCACCTACACCAATCTCTCGGCAGCCGCCGGGGCCACCGTGGTGGGCAACATCACTCAGACCGTCACCATCAACGCGCCGCCCGCCGGTTGCGCCACGGCGGTGCCGCCGACCTGTGACTCGGCCAAACGCAACAAGACCGTGGAATCGGCGATGGGCGACCTCTCGGCCGATGCCTACAAGTCGGCGTTCAGCGATGCCGATCTTGCCTTTGTTCAGGCGGGCGGCGTGCGTACCAACCTGATCACCACCACCGGCACCTACCCCGGCCCGATCAGCTACGCTGGCCTGTTCGCCACCAACCCCTTCCACGACACCCTGGTGGAAGTGCAGATGACAGCCGCGCAGATCAAGCGCGTGCTCGAACAGCAGTGGGAAGCGCCGAACAACACTGCGTTTTACGCCCCGGGTGGCGTCGGCGAGATCCTGTTCCCGTCGGCTGGCTTCACCTACACCTGGGATTCGTCGCAGCCGGCTGGCGCGATCGGCAACGCCACCAGCGGCGCCGGCAATCGCGTGATCGCCAGCAGCATGATGCTGAATGGGCAGCCGATGGACATCACCAACACCACCAAGTTGTACAAGGTGGTGATCCAGACCTTCCTGCAGAGTGGCGGCGACAGCTTCTCCGGGTTCACCAAGGGCATCAACCCGGTGCAGGGCGGCTTCGACATCGCGGCACTGACCGCGTACATGAAAGCCAATAACCCCTACACTCCGGTCACCCCTAATCGCATCACCAAACTGGGCAACAACCCCTGATGGCGGCGCGGGACAAGACCCTTGCGGTCGGGTCCCGTCGTCGGCAGCGCCTCGCAGCAAGCCACCGCAGCCTTCAGGCTGCGGTGTTGTTTGTGGCGCTGGCGTCTGCCGCGATGGGATCAACAGCAGAACCCGCCGTGCCGGGGTTGGCCCCGGCAACGGCCACTGCTGGCGCTACGGCCACGGTGACTGCCGCCAATAACCCGGATTCACGTCGGGTGGCTGGCTTCAGCGCGGCAGGGCTGCTGAAGCGCAGCGCACAAGCCAGTCTGGCCGCCCGCGAATCCTGTCAACGGCTGATGCATGAGGATGCCGTGGAATTCCGCAAATGCGCGGACAGCCTGCTTGCACAGAACCATCCAAAGGCCACCGCCGACCGGTACGATCGGCTCGGCATTGCCTACTATGCGTGGCTGTCGTCCACATCTGCCGCGAAGAATGGTTTGCCGGCGGCCC
Organism: uncultured Ferrovum sp.; assembly: GCA_903863375.1. GTDB lineage: Bacteria > Pseudomonadota > Gammaproteobacteria > Burkholderiales > Ferrovaceae > CAIVHB01. The sequence goes on from CAIPBT010000198.1 coordinate 8,980, forward strand.
AACAATCGGCACTGCATTTCCTGGGGCTGTTCCGCCCCCTGCAACGGGCGCTGCATGTGGAAGATCGCGCGCTGTGCACCACCATTCCCGGCGACTGCACGGCGCGCCTGGCGCGCTTGGCTTTGATGGAGCAGGAACTCGCAGCCCATCCAACAGCAGCCGACGCGCCGCCAGCCCCCTCTGCCGCCACCGTACCGTCAGGCGCCGCCAGTCGCGTCAATGGGCGCGCGGGTCAGGCGCGCTGATCAAGGCGCGACAGGGCCACACCAGCGGTCAGACCGGCAAGATGCAGGGCGGCCATGCCGCCCGCCAGGTGCAGGCTGCTCACGGCAAGCAGGGGGGAAATCACGCCTGCCACCAGGGCATTCAACAAGGTAGCGGTGAAGTTCTGCAACGATGCCGCCATGCCACGGATGTGCGGAAACAGATCGAGCAGACTGAGCGTCAGGCCTGGCGCGGCCAGGGACATGCCGACGGTGTAGAGCATGATCGGCAGTACAGCCCATGGCAGTTGCGGCAGCCAGATGGCATTTAGCAGCAGGTTGGCCAGCACGGCTGCCAGCATCACCGCATACCCCGTCCGGATGGCACGCGTGCGCGACCATTGCCGTGCCACCCGCCCCGACCACCAGGCGCCCAGGCTGACACCAGCGATACCCGGCACGAACAGCCAGGCATAACGGGTTTCCGGCTGGTGCAGCAGCGTGCCGACAAAGGCCGGCGCCGAGGCAATGTAGAGGAAAAAACCACTGAAGTTGCCCGCCAAGGCCACGCAGATCAGCAGGAAGCGGCGGTCGCCAAGCACTTCGACATACGAGCGCAACAGAGGACGCGGCCGGAATGCCTGGCGCTGGGCGGCTGGCAGGGTTTCTGGCAGATGCGATCGTGTGAGCAG
>CAIPBT010000199.1 GCA_903863375.1 uncultured Ferrovum sp.
AACGTGCGGCTGCTTGAACCCATCGGTTACATCCCTCCTGCCGAAGCTGAGGCAAACTACTACCGGCAACTCGCCGAACAACCAGCCGCCATAACGGCGTAACTTAAACCAACCGGCCTCCACAGAAGCCGGGGCGGTTCACTCCGCGCAAGGTATAGCCCGGAAAGGCGGCACCGATTCCCGCCGACCACAGGAAACTGAGGGAGAATTCCTTGCGGGCAGGGGGCTGCTTCACCCAACTGTTGCCAAGGATCAGGAACACGGCATTGGCAAGATCGAGGAGACGGACATCCGAGGTCACAATCAGGTCGAAGGACGCCGCATAAGTGCGAACCTCGGCCACATCCCATTTGAGCGCGGAAGGCTCGCCGGTATGGACTAACACCGCGTAGACAGACGGATCCGGTATTGCCCGGGGGTAGCAGTGATGCACTTCACACGGAAAGGGAAGCTGCAGATCCAGCCAGCTCTCACCAAAATTCTTCGCCTGCATCGATCACCTCGGCTTCAGTCAGGGCTGGCCACGCCGGATCGCACGTCAAACGCCACGGTCAGCCGCTCCCCGGCAACAAACAGAGTCGTACCATGCCACATGGTGGAGGGAAACAAAACCAGGTGGCCCGCCTGAGCCTGCGTCGAATCGTACGCAGGCAGGCCGAACTGATCCATCCCTGCGGAAGGTGAACGCACCGGATCAGCGCGCCCCTGGCCGTCCGGGCATCACATCGAACGCCACTGTCAGCCGCTCCCCGGCCCGGAACGGCGCCGTGCCATGCCACAGGGTGGACGGAAACAGCACGAGATGGCCGGCCTTGGGTTCGATGGTCCGGTACGGCGCGAGCGGCAACCCCAGTTCCGCCGGTGGTGCGCCGAACTGCAGGCAGCCAGCCGGCGCGGGCCCGGGGTCTGGCGGGAGCGCCACGTAGCACGCCGAACTGAGCCAGCCGCGCGGATGGGTATGGCAGGCGTGGAACCCGGCATCAGCCAGCCTCACCGACCAACTCCCGGCAAAGCGCACGGCAGAAGGCCCGACGGCAGGATCAGTGAGGTCGGCACGCAGATGCGGGGCAAGCAAGGGGTGGCCCTCTTCGGCCGGCGGCAGGGCGCGTACGTAATCCAGCACAGCGCATTGCAGGGCCGCGCGCAGGCGCACGATGACCGGGTCGTGGCGCGCCAGCAAAGGACGATCCGTCTGGGTTCCGCCACGCACCGACTGCTCATGGTAGGGCGCGGCCTGGGTATGCAGCGCGCGCAGCAGCCCGGCCAACCGGGTGAGTTCCGCCGGAGCAAGTCCCAGGTCAAATTCCCGGATCAGCACCTCTGGCCGGTCGAGCCACGCCGCGCGGGGATCGTCCAGCAAACGCCAGGCGAGCGACTGATAAGGCCAGAACAGGGGTGCGGCCGGCATCGTCAGGAAACGGCTGGCCAACCGGGATGCTGCTGCGGGGTCCCCGCAACGCAGGGCATGGCGCACCCGGGCAAGGCCTAGTCCTGGGTCCCCGTTCTCGGGCACGGCGGCAAACAGGTCAGGCAGGTCGTTCGCGGCCCCGGACTCTGCCGCAAGATACAGACGGCTGACCGCCAGCGCGCGCTGCTCCCCAAGTCGGGCGACTGCCCGATCGAGCACCTGCCGGGCCTGCGCCCAGCGCTTGGCCGTGGCCAGCGCCTGGAACCATGCCAGCCACAGCGCAGGCTGGACAGGATTGGCTGCTAGCGCCTCGGCGTATCCGGCATCGAAAGCGTCAACGCCCTGGGTGTGCCGCAGCGTCGCCAGCAGGCGCTGCCCTTCCAGCCAATCCGGCTGGCGGCGCAACGCGGTCGACAGCACGCGCTCGGCGGCTGTGCTGTCCCCTTCGGCGGCCAGGGCGCCCGCGAGATTGCGGATCAGCTGCGGATCGTGCGGTAGCCGGGCGTGGAGTTGGGCGAACTGCGCAGCAGCGGGTCGTCCCGTCTCGAAACACAGTTGAGCCTGTCCCAACAGGGCGGGCTCCGCAGAGTCGAGCCGCTCCGCACGGGTCATCGCCTCGAGCGCCGGTTCGTAATGTTGTTGGTCGTGCAGCAGCACCCCCTGCAGCCACCACAGGCGAGACTGCTGCGCGACGGTGATCCAGGTGGTCGCAGGATGGACCGATGAGGACCGGGCATCACGGTCCCCGGCGACCGGCAGCTTCTCCAGCAGCCGTTGCAGGCTGGCGAGAGCCGCATCCACCAAGCCGCACTGCACGCAGGCGAACACCAGGTTTTCCAGTTGGTCCCAGCCGGCCGCAGGGTCTGCTGACGATTCCCTAGCCCTGCCAGGACCGTCGTGGGTGGCGGGGCCGGGCGATGTCGCCGCGAGGAGTCGCCCGATGAGCGACGCCAAGGCGCGGTCAGGCCGTTCCTCGGTCACGGCAGTGCCTCCCCGCAGCCAGGATCCGCCGGTCTTGCCCCGGAGCGCTTACGCGTCGAACGGGTGCCGGCGGATGATCGTCTCGACCCGGTCGGGTCCGGTGCTGATCACATCAATCGGCACTTCGCAGATCTCGGCCATGCGCTCCAGATACCGCCGTGCATTGCCCGGCAACTGGTCGTATTCCTGCACCCCCACGGTGCTCTCGGTCCAGCCGGGCATGTCTTCGTAGATCGGCGTGCAGCCGGAGATGGCTTCGGCGCCGACCGGCAGGATGTCACTCTCGCCCTCGCTGGTCTGATAGCCAACACACATGCGCACGGTTTCCACGCCGTCCATCACGTCGAGCTTGGTCACGCACAAGCCCGACACCCCGTTGATCTGGATCGAGCGCTTCAGCGCAGCAGCATCAAACCAGCCGGTCCGGCGCGGACGGCCGGTGACGGCACCAAACTCGTTGCCGCGTTTGGCCAGATGGGCGCCCACCTCGTCATCGAGTTCCGTCGGGAAGGGGCCCGAGCCCACGCGCGTGGTGTAGGCCTTGGTGATGCCGAGCACATAATGCAGCATCTGCGGCCCGACGCCGGCACCGGAGCAGGCGGCACCAGCGATGCAGTTGCTGCTGGTGACAAACGGGTAGGTGCCGTGATCGATGTCCAGCAAGGAGCCCTGCGCGCCTTCGAACAACAGCGGCTTGCCGGCCTTGTTGGCCTCGTACAGGCTGCGCGGCACATCCGCCACCATCGGGCGCAGGCGCTCGGCAAAGCCCAGCGTCTCGTCCAGCACCTGCTGGAAGTCGACGGTGTCGGTCTGGAAATAATTTTTGAGCACGAAGTTGTGATAGTCGAGCACCTCGCCCAGCTTGGCGGCCAACCGCTCGCGGTGGAACACGTCCTGCAG
>CAIPBT010000200.1 GCA_903863375.1 uncultured Ferrovum sp.
CTACCATATTATGATTGGATTTTTACAAAGTAATTTGATACATTATTTATGAACATGGATATAGCGTTGGAAGATATTATTCGTCATGTTCCCGATGATAAGCATCTTGTATTTTCACCCGGAAGACCTTGTAGCTGCCCAGTGCCAGTACATAGTGCTGCGCCTGCATCCGGCCGCTCGTGAGCCGGATCCCCGTGATACGTCGCCCGCCATGATCCAGACCGGCGATGGTCTCGCCAAAGCGGAACACTACGCCCAGGTCACGCGCCCGCGCGGCCAATTGCTGGGTGAACCGATGGCAGTCGCCGGTCTCGTCGTTTGGCAGTCGCAGCCCGCCGACGAGCAGACCGGGTACGCGCGCCAGGGCAGGCTCGACCGCGCACAGGCCGTCGGCATCCAGCAGCGCATGCGGCACGCCGGCCGCAGCCAACACGGCCACGTCGCGCTGCGCCGCCGCGCGTTGGGCCGGGGTGCGAAACACCTGCAGGGTGCCTCCGGTCCTTTGTTCATAGTGCAGATCCTCTGCCGCGCGCAGGGCGCGCAGGCAGTCGCGGCTATATTCCGCCAGGCGCAGCATACGCCCCTTGTTCACGGCGTAATCCGCTCTGTTGCACTGCGCCAGCATTTGCGCCAGCCAGCGCAGCTGATCGAGGCTGCCGTCCAGTCGCAGCGCCAGCGGCGCATGCTTCTGCAGCAGCCAGCGCACGGCCTTCAGTGGCACTCCAGGGGCGGCCCAAGGCGCGGCATAACCCGGCGAGACCTGACCGGCATTGGCAAAGCTGGTTTCCAGCCCGGCCCCGTCCTGCCGGTCGATCACGGTCACCCGGGCTCCCCCTTGGGCAAGGTAGTACGCCGTGGTCACTCCAATCACCCCACTGCCCAGCACGATGACATCCATGACGCTGACCTCCCCCGATGGATGTTCCTAGCATACGCCGGCGGTAGCGGAAGGGTGCAATCCCCAGAAGTGCAGGATCATCGCAAACGCGTGATCCTCGGAAACGCATGATCACCGGAATCGCATGTTCACCGGAAGCGTAAGAGCGGGCTCCCGCCGATGGCCTGCCAGCGTTTACACTGAAAGGATTCGCTGTCTTCCCTCGATATATTTATTCCCGCCGACAAGGTTTTGCCATGAATACCCGTCCGTCTCCCGACTCCCTGCCGGCCGCAGGCCGAGCCGACCAGGCAGCCTGGCTTGCGTCACACGAGGAGGGCTATGAGCAGACCCTGAAGCCGCGGCAGGTGCAGATGATCGCCATCGGTGGGGCCATCGGTACCGGCCTGTTTCTGGGCGCCGGTGCCCGCCTGCAACTGGCCGGTCCGGCGCTGGCGCTGGTGTATCTGGTTTGTGGCGGGTTTTCCTTCCTGATCCTGCGTGCCCTGGGCGAACTGGTGATGTACCGGCCAAGCTCGGGCAGTTTCGTGTCGTATGCCCGTGAGTTTTTTGGCGAAGGTGGCTCGTTCGTGGCCGGCTGGATGTACTACCTCAATTGGGCGATGACTGGCATTGTCGACATCACGGCCGTGGCACTGTACATGCGCTACTGGGGCACGTTTGCCGATGTGCCGCAATGGCTGTTCGCGCTCGGGGCGCTGGGCTTTGTCGGTGCCATGAACATGCTGGCAGTGCGCTGGTTTGGCGAACTAGAGTTCTGGTTTTCCCTGATCAAGGTGGCCGCGCTGGTGCTGTTCCTGGTCATCGGCACGCTGATCCTGCTCACCGGCCATGCCGTGGCCGGCAGCAATCCCGGCCTGCATCTGCTTGCCGCGCATGGTGGATGGTTTCCGCACGGCATCCTGCCGGCCGTCATCATCGTGCAGGGCGTGCTGTTTGCCTACGCCGGCGTCGAACTGATCGGCATCGCCGCCGGCGAGGCGCAGAATCCGCGGCAGGTGCTGCCTTCCGCCATCAACGGGGTGATGTGGCGGATCGGCCTGTTTTATGTGGGCGCCGTATTGCTGCTGGTGCTGATCCTGCCCTGGAATGCCTATCGGCCTGGTGTGAGTCCGTTCGTGACATTTTTTGGCGCCCTCGGCGTGCCTGGAATCGGCACGGCGATGAACCTGGTGGTGCTGACCGCTGCCTTGTCCAGCCTGAATTCCGGGCTGTATTCCACCGGCCGGGTCTTGCGTTCCCTGGCCATGGGCGGTTCGGCCCCTGCGTTTGTCGGGCGGATGAATGCCCAGAATGTGCCGTACGGCGGCATCCTGGTCACCCTGGTGGTCGAGGTGGCCGGGGTAGTGCTCAACTATCTGGTCCCCAGCCGGGTATTCGAAATCGTGCTAAACATTGCCTCGCTCGGTGTCATCAGCACCTGGGGCATCATCGTGCTGTGCCAGATGCGCCTGCGCCACGCCCAGGATCGCGGCGAGATCCAGCGGATCGACTTCCGCCTGCCCGGGGCGCCATTCACCGCCTGGGCCAGCCTCGCCTTCCTGTTGAGCGTGCTCGTGCTGATGGCGCTGGATTATCCGGAAGGCACCTACACCATCCTGGCGATCCCGGTCGTGGTGCTGGCCCTGGTGCTGGGCTGGCGCCTGCGGCCTGCCGGCGCCACCATCAGCGCCTGAGCCAGCCCGTGGCCTGGCGCTGCGTCAGGCAGAGTCGCCGCCCATGTCGCGGCGTACCGGCAGCAAGGCCAGCAGGGAAATCACGGCCGCGGCGCTGAGGTAGTACCCGACTGCCTGTAGCCCCTGGCTTTTGGCCAGCGCCGTGGCAATCGATGGCGCGAGCGATGCGCCAAGAATGCCGGCCAGCGTGAAGGCCAACGATGCGCCGGTGTAGCGCACGGCCGTCGGAAAAATGCTGGCCAGCGCGGTGCCCAGTGGTCCGTAGGTCAAACCCATGCAGAACAGACCCAGGGACAGGAAGGCGGTGGTCAGCGGCAGGTCGCCGGCATGAAACAGGGCGGGAAAGGCCAGGCCGAAGGCTGCGATCAGCACGGTGGCAAGGCACAGGGCGTTGCCGTACCCGACACGACTTGCCATCCAGGCCGACAGAGGGATGCCGGCAGCAAAAAACAGGACGGCAATCATCTGCGCCACCAGGAACTGTTCCCGTGCGTAGCCCATGGCCGTGGTGCCCCAGCTGAGCGTGAACACGGTCATCAGATAGAACAGCAAAAAGGTGGTCAACGACACCACCGAGCCAAGCAACAGCACCCGGCCATGACGGACCAGCACGTCGCGCATGGGCAATGCCACCCGCTCCTGGTTCTGCATGGCTTTCACGAAATCCGGCGTCTCTTCGATGGCAAGCCGCACATAAAGGCCCACGGCCACCAGCAGTACGCTGGCGATAAAGGGTACGCGCCAGCCCCAGGCCAGGAAATCGGCATTGCTGAGGCTCCGGCTGAGCGTCAGGAATACCCCAGACGACAGCAGGAAGCCGACCGGCGCCCCCAACTGGGGGAACATGCCGTACCAGGCGCGCTGTCCGGGTGGGGCATTTTCGGTCGCCAGCAGCACAGCTCCTCCCCATTCGCCCCCCAGGCCCAGCCCCTGACCGAAACGGCACAGCGCCAGCAGCAGTGGCGCCAGGATGCCGATCGAGGCGTAGGACGGGATCAGGCCGATGGCCACGGTGGAAGCCCCCATGGTGAGCAACGCGGCCACCAGAGTGGCCTTGCGGCCGATCCGGTCACCAAAATGGCCAAACACCACCGACCCCACCGGCCGGGCAAAAAAAGCGAGGGCAAAGGTCACCAGCGACTGCAAGACGGCCGTGGCGGGATCTCCGGGCGGAAAAAACAGCTTCGGGAAGACCAGCACGGCGGCCGTGGCATAGATGTAGAAATCAAAAAACTCGATGGTGGTGCCAATGGCACTGGCAACCAGCACCCGGGCGGCAGAGTTGCCACGGGCTTGTGGCGATACGGCAGAAGTCATGACAACAGGATCGGCGAAGGACAGGGACCGCAAGAGTACCACTGCACCCGCAGCAGACCTGCTGTGCGCCATCGTACGGTTCGCATCGCCACCTTGCGCCATGCTCTGTGCTGACAGGGTGACCCGTGCATGGGATGCCCTTTGCGCAGGGGAGACCGATCATGGCGAATCTGCTGGCATGCACTGTCAGAACCCGCTTGCAGGCGGAAACCCTGCTGATGCGGATGCGGGCCGGCAACGTCCCGACAGCGGCGATTTCCCTGCTGTTCCGCTGTGAATCCGGTGCGCTCAGCCTGGCGCGAGACCGCGATTCCCATCTGTCAGCACGCAGCGCCCGCGACGTCCCGCCGGATGGCATGCTGGGCGGCGTACTCGGTGGCCTGAGCGGGGTCACCGTGATGCACCTTCCCATGGCCGGACTGCATGTGGTGGCAGGACCGCTCGGCGCAGCCCTGCAGCCGGACGGTAGCAGCGCGGCCGCCTGTTCGCTCGGCCAGGCTTTGCAGGTTCTCGGACTTCCCGAACCCGGTCCGGCAGGGGGCTACCAGGCGCTGGTCAGCGATGGTCAGGTGCTTCTGGCCATCTGTGATGACCGCGCCGGCGCGATGGGTGCCGTGGCGCGATTACTGACGGCGGCTGGGGCCGAACACGTCCATTACACCGATCCGTGTTGCCACGCACAGACCTGATCGCCGGTGGCCGCCAATAGTGATGGCGAGCGCACCGATGCGTGGCATCGGCTGTCGCCTTCAGGAGTTCAGGCCATGACAGATCTGCAGTTCCTCTCCCCTCTCGCAACCAAGCCGATGCCACCTGGTGCCATCGTCTTCCTGTTCATTGCACCCGCCCTGCTGCTGGTGGCATGTGCCAGTTCGCCAACCGACCCACGCGCTGCGATCGGCGCCGCTACCCAGGCCATCCGCAGCGCCGACGCGGATGGTGTGAGCGAGGCTCGGTTTCCTGAACTGACCGAAGCGCGCAGCAAACTGCTGGCCGCCAATGCTGCGGTGTCGGCCGACCATCCGGAGCCAGCCGACCAGCTGGCGCGCGAGGCCCGGGTAGATGCCGAGCTGGCCCTGGCGCGCAGCAACCTTGCCAAGGCACAGGCCGTCAACGACGAGATCAGTGCCAGCACCGCCACCCTTGCCAGTGAATTGCAACGCAGCTCAGGAGCCCGACCATGATGGCCACCCCGCGTTTTTCCGCACCCGCAGCGCTGCCGCTTGTCACCCTGATCGGGGCCGTATGCCTTGCACTGGCGTCCTGCAGCGCACCGCTGGTTCGCGCTTCTGCCGCCGATAGCCTGAATGCCCGGCTGGCCCGGCTGCAGGCCGACCCTGAACTGGCCAACCGGGCACCCCTGGCCTTGCGCGACGCGCAGAACGCCGTTGCAGCCGCCAGCCAGCCTAGTGGGGATGCCGTGCAAAGCGCCCACCTGGTGCTGATGGCCGATCGCAAGATCGGGATTGCCGAGACCCAGGCCCAGGTGGCCTATCTGGTGAATCAGCGACAGGGACTGGCGGCAAACCGCGACGCCCTGGTGCTGCAGCAGCGCACCCACGAGGCCGACACGGCCAACCGGCGAGCCGAGGGCGCCGTGGCGGATGCCAATCAGCAGCGGCGCGATACGCAGCAGGCCGACAGCCGTGCCGACCAGGCGGAAAACACGGCCAGCCATCAGCGGCAGATCGCCGACCAGGCACGCAGCGACGCCCAGTCAGCGCGCGCTGATTCGGCTGTCGCGCTGTCGGCCACCGCGATGGCCGAAGGCAACTCCCAACAGTTGCAGCAGCAGCTGGACGAACTGAATGCCCGGTCCACCGATCGTGGGTCGGTGGTCACCCTCGGTGATCTGCTGTTCAGCTCGGGGACTGCCGACCTGAATGCCGGGGGCGACCGCCATCTGGCACGGCTGGCGGCCTTCCTCACCCGCTACGGTGACCGCACGGCATCCATCGAAGGATTCACCGACAACGTCGGCGGCCGCGACTTCAATCTGGGACTGTCGCAGCGGCGCGCCAACGCCGTGAAAGACTACCTGGTGGCCCAAGGGGTTTCGGTGGACCGACTGTCTGCCGCTGGTCGCGGCAAAGACCACCCAATCGGGGACAACACGTCGTCCACCGGTCGCCAGCAGAATCGGCGCGTGGAAGTGCTGATCAGCCGTGCCCCCGGCTCCCTGAATTGATCCATTGCCCCCGGAGTACCTTCATCATGTTGAGAAGCCTGCAGGACCTGGAAGGAATGGCCGTCGAAGCCAGCGACGGCGCCGTTGGTCACGTGAAGGACTTTTATTTTGATCACCACTCCTGGGCTCTGCGGTATCTGGCCGTGGAAACGGGATC
>CAIPBT010000201.1 GCA_903863375.1 uncultured Ferrovum sp.
CAGGTCGCTGAGTGGGGAAACCGTGCGGGTGCCATGGATCAGGGTGACGTGCTGTTCCAGCAGCAGGATGTGCACTGGAATGCGCACGGTGCCGCTTCTTGGATCAATTTCCAGGTCGATGGCGACCACTTCGCCCACGGGCACACCACGAAAGGTCACCGGCGCACCCTTGTAGAGGCCGGTCACGCCATCATGGAAATTGATTACGGCCGCGATCCGGTGGTCGAACAACGTACCGCCGCCTAGCCAGAGAACGGCGATCACCACCAGCGCCAGGGCGGCGCAGACGAAACAGCCAATCCAGAAGGCAGCAAGCTTCATGGCGTTGCCGCCACTTGGGCGGGGTGGTCTGCGCTGGCGGCGAGGATTTCGCGGCGCATGAAGGCATGCACGGTGGGGTTGTCACTCTGGGCCAGCATGTCGCGCGGGCTGCCATGGGCGATCGGGCGCTTGCTTTCGGCGTCAAAAAAAATGCCATCGTTGGCGATGGCGAGCAGGCTCGGCAGTTCATGACTGACCAGGATCACGGCAGCACCGGTGCGGTCCCGGATATCCAGGATCAGGGCATCCAGTCTGCGCGCATTGATCGGGTCGAGTCCGGCGGAAGGCTCATCCAGCAACAGCAGCGGTGGCGCCGCAGCGAGTGCCCTGGCCAAGGCGGCGCGCTTTTTCATGCCACCGCTGAGGTCGGCCGGCGCGACGTCGGCGCAGGAATCCATACCCACCCAGTGCAGCACTTCGGCAATACGCGCCTGCCGTTGTTGCGGGTTCAGCGCGGTGAGTTGGCGCAGGGGCAGGTTGATGTTCTCTGCGATGGTCATGGAGGACCACAAGGCCGCGCTCTGGAATAGCATGCCGCAGCCTTTGCGTAACTGGTTGCGCTGCGCCGGTGTGCCCGCCCAGTAATCGACGCCAGCGAAAAGTACCTGTCCCGCACTGGGACACAACAGGCCGATCAGACTGCGCAGCAGCGTGCTCTTGCCACAGCCGCTCATGCCAATCACGGCGAAAATGCTCCGTGCCGCAACCTGGAACGAGACCTGTTCCTGCACCAGATGGCTGCCAAAGCGCAGGGCCAGATTCCGCACCTCCAGCACGGCCGGGGCAAGCGCGGTCGCACCGCCTGGAGCATGGTCGGCGATGGCAGGATCAAGGTTGGCCAAGTCATGGCAGGCACTGGGAAGCGGGAGGGGGCTGGGAGTTTCCATCACACGCCCAGGGCGTTGGCACACAGGGCAAAAACAGCATCCAGCACGATCACCCAGACAATGCTGGTCACCACGGCACGGGTGGTAGCCTCGCCGACTCCCGCCGCTGTGCGCGCGGCCTGCAGGCCTTGCCAGCAGCCGGTCAGGCCGATCAACAGGCCGAAGCAGACCGATTTGATCGACCCCAGCACAAAATGCGACGGGATTAGGACCAGGGCGCTGCGGTCAAGGTAGGCAGTGCGCGAGAGGTTCATCATGCCTGTTGCCACGGCCAGTCCGCCGGCCAGGCCAGCGGCGCAGCCGAACACATAGAGCAGGGGCTGCACCAGGGTCAGCGCCAACAGGCGCGGGAGCACCAGCCAGCTGCCGATCTGCATGCCCATCACTTTCAGCGCGTCAACCTCTTCATTCGACTGCATGGTTGCCAGTTCTGCGGCAAACGAGGCACCGGTGCGCCCAGCCATCACGATCGCTGTCATCACAGCGGCCATCTCCCGCACGACCGCGATGCCAACCAGATCCGCGACGTAGATGCCGGCCCCAAACTTGTTCAGTTGCACCGCGCCGACGAAGGCGAGGATGGCCCCCACCAGCCCATTCACGGTGATCACAATCAGCAGGGCCTGCGCGCTACATTGCAGGGTGACACGCAGGAAATCAGGCCATGGAAACAACATACGATCCTGGCCGCTTTGTGGAATGGCTCGCGTCAACCCGGTTCGTGCAGCAGTACGCCGCCCCGCCGCGCGGCCGCGGCGATGCGCTGGATCTGGACATGGAACGATACTCCGGCGAAATAGGCTGATCCGCATTCACACACGGCTCCGCGCAGGTGTCGGTGTGCCACAGCACTGAGCGCGAGGCCGCTTCAGGTCCACAAGGCACGGATGCCGAAAAAAGCGGTGTCCTTGATCCGTCGGGCGATGCCCTGCAGCCAGGTGGCATGGCTGTCGGTACAAAAGGTCATGCTGAGCACCACACGTTGTTCTCCGGCGTGGAGCGGTGATACCTGGTGCAGCAGCTGGGTCCCCTCAAACAGCACGGCCTGATTCGGGGCTGTGTCGATCCGCCGTTCGGCCTGCCCGCTTGGTTGTACGCGCAGCTCGCCGTGGGACAGGCCCGATGCAAGGCTGCCGCGGTTGATCAAGGGGATCAGCAGGGTGAAATGCCGTCCTCGGTAAAAGTTGTGATCGAGGTGCCAGCCGATCCAGTCACCCGGACGGTCATAGATCAGCAGGGACAGCGAGCTTTGGTCACGCAGGGGCGTGGGCTGTAGCGAGCAGCCGACTGCCGTGGAAATTTTTTGCTGCAGGCCGGGCGAGTGGTAAAACGCGGCGATGGTCGGTGCCTGGCGTGCCAGGTTGGCGTACGCCACGGTACCACCCTGTTTGTGCGCCGGAATATAACTGCGCTCGACCGGCTCCAGCCTCTGCGCCGCCGCCTGGAATGCTGCCAAGGCGGCGGGTTCGAGAAAGTCTGGCCAGGCGATGAGGACCAAACCTGCCGGCAGCTTCTGCATCAGTGCCTTCCTTTACGGGGCGGGACGGGCAGACGGCGGTCGTCCGCTCGCCCTCTACTGTTCGACATCGTAGGTTGGGCTGGGCTAGCCATACCGTCTGCCAGGACACCGATAGGAAATCAGTTTGGCCAGCGCGCATGCGCCAGCGTACGGACGGCCTGCGGTGCGCGTGACAAGCTTTGTCGGTGGCTTGGGCACCGCCGTCAGCCAGCGGCCGTGCGGCAGGTTTCGCGCATGGCCGGCGTGTGGCTGGATCGTGCAAACCGGAGTGAACCCATGGTCGATCTGCTGCGTCGGCAATTCGTCGCCACCGTGCCAGCTCTCGCGGGCGGCGCAGCCTTCGCGTCGGCGTGCACGTCTGATCCGGACGATTCCGCCTATCAGGCGGATGCTGCCCAGATCCGTCGCCGTGGTCCGGTAGCCGGACCCTATGGGCTGGCACTGAGCGAAGAGCTGATCCGCTATGCCACCCTGGCACCTTCCAGTCACAACACCCAGTGTTGGCAGTTTGCGCTGGACCCGAAGGCGATCACCATCCTGCCCGACCTGCGGCGACGCTGTCCGGCGGTAGATCCCGACGACCATCATCTGTACGTTTCATTGGGTTGCGCCGCCGAAAATCTGGTGCATGCAGCCCTGGCGCACGGACTGGCAGCGGAACTGCAGTCTGGTGAAGGGCGACAGGGATTGGAGCTTGTGCTGACGCCAACCCGTGCCAGCATCACCCCGCTGTTTCGCGCGATCGCGCAGCGCCAATGCACGCGGGCCGATTATGATGGACGACCCCTTGGCAATCTGGAACTGGCCCTGTTGGCCCGTGCCGGCAGCTCGGATCGGGTCCGTGTGATGCTGCTGACGGCGCGCACGGCGATGGATCGGGTCCGCGACGCGGTGGTTCACGCCAACACCCTGCAGATGGCTGATGCCGCTTTCCTGCGCGAACTGCGCAGCTGGATCCGCTTCAACGGCGGCGAGGCCCTGCGGCAGGGCGATGGCCTCTACAGCGCCTGCAGCGGACAACCCAGCATGCCCACGTGGCTTGGCCAGTTTGCCTTCCGCTGGCTGCTGCGGGTGAGTAGCGAAAATGATCGCTACGCCCGGCAGATCCGCAGCTCTGCCGGCATCGCGGTGTTTGTCGGGAATGCGGCCAACCGGGAAACCTGGGTGGAGGTGGGACGCTGCTACGAGCGGTTCGCGCTGCAGGCCACGGTGCTTGGTATCCGGAATGCCTTGGTCAACCAACCCGTCGAGGTTGCGTCGGTGCGGGAGGCCTTCGCAGCGACGTGTGGCGTGCCGGGCGAGCGCCCAGACCTGGTGGTACGCTTTGGCCGCGGTCCCACGATGCCGGTGTCGCTGCGTCGTCCAGTGCCTGCGGTGCTGGTGTGAGCGGCACTGCAGCTCAAACGCTCTCCGTCATTGGCTTGGCTTGCTGAACCGCACGCGGCCGCTCGGGCGGCCGCTGCAAGTCCGGATGGCCGGTGTTGCAGATCCGACAGGCTTGCAGGCTGCACCCGCTACCATACGGCTTGACTGGCAACAGCCGCGCACTCTCCCGCCGTACGATGGCATAGCACTCACAGGTGCGGGCCTCGATGCTGGCGCGGTTCAGCACGGTGATCTGTCCGCGCTGATAGCGGATCAGCCCGGTTTCCTGCGCCCGGCAGGCAGCCGCCGAGACACTTTCGCGGCGCACGCCGAGGCGGCTGCCCAGCAGTTCGTGCGTCATGGCGAGATCGTTGGAACCGGACCGGTCCAGGCTCGCGAGCAGGAACCGGAACAACTGCTGTTCTATCGTGTGGTGCCGGTTGCAGGCCACGCTTTGGCCGATCTGGGTGATCAGTACCTGGGCATACCGCAACAGCAGAAAGCGCACGGTACTGTCCTGTTCGAACAACCGGGCCAGCAGTTCGTCGTGGACACGCCAGGCCCAGCCGCTGTTGATCACCTGGGTGGTGCTGGCGCTGCCACCCCCGCCCAGATAGCCCTCCACTCCGACCATGCCGTCGCAGCCAATCAGCGCAAATTCCGCCGAGACGCCGCTTGCGAGCAGATAAAACGCGGAAACCTGGGCTGTGATGGGAAAGTAGGCATGGCGAGCTCCTGGGCCGGGAGCACGCAAAACCTCTCCCCTGTTCAGGTAGACACGGTCCAGATGCGTCCACAGTCGTTGCAGGGCGGGGTCAGGCAGGGCGGCGAGCAGGGCATTCTGGCCGGGACAGCATTTCCCATCCTTCATGGAGCAACTCCTTTGGAAGCTCAGGTGGCGATGCTCGAGAAGGTCGCACAATTCAGTTCTGGTGAAATGTGCGATATCGAACATTGTGGCGACAAAAATTGAGCTTCGCTCACCGGGCAGGGTGTCATCGCAGCAAGGCCTGGGTGTACCGGGCGATCATGCTTTCTTCGTCGGTCGGCACCACCCAGGCGGCCACCGGACTATCGGCCAGAGTCAGACGCGGTCCCTGGCGGTCATTGGCGGCGGTGTCCAGCTGCAGGCCAAGCCAGGCCAGCCCCTGACACACGCCGGCCCGCACAGGGGCCGAGTGTTCGCCAATGCCAGCCGTAAAAATCAGTGCATCCAGCCCCCCGAGCACCGCCACGTAGGCACCGCAGAATTTCAGGACTGCCTGGATGAAGTACGCCACTGCCGTGACGGCCGTGGGCGCGGTGCTGTCTTGCAGGATGCGCATGTCGCCACTGATGCCAGACAATCCCAGCAAGCCGGCACGCTGGTACAGCAGGGTCTCCAGACTTGCCACATCGAGCCGGCCGGTGCGCAGCAGGTAGAGCAGCACCTCCGGGGGCAGGTCGCCACAGCGGGTGGCCATCGGCAGGCCCGACAGCGCGCCAAAGCCCATGCTGGTCTCGACGCTGTGGCCGTCGCGCAGGGCACACACGCTGGCTCCGCCGCCCAAGTGCGCAACGATCACGCGCCTGGCCTGCGGCAGCAGGACCGGCAGTTGGCGGCTGATGTAGTCGTACGACAGCCCGTGAAAGCCCCAATGACGCACGCCTAGCGCCCGCAGGTCTTCTGGCAGGGCATAGAGGGAGGCCAGTGCCGGCAAGGTTTGATGAAAGGCGGTATCGAAGCAGGCCACCTGGGGCAGGTGCGGATAGGCGGCGGCAAATGCCCGGATGCCCTGCACGTTGACGTGCTGATGGGACGGGTCGATGGCTGCCAGCTGGTCAAGGGCATCCAGCACCTCGCCATCGACGCGCACCGGCGCCACAAACCGCGGTCCGCCGATCAGCACCCGGTGGCCGGCCCCGGTCACGGTATGGCCACCGCCTTCGCGTTGCAGCCAGGTCATGACGAACTGCAAGGCCTGCTGATGGTCGATCACGCTGCCTTCCCGCCAGGCGTGCTGGGTAACTGGCAGGCCTTGGGCATTGCGGACGGTAAACCGCGGGCTGGCCTGAAAATCCTCGAACTCGCCACGGTATAGCGGGATGGGCGTGTCTGCCGCCACCGTGGCATACAGGCCGAATTTCAGGCCAGTTGAGCCCGCATTGACTACCAGGATGGTCGCCGCCATCCGGGCTCAGTCCGCGCCTTGCGCGAGGATCCGGGCGGCATCCTCACGCACGGCGTGGGCATAGAGCACCGCGGCGGCGGCTGAAAAACAGCGCGTGCTGGCGTCATCGGCACGGCTGGTCAGGATCAGCGGTACGCGCGCCCCCACGACCAGCGCTGCGGTCTGGGCGTCGGCCATGAAGGACAGGTTCTTGTAGACCATGTTGCCGGCTTCGATCGAGGGCGCCAGCAGGATGTCGGCGCAGCCCGCTACCGGAGAGGTGATGCCTTTGCTACGGGCGGCATCGACGTCTACGGCGGCATCCAGGTCGAGCGGGCCATCGACGAGGCCTCCCACGATTTGCTGACGGTCCGCCATCTTGGCCAGGATCGCACCGTCGAGCGTGGCCGGCATGCTGGTGTTGACGGTTTCGACGGCTGCCAGCACGGCCACTTTGGGTTGTCCGATGCCAAGCGCGATGGCAAAGCCGATCGCGTTCTGGCAGATGTCCCGCTTCTGCGCCGTATCCGGCGCAATGTTCAGGGCGGCGTCGGTAAGAATGATCCGGCGTGCATAGGTGGGGGTCGATACCATCACGCAGTGGCTGAGCAGACGTCCGGTGCGCAGCCGCACTTCTTTCTGCAGCACGGCGTGCAGGAAGACATCCGTATGCAGACTGCCCTTCATCAAGGCGCCAACTTCGCCAGTGCCGGCGGCTTCGGCCGCCAATCGTGCCGCGTTCTCAGGACCATCCGCCGACACGATCCGGGTGCCCGTCAGGGCCAGACCGGCGTCCGCGGCCAGTTGCTGGATGTCGCGCGCGGGGCCGAACAGGACAGGAACAATCAACCCACTGGCAGCGGCTTCCAGTGCGCCCCGCAGGGCATCGATGCTGCACGGGTAGACCACACCGGTCGGTATAGGGGGCAGGCCCTGACAGCGCGCCAGCAGACTCTCGAGGCGATGCTCGGCCGGAGCGCCTTCCTGGCGCACCGTCGCCACGTCGACCTCGAGCCTGCCCGTGGCCAGGGTTTGGCCATGCACATCACGACACTGGCCGTCGAGAACCACCATCTGCTCTGCAACCTGGATGGCCTGGACGATCAGTTCTACTGTCACGCCGATGCGGACTGGCAGGGGCGCCACCAGGCGCACCGTGGTGGATCGGATCAAGGCGCCTGGGCCGGGCAGGCGGGTGCTGGCCAGCAGGGCAAACATGGCCGTCACCATGCCGGCGGCGTCATGCACCAAACCATCACGAATGGTGTCACCGCGCCCGCCACCAAAGGCCGCCGACCATGCCCTTACATCGCGCGTTTGCAGGGTGTGCTGCATCTTGGCGGAGTCACCCACCGCGAGCTCGTCAGCCAGAGAATTTCGCTGCATGGAAGTGATCCGCGGTTGAGGTTGCCGGGCCGGCGGACTTGTGCACGCCCGAGAGGGAGGGTGTTGCCCGGGCAGAGGGGCGTGCCAGGGAAAGGTCAACCCTGGGAAAGGTAGACCCGAGAAAGGGTCAACCCCGGGGAAAAGCAGGCCACGTGGTGACGGATGACCCGGCTACCCAGAGGATGGCAGGTGTGTTGCGCCGGCGTCTGTGCGCTGGCAGCCGGTATCGGCGCCGCCGACGGCCACAGCAGATTTTTGGGGGTGTGGGATCGCACAGACCTAGCCAGGGCACGGTTCTAGTTTGGCGGCTCGGCCGGCAGAACGGTCGCCCCACGTAACGCTGAACCTGTCCTGGCCGGGGAGGCCACTTCATGACCCTGCCCTTGCATGACCTGACTGCCCCGGTGGAATTTGTCGAGGGTGCCGGAACCGGCGCCGTGAGCACGCGGCAGGCGCGCTATGTCAGTCTGCTGCCACCCTGCAATCACGCCTGTCCGGCAGGTGAGGACATCCAGGCCTGGTTGGCGCAGGCGCAGGCAGGGCACTTTGAGGAGGCCTGGCGCACGTTGATGGAAGACAACCCGCTGCCGGCGGTTTGTGGTCGGGTGTGCTATCACCCTTGCGAGACCGCCTGTAACCGGGCAGCACTGGACAGCAGTGTCGGCATCCACGCCGTCGAGCGCTTTCTCGGCGATCTGGCGTCCCGGCAGGGTTGGCAGATGGCGGTGGCGCCGGTCACCGGCCAACGCATCCTGGTGGTGGGTGCCGGGCCCGCCGGGCTCTCTGCGGCTTATCATCTGCGGCGTGCGGGTCACAGCGTGGAGATTCACGAGGCTGCCAGCGCCCCAGGTGGCATGCTCCATTTCGGTATTCCTGCCTACCGGCTGCCGCGCGCCGATCTGTTGCAGGAAGTCGCGCGCCTGGAGGTGATGGGGGTGCGGATTCGGCTTAACTTGCCGGTGACCGATATTCACGCCGCGATGCAGACCGGAAACTTTGCAGCGGCATTCCTCGCGATCGGCACCCATATCGCCCGTCGCATCGATATTCCCAAGCCACAGGCAGCCAGGATGCTGAGTGCCCTGGCGCTGTTACGCGACGTCGAGACCCAGGGTGGCGATCCGGCTGTCCGGCCCCGGCTGGGCCGTCGCGTGGTGGTTTATGGTGCCGGCAATACGGCGATGGATGCGGCGCGCACGGCGCGCCGGCTCGGGGCGCAGGAAACCACCATCGTGTTTCTGAGCGATCGTCAGCATATGGAAGCCCACCCGTTCGAGGCCGACGAGGCGGCGGCAGAAGGGGTCCGTTTTCAGTGGCTCAGCAGCATTCGCGCGATCGGGGCGGATGGTTTGCAGGTGGAGCACATGGCCCTCGATGCGGCTGGCGTGCCGCAGCCAACCGGGCAGTTCGAGACCCTGCCGGAGGATGCCCTGGTGCTCGCGATTGGTCAGCAGGCCGACAGTGCTTTTCTGCGCAAGCAGGCGGGTATTGCAGTCGACGCGGATGGCAGTGTGCTGGTGGATACGGATCTGATGACCGGTGCCGCTGGCATTTTTGCGGGGGGAGACCTGGTGCCCGGGCCGCATTCGGTCACGGCAGCCGTCGGTCAGGGCCGACAGGCCGCACGCACGATTCATGCCTGGCTGCAGGGACAACGGCGGCCCGTGGTACCACCGCGGGCGATGGTCGATTTCAGGATGCTGCATCTGCCGGTCTACGTCGAGGTGGCGGGAATCGCCGAGGCCAGCCAGCCGGCGGCCGGGCGGCTCAAGGATTTCAGCGAGATTGTGCAGACCCTCACAGCGCCGGCTGCCCGCCATGAGGCACAGCGCTGCCTGTCCTGCGGCAACTGCTTCGAATGCGATCACTGCTTCGCCGCCTGTCCCGAGGATGCCATTCGCAAACTCGGTCCCGGTCTGGGGTATCAGGTGAATCCCCAGCGATGCACGGGCTGTGCGGTCTGCGTTGAGCAATGTCCCTGTCACGCCCTCGAACTGGCAACGCTAGACCTCGCGCCCAACCGATCGCAGGTGTCGTCATGACCCTGCGCACCACCATCGACGGCAATACCGCAGTAGCCCATATCGCCTACCGGGTGAATGAAGTTTGCGCGATTTTTCCGATCACGCCTTCTTCGACCATGGCAGAACTCGCTGACCAGTGGTCGGCTGCCGGAGATTTCAATCTGTGGGGCAACGTGCCGGTGGTGCAGGAGATGCAGAGCGAGGGCGGTGCGGCTGGCGCTGTGCATGGCGCCCTGCAGGCAGGTGCCCTGACCACCACCTTCACCTCGTCGCAGGGCTTGCTGTTGATGCTGCCCAATATGTTCAAGATCGCGGGCGAGCTCACTGCCACCGTTTTCCATGTCGCTGCCCGTTCCGTGGCGACCCAGGCGTTGTCCATCTTTGGCGATCATTCTGATGTCATGGCCGTCCGTACCACCGGCTTTGCCCTGCTGTCCTCCGGTTCGGTCCAGGAGGCCCACGACTGCGCCCTGATTGCGCAGGCCGCCACCCTGCAGAGTCGGGTGCCGTTTCTGCATTTTTTTGATGGGTTTCGCACTTCGCACGAGATCAACACCATGGTGTTGATCGCGGATGAGCACATCCGCACCATGATCGATGATCGCCTGGTGCGCGCCCATCGGGCGCGCGCACTCAATCCGGAAGCGCCGTTCATTCGCGGGACCGCGCAGAATCCCGATACGTTTTTCCAGGCACGGGAATCGGTCAGCCCCTTCTACCGGCAGGTACCGGCCATCGTCCAGGCCCAGATGGACCGACTCGGTGCGCTGACCGGCCGGGCTTATCACCTGTTTGACTACAGCGGTGCCGCCGACGCCGAGCGGGTGATCGTGGCGATGGGGGCGGGGGCCGAGACAGCACGCGAAACAGCGCTATTTCTACAGGCGGCCGGTGAACGCGTGGGGGTGCTGCAGGTGCGCCTGTACCGGCCCTTTTCCGCAGCGCATTTCCTCGCCGCCCTTCCGTCCTGCTGCAACCAGCTGGCTGTGATCGAACAGACCAAGGAGCCGGGAGCGCCGGGTGAACCGCTCTACCTGGATGTCATCACGGTGCTGGCACAGGCCGTCGCGCTCGGCCAGCGTGCCGCCATGCCGCGGGTGATCGGTGGGCGCTATGGTCTTGCGTCAAAGAACTTCAGTCCGGCCATGGCGCACGCCATCTTTGAGGAACTGCGCGCTGCCGCACCTCGCGACAGCTTTACGGTCGGCATTGATGACGACCTGTCGCACAGCAGCCTGGCCGTGGATCTGGCGTTCCGGCTGCCGACGCCCGCCGAGGTGCATGCCGTATTTTATGGCCTGGGGTCGGACGGAACGGTGGGCGCGAACAAGAACAGTGCCAAGATCTTGGCTGAAGGGGGGGAGCATTTTGCGCAGGCCTACTTTGTTTATGACTCGCATAAATCGGGTGCACAGACAGTCTCGCACCTGCGTTTTAGCGGGCTGCCGATCCATGCACCGTACCTGATCGAACAGGCGGGATTCATTGCGGTGCATCAGTTCAGTTTCCTGGCGCGTCAGGACATGCTGCATCTGGCGGCCCCTGGCGCGATTTTCCTCCTCAACACCCTGCATGGCCCGGATCAGATCTGGGATCACCTGCCGCGCACCGTGCAACAGCAAATCCTGTCCCTCGGGCTAAAGCTGCACGTGATCGATGCCTCGACGGCTGCGCGCGAGGCGGGCCTGCCAGGGCTGACCAACACCATTCTGCAGACCTGTTTTTTTGCCTTGTCCGGCGTGCTGCCGGTGGAGGAAGGCATCCGCCAGATCAAGGCCTCCATCCGCAAAACTTATGCGCACAAGGGGGAAGCTGTGGTTGCCCACAATTTCGCCGCGGTCGATGGCGCGCTGGCGCGCCTGCACCCGGTGTCCCTGCCGGCCGTTGTGAGCAGTACGTTCGACCTGCCTGCCATCGTTCCAGCGGACGCGCCAGCGTTTGTGCTGCGCTTCACGGCGATGGCCCTGCGCGGGCGCGGTGAACAGATTCCGGTGAGTGTGATGCCACCAGATGGCACCTATCCTTCGGGCACCGCGGCCTACGAAAAGCGCGACATTGCCGAACTGGTGCCGGTCTGGGAGCCGGATCTGTGCATCCAGTGCGGACAATGCGCGGTGGTGTGCCCGCACAGCGTGATCCGGGCGCGCAGCTACCAGCGCGACCTGCTGACGGCGGCCCCGCAAAGCTTCCTGTCGGCGCCAGTCAATCTGCGCGGCTATCCCGATGTCTGCTTCACGCTGCAGTTCTATATCGAAGACTGCACCGGATGTGGCCTGTGCGAGGAGGCCTGTCCGGCTCTCAGTGATCGGGTACCGGCCTTGCGCGCCGTGCATTTGGTTGCAAAAGGCGAACGCGTGACAGCCGAGCGGGCCAACATCCGCTTTTTCGAGAGCCTGCCCGTCAATGACCGCTCAGGCGTGAATTTTGACGAGGTGGCGGGGGTGCAATTTCTCGAGCCCACCTTCGAATTTTCCGGAGCCTGCGCCGGGTGTGGCGAGACGCCCTATCTGAAGCTGCTGTCGCAGCTGTTTGGTGACCGCGCACTGATTGCAAATGCCACGGGCTGCTCGTCGATTTATGGCGCCAATCTGCCGGTAACACCCTGGACCCGCAATGTGGAGGGGCGTGGTCCAGCCTGGTCAAATTCCCTGTTCGAAGACAATGCGGAATTCGGGCTCGGGTTTCGTCTGGCTGCCGACAAGCATCTGGACCTGGCGCGTCGCTTGCTGGCCAGTCTCTCGGTTGAGGTCGGTGCCGAGCGGGTGGCGGCAATCCTGTCGTCGCCGCAACTGGAAGAGTCGGAGATCCGCACCCAGCGGCTGCGGGTGGCCGCCCTCAAGGCTCTGCTGCAGGAGCTGCCGGGTGAGGCAGCACGTAACCTGCTGTCCGTGGCCGATCATCTGGTCCGCCGCAGCATCTGGCTGGTTGGCGGGGATGGCTGGGCTTATGACATCGATTCCGGCGGACTGGATCACGTGCTTGCCACCGGTCGCGACGTGAACGTGCTGGTGCTCGATACGGAGGTCTACTCCAATACCGGCGGGCAGGCGTCGAAGGCAACGCCGCTGGGGGCAGTCGCCAAATTTGCCACAGCCGGCAAGCGCGTGGCCCGCAAGGATCTGGCCCTGCAGGCGATCGCCTACGGCAGCGTCTATGTCGCGCAGGTGGCGATTGGTGCCAATCCCCAGCACACCCTGCGGGCCTTTCGCGAAGCCGAGGCCTATCCGGGGCCATCGCTGATTCTCGCCTACAGCCAGTGCATCGCACACGGCATCGACATGCGGCATGGCATGCATCAGCAGACGTTGGCGGTGGCCTCCGGATACTGGCCGCTGTTGCGCTTCAGTCCCAGCCTGCGCGGCAAGGGAGAAAATCCGTTCCGCCTGGATTCGCCACGTCCCCGGATTCCCTTCATGGACTATGCGCGCAATGAAATCCGCTACACCACACTGGGGCGAACCCATCCCGCCGAGGCTGCGCGGCTGATGGAGCAGGCCCAGCAGGCAGTGACGGCCAAATACGCCCAGTACGAGCGCATTGCAGCAGGCAGGGGGTGAGATGACTCTCGCAACCCGATATCTTGGGCTGACCTTGCCTTCTCCCGTGGTGGCCTCGGCATCGCCACTCACTGGCAACGTCCGCCATTTGCGCGCGCTGGAGGCAGCAGGTGCAGGGGCGGTGGTGCTGCCCTCGCTGTTTGCGAGTGAACTGGCCGCCGCCGACAAAAGAGAGGAGACCCTGCGGGCTGCGGGCGCGTGCAATTCGCCGGAGGTATCCAGCTATTTTCCGGTTTTGCCCCCCGACAGCCAGGGCGAGGACCGTTATCTCGACCTGATCCGGCGCGCGCGCGCTGCACTGGCCATCCCCGTGATTGCCAGCCTGCATGCCAGCGACCTCGAGCACTGGACGCAGCATGCCCGGCAATGCGAAGAGGCCGGTGCCAGTGCGCTCGAGCTCAACATCCATTTTGTCGCCACCGACCTGACCCTCAGTGGCGCCGAGATCGAGCAGCGCCATGTCGATACGGTCCGCGCCGTGCGCGCGCGCACCACGTTGCCACTCGCCGTGAAGGTCAGTCCCTATTTCACGGCGCCCGGCCACTTCCTGCTGCGTCTGGTCGATGCCGGGGCCGATGGTCTGGTGCTGTTCAATCGCTACCAACAGCCGGACATCGATGTGGTGCGGCTGCAGATGACCAACGCCTTCGAACTCAGCCATGCCCGCGAACTGCGCGTGCCCCTGCAGTGGATCGCGCTGCTGCATGGACGCGTGAGCGCCTCGTTGGCCGCCTCGACGGGTGTCCATTCCGTGAACGATGTGATCAAGTTTCTGCTGGCCGGCGCGGATGTGGTGATGACAGCGGCGGTGCTGCTGCAGCACGGCAGTGCCGGTATGCATCCCCTGGTCAGTGGCCTGAAGGACTGGCTGCGGCACCGGGGCATGGACAGCCTGCTGCCGCTGCGCGGCCTGCTCAGTCGGGATCGCGCCCATACTTCGGCAGACTTCATTCGCGCCAACAACCTGCAGACGCTGCAGGGGTATCAGCCAGGCGCTCACGCCCTGCACAATCCGATCGACGCATCTTAGGGGCTTGCCCTTTCCGGCAGGGGGTTTGCGCGTTTGCGATGACGCGGTGCCCCTGTACGCGATCCGTCAACGGAATGACCCGGACTGCTGGTATGCTGCCGCCGACGAGCGGACGGCACGATGGCGGTCGGGCCGACGGGTAACGGCTGCGGGTTTTCCCGGCCTCAGGGTTTCTTATGCAAGGTGGTGCAATGGTCGACCGGTTGAAGGAAATCGCGGTGCGTCTGCAGGGTCTGACCGCCCGGCAGCTGCTGGGCATGCGGCGCGGAATCGAAAAGGAAAGTTTGCGCACGGCCAGTGATGGTTCCCTCAGCCTGACCCCCCACCCGGTCGCGCTCGGGGCGGCCCTGACCCATCCCAGCATCACCACCGATTTTTCCGAGTCCCAGGTCGAGCTGGTGACCGGGGCGCATGCCACCGCAGCCGACTGCCTGCAGGAGTTGCGCCAGATCCATCAGTTTGTCTACCGCCAGATCGGGCCGGAGCGCCTGTGGGTTAGCAGCATGCCGTGCCGTCTGCCCGCGGATGACGCGATCCCGATTGCCCAGTTTGGCCACTCCAATATGGGACGCGCGAAAAGTGTTTACCGCATGGGGCTGGTGCACCGGTACGGGCGGCGCATGCAGGTGATCTCCGGTATTCACTACAACTGGTCGATGCCGGGATTGGCAACGGATGAATACTTTGCGCTGATCCGCAATTTCCGCCGGCATTCCTTCCTCTTGCTGCTGTTGCAGGGCGCCTCGCCGGCAGTCTGCGCCAGTTTCGTCGAAGGTCG
Organism: uncultured Ferrovum sp.; assembly: GCA_903863375.1. Classification (GTDB taxonomy): domain Bacteria; phylum Pseudomonadota; class Gammaproteobacteria; order Burkholderiales; family Ferrovaceae; genus CAIVHB01. The sequence goes on from CAIPBT010000201.1 coordinate 15,018, forward strand.
TCCGCACCGGCTGCAGCCCATGCATGGCGGAACGCTGGGCCTGCCCTATGCCACGTCCTTGCGCATGGGCCGTCTGGGCTATCAGAGTGATGCGCAATCGCGTCTGGCGGTCAGCTACAACTGCCTGGAATCGTATGCGGCTTCCCTCGAGCGCGCCTTGACCGAATCGCATGACGATTACGCGAAGATCGGCATTCAGGGGCCAGATGGCAGCTATCGTCAGCTGTCGACATCCCTGCTGCAGATCGAAAACGAGTTTTACAGCACGATCCGGCCCAAGCGGGTGATCCAGGTGGGTGAGCGCCCGCTGCATGCCTTGCGGACCCGAGGTGTGGAATATGTCGAGGTGCGTTGCATCGACCTGGATCCGTTCGAGCCGGTCGGCATCTCGGAAACCCTCGCCCGCTTCCTCGACCTGTTCCTGCTGCATTGCCATGTGCTGCCCAGTCCACCGGATTCTCCTGCCGAGATCGCCACGCTGCTGCAGAACCAGGCGCTGACCAGCGAGCGGGGTCGCGAGCCGGGCCTGATGCTGCAACGCGGTGAGGAGGCGATCGATATCCGCCACTGGGCGGCAGAACTACTGGCCGAGATGGCACCGATTGCCGCGGCGCTGGATGCGGCTGCTGCGACAGAAGCACCTGCGGGAACCCGCGTGTCTGACGTGGATGGCTATGGCGCAGCCCTGCGCGTGATGCAAGACCGTCTGGCCGATCCCGCCAGCCTGCCGGCAGCGCAGGTGCTGCAGCGGATTCTGGCAACACCGGAGGGATCGCACATTGGCGTGATCCGGGAGCAGTCGGACTGGGCCCGTGCGACCGTGCTCGGCCTGCCGTGGCCCGCCGAGCAGGATGCCACCTATCGTGACCTGGCCGCCGCTTCGCTCGCCGAACAGCAGGCCATCGAGACATCCGATGCCGGCTCGTTTGAGGACTTCCGCTTGAATTACGTGTCGGCCGAGCGCCTGAAAGCCTGACGCGATACTGCCGGCCGTCCGGCGGCCGACGGTTTGTCAGTGGATGGCTTGACAGCGGAATCCTTGGGTGGCGGCTGGGCGTAGCGACGCGCCGCTCTATCGTCAAGGGCCCGCAAGGCCCATTCGACGGCCTCGGTGAGGTGATGCAGGCCGAAGGAAACATCCACCAGCACGCCATTCACATAGAAGGTTGGCATGGCCCGAATCGACAGCAGCCGCGCCGATTCCATCTGTTCCTGCACCCGCTGCAGATACGCATGCCCCAGCAGGGCGGCATCAAACCGTCGCATGTCTGCCTCGAGTTGTTCGGCATCGGCCCGGATGCTGGTTGCTGACAGGTGCGCATGATGGCTGAACAGCAGATCGTGATAGGGCCAGAACTTGCCCTGCGCCGCCATCGCTTCCGAAGCCTCGGCAGCCATCTCCGCCAGCGGATGAATCGCGCGTTCGGGGAAATGGCGAAATGCCACCCGGATTTCGTCGCCAAACTCCCGTCGCAGCAGCGCAAGGCAGGGCTGTGCTTCGGCGCAGGCGACCGAGGTGAAGTCGCCATATTCCAGCACGGTCACCTCGGCATCGGCTGGGCCAAGGGCATGGTCGGTGATGCGATCCAGGCTGGTCAGCTGCTTCTGGCGGGTAGACGTCATGATCACAATCCTCGGCGGGTCGGGGTGTACCCCAGGCTGACAGCCATTTCACGCGATGTGCCGCGGGAGGGTCTGTGCGATGGACCACGACGCACGGCGAGAGACGACGCATCGCAACCCGGCACGGCGGTGCTACCTGCCTGGGTACGTTGTCGAACGAACAGCGCCGATCTGACAGGCCAGAATACATCAGGGTCGATGTGGCTTTGTGGAGGACGGCAAACCGCCGGACGGTCATGCAATATCAGGACTACTATGCCAGCCTTGGCGTGGCTCGAACGGCCGACGCCGCCACCATCAAAAAGGCCTACCAGAAGCTGGCGCGCCGCTTTCACCCGGATGTTTCCAAGGAGAAGGATGCCGAGGAAACCTTCAAGCGCGTGGCAGAGGCCTACCGCACCCTGAAAGATCCTGCCGCCCGGGCCGCCTACGATGCCCTGGGTGAGCGCAAGGCCGGCCAGGAGTTCAAGCCCGAGGCGGACTGGCGGGACCACTTTTCTGCAGGCAACGGCAGCTTCGACGAGGCTGACTTTGCGGATCTGTTCGCGGCATTCCGGCAGGCCGGACGCTCGGGCGCCCGGGCCGGGCAGGGTGGCCGCGCGGGGTCGGGCGATGGCGGGCAGTACGCCGTGCCAGGCGACGATGCGGAAGTGGAGATCGAACTCAGTGTCGAGGATGCCTTTCGTGGCCGGGAGGTGACGCTGGAACTGCGGCTGTCCCAGGCGCATCACGCTGGTAGCCAGCCCGGCAGCCGGCTGACGGTGCGTGCCCGGGTGCCGGCGGGTGCCACCGAGGGACAGCGACTGCGCGTTCCAGGCAAGGGTGGCATCGGTTCAGGCGGCGGGCGGCGCGGTGATCTTTACCTGCACATTCACCTGCTGCCGCACCCGTTGTACCGGGTCGCCGGTCACGACCTTTATATCGACCTTCCGCTCACGCCCTGGGAGGCCGTGCTTGGCGCGAGCCTGTCGATCCCCACGCCGGCGGGTCCGGTCCGCCTGAAAGTGGCCCCTGGCACTGCCGCCGGCCAGCAGCTGCGTCTGCCCGGCCGCGGACTGCCGCGCCACCGGAAGTCGCCGGGCGATCTGTACGCCCTTGTGCAGCTGGTGGTGCCATCACCGGTCAGCGAACCCGCCCGGCTGCTGTTCATGCAGCTGGCGGCCCTCAACACCACCGACCCCCGTGCCGCCTGGAAACTGGGTGGCCCAGCGGCGGCATGACTTTCCTTTTCCCGTCCTAGGAGCAACATCATGGACAACGATACGGCTCAGGTATTCCGGCTTGAGGATCACCCCGACCTGTCCCAGGCGGAACTGGTGGCCCTGTCAGGGCTGACCGACCTGGAGGTGGTTGAACTGATCGACTTCGGTGTGATCACCCCGGTGGACCAGAAGGCGGAGATTCCGGCGTTCAGCGCCACCTGGCTGGTCGTGACCCGCACGGCCTTTCGTCTACGCTGCGCCTTTGATCTGGAGCATGGCGGACTGGCCATCACGGTCACCCTGCTGCAGCGCATCGAGGGGCTGGAAGCGGATCTGTGTCGTGCCCGTGCCCGCATTCCTGGGGTCGGTGCGGCGCGCCGGCAACCGCCCCACTGACTCAGGGCAGTTTGCCAGGCGCCGGCGGTGCAGTGCCCTCCGGATGGAGGGCACGCTGGATGGCGCGCGCCATCAGCTGTCCGCTTTCCTCCGGATCATTCCCGATCGCGTCCAGCAGCAGGTCGCCCAGGGTCAGCGACAGCAAGGCGCGATCCCTCGGTGGGGCTGCGCTTGCGGCCGGTGCGCCATTCCCGGGACTTGCTGGGGCCAGGTCGGAGATTGCGGTCTTGGTTGGAATCGCGATCAGGGCAGTCGAGGACGTTGCAAGTGTCACCGCGGGTCTTGTCACCACGGGTCTTGTCACCACAGGTTTTGCCACCACCACGATGGGCAGTGTGGCTGGGACAAGGTCGGCCAGCAAGCTGACGGCGAACAGCAGCGTGCTGCTGATCAGCAGCAGCAGGACACCGCCTTGGGTGCCGAATCCCCTCAGGCCTGCGGTCAGTCCCAAGCCGAGCAGCAGCAGGGCCAAGCCCACCAGGTAGGGGCGGAGCGCCAAGCCCGGTAGATAGCGGCGGAGCGCCTGCAAGGAGGTGCGGATGTTCAGGAGGCTTGGCATGGTCATTCCCGGGGAAGTCAGAAGTGCTCCCGACGCGGACGCATGGCTTCCGTCTGTCGATTTCACTGTGCGGGGCGCTGCCAATCCGGTCGGTTCGTCAGCGCACGGCCTGAGCGTGCGGCTTCGTACCGAAAGGGCAGTGGCAAGCGCTCAGGATGCAGGTTTTGGGAGGTGAGCATGTCGTATGCCCGGGTTGGGTCGCTGTCGCAGACGCTGTCACTCCTGATCCCCGGGACAAGGCGGTTGACGTGAGCGCGGTCGCGGCCCAACCCGCCATCGAGGCGCGTGATCTGGTGAAAACCTTCGGCACCGGCGAAACCCTGACCACGGCCGTCAATCACGTCAACCTGCAGGCGCAGTTCGGCGAGATGCTGTTCATCGTGGGGCCATCGGGCAGCGGCAAGACCACCCTGCTCAGCATGCTCTCCGGCATCCTGCGACCGGATGGCGGTTCGGTCACGGTCCACGGGGCGGATCTCTGGGCCCTCGACACCAACGCCCTCGCCGATTTCCGCCTGTTCAACATCGGGTTTGTGTTCCAGGATTTTCACCTGTTTCCGCGTCTGACCTCGCGTGAGAATGTTGCCATTCCGATGTTGCTGCAGGGCGCAGACTGGGATGCGGCGATGCTGGAAGCCGACCGGGATCTCGGCATCGTCGGGCTTGCCAACCGGGCGACCATCCTGCCCGTCAAACTCTCTGGCGGCGAACAGCAACGGGTGGCGATTGCCCGCGCCATTGTCAGCCGTCCGCAGATCCTGATCCTGGATGAACCGACTGCCTCGCTCGATGGCGACACGGGTCGCACCATCATCGCGTTCGTGAAGGAGGAATTCCTCAATGCCGAGCGCTGCATCCTGATCGTCACCCATGACGCGCGCATCAACGAGTTTGCCGACCGCATCGTGCACATGGAAGACGGTCGCATCACCGCCCGCGAAAAGGGCACGGAATGAGGCGCGCCCTGATCTTCGGACTGTCAGTGCTGGGCATTGTGATCGGGCTGATCAGTGCCTGGTATTTCAGCATTGAACGTCCAGCGCAGCCACCCGTCTTCCGGCCCGTGACCAATCCCTATCCGACCGCCATCTATGCCAACGGCATCATCGAAAGTGACCAGGCCGGCGGATCGAACATCACGGTTTTTCCAGAGGTGTCCGGTGTGGTGTCGGGCGTGCACGTGGCCGAGGGGCAGCAGGTGGCCGCCGGTACCTTGCTGCTGACCATCGACGATTCGGTGCAGCGTGCCAACGCGCAGCAGTTGCGCCTGCAGGAGGCGGCAGCAGGTGCCCTGTTGGCCGAACTGCACGCCCAGCCCCGCGCCGAGACCCTGACCATTGCTGCGGCCCAGGTCACCCTCGCGCTGGCAACGCTGAAGACCGCCCGGGACCAGTCTGACAAGCGGCGGGCCAGCTATGAACTGGATTCCCGGTCCATCAGCAGGGACGCGCTGGATACGGCCGCTGATGCCGTGAGCCAGGCTGAAGCCGCCCTCCTGGTGAGCCGCCGTCAATACGATCTGGTGAAGGCCGGTGCCTGGAGCTACGACATCACCAATCAGGCCCGTACCGTGGAAGCCTTGCATCAGGCCTCGGCTGCCGCGAATGCCCTGCTGGCGAAGTTCTCGATTCGGGCACGCGTGGCCGGGGTGGTGCTGGCGCTGAATGTCACGTCTGGCAGTGTGGTCTCTGGCCAGGGCGCTTACGATGCCTACACCGAGGGCTTTGATCCGGTCGTGGTGATGAGCGCGCCACAGGATCATCTGGCGATCCGCTGTTTTGTTGACGAAATTCTGGTGTCGCGCCTGCCCGCGCCGGGCAGCATCCGCGCCGAGGCTGCCATCCGCGGCACCACGCTCAAGGTGCCGTTGGAATTCGTGCGCGTGCAGCCCTATGTTTCGCCGAAGATCGAGTTGTCCAACCAGCGGCAGGAAAAGGTCGACCTGCGGGTGCTGCCGGTGATCTTTCGATTTTCGACCCGGGACGTGCATGGGGCCTATCCTGGCCAACTGGTCGACGTTTTCATCGGGCCGAAATGATCGCGCGCCACGCCTCGGGCATGAACCGGTTGCTGTTCTGGATGCTGCCCTTGGTTCTGGCGGCCTGCACGGTGGGGCCGGACTTTGTCCGGCCAGTGACGGCAACCGGCCCTCGCTACGGTGCTGGCGCGCTGCCCGAGCCAGTTCTGGCAGGGGGGGTGGTGCAGCGCTTGCGCGACGGCGGCGAGGTTCCAGCGAACTGGTGGCACCTGTTCCGGTCAGCTGGCCTGAATGCCCAGGTCGATGCCGCTTTGGTGGCCAATCCGACGCTGCAGGCGGCGGAGGCAAGTTTGCGCCAGAGCCAGGATCGCCTGCGCGCCGGATACGGCGTGTTTTATCCCCATGTTGCGCTGGCAGCCGGTGTCACCCGCGAGCGCGCGGCGAGCGCCGAGCAGGGCACCGCGTCGAGCGGCACCCTGTTCAACCTGTTCACCCTGACCGGATCGATCGGCTACGCTCTCGATGTGTTTGGGGGTGCACACCGGTCAGTCGAACTGCTGCAGGCACAGACCAGCGGGCAGTCCGCCCTGGTTCATGCCGCCTACGTGACGTTGACGGCAGCGCTGGTGAATACCGTGATCGCCCGCGGTGCCTATCTGGACGAGCGTGACACCGTCCGCACCCTAATCCGCTTGCAGCAGGCCCAACTCGCCGCCACCGAGAGCGCCGAGCGCAGTGGCTTTGGCAGTCATGCCGCCGTGCTCACGATCCGTTCGCTGCTGGACGCCAACCAGGCCCTGTTGCCGGCACTGGCGCTGAAAATCACCGCGGCAGGAGACCTGCTCGCCACCCTCGGCGGGAAATTGCCTGCCGAGCAGACGGCGGCAGACATCCGGCTGGCGGAGCTTAGCCTGCCCCTGGATGTCCCGCTCAGCCTGCCGTCCGCGCTGGTGCAGCAGCGGCCGGACATCCTGGTTGCCCAGGCTGACCTGCATGCAGCGAGCGCAGCCATTGGCGTGGCAACGGCTGCCCTGTTTCCGGCCATCACCCTGGATGCAAGCTATGGCGCGGCCGCCAACCGCTTTGGTGCCTTGTCGTCGGGTGCCGCCCGTTTCTGGAGCATTGGTCCTGGCGTGACCGCCCCGGTATTTCAGGGCGGTGCGCTGTGGTACGGCCGCGAGGCGGCACGCGACGCGTATCAGCAGTCGCTGGCGCAGTACCGCCAGACCGTGCTGACCGCATTCGCGCAGGTGGCAGACACCCTGGCCGCCTTGGACAGCGACGGCCGGGTGCTGCAGGCCCAGGATGCTGCGGTTGCAGACGCCGATGCGGCGCTTGGCCTGCTCCAGGTCAGCGTGCAGGCGGGAACCCTGTCGGCGGGCGACGCGCTGGCGGGCGACGTGTTGCGCCAGCAGGCCCGCGTCTTGCGCCTGCAGACCGTGGCTTTGCGCTTTCAGGATACGGTGGCGCTGCTGGTGGCACTCGGCGGCGGCTGGTGGAATCCATCGCCGACGCCGACGCTGACGCCGACGCCGACGCCGGACCCGACCGAGCACCCCAGGCCGTGAAGTATGTCAACCTGATGCGGATCGGCTTCAAGCTGCTGGTCAATGACGGCGCCAAGTTCACGGCCCTGCTGATCGGCATCACTTTTGCCGTGTTCCTTATGGTGCAGATGACCGCAATGTTCGCTGGCATCCTGAATCGGGCGTACTCAAACGTGACCAATATTGGCGCCACGATGTGGATCATCGATCCGGCCGTCAACACGGCCAGCAACGCCATTCCCATGCCCGATTACCTGCTCGACGCCGTACGCAGCATGGATGGCGTGGCGTATGCCGTGCCTCTGCTGGTGGGCAGTGCGCAGGTAAGGCTTGCCAGCGGCACTTACCAGGCCTGCAGTGTGGTCGGACTGGATGACACCAGCCTGTTCGGTCGTCCGGCGATGGAGCAGGGCAACATCGAAGACATTTATGCGGACAATGCCTTCTTCGTGGTGGATGATTCCGAGATCGGCAAGCTGGAACACCCCACGATAGGCACGGTGTTCGAACTGAACGATTTTCGCGGCGTGATCGTGGGCGTGGTCAAGGTGTCGGCCAACGGCCTGAACGGCATCCCCACCCTATACACCACTTACAGTCGTGCGCGGCAGTACCTTCCATCGCCGCGTTTCACGATGTCCTATGTGCTGGTGCAGCCCAGGGACCCGGGCGCGGTAGCGGCAATCCAGCATCAGGTGGCGGCGCTTGGCTATCTCGCGCTGACCAAGGACCAGTTCAATACCCGTATTGCCAATTTTTACACCTATCAGACCGGTATTGGCACCAATATCCTGATGATGACCGTGATCAGTTTCATCGTCGGCCTGTCAATTTCCGGACAGACGTTTTATTCCTTCATCCTGGAAAACCTGGAAAAGTTCGGTGCCCTCAAGGCAATCGGGGCCAAAAGCATTGAGCTGGTCTGGATGATCTTGTTCATGGCGACCTTTACGGCGCTGACCGGTTACGGTCTTGGCATTGGACTGGTGACACTGATGATCTGGGTGTCCCGCTCGCGCATGCCGAATTACGCTGCCATCATCACATTCTGGAATCTGGAGTTGGCCTTCGGCATGGTGCTGGTGATTGCCGCGTTGTCCAGCTATGTCGGGATCCGCAAGGTGTTGCGGATCGAACCGTTCGACATCTTCCGTGGCTAATCACTTGCCGGAGGTTAAGGATCCGTGCGCCAATGGCGGGATGGCGACATCCCGAATGGTCTTGGACTCTGCGTC